>NZ_MPOR01000054.1:0-30143 GCF_001896155.1 Pseudomonas sp. FSL W5-0203
CTCGGTCAAGGTCTTGCACCGCAGTGTGAACAGTACCGTGTGCTTGAAGTATTCGGTAGAACGGCCGGGTGTGACGGTCCCGATTCCGTCACAGGTGCAGACGGTGAGGGTCGATACGATACAGCCCGCCGATTTACCACAGCCATTGATCAATAATATTGCGCCCGGTGATGTCCTAGACTTGAGAACTTTTGTCGGCGATGGGCTGGCCTCAATTATTAAATGGGCGTTAAGCGCTGCCAGGCAACGTGTATGGATCACTTGTCGCAGTGCACAGATGGCGCCGCTCGATGTTCTCACCGCGAGCGGAGAAGTCATCACCCAGCAGGAAGCTGCCAATGGGTTGAGGAACAAATCGGTAGTGCGCAGCTGGCTACAGGCTGTGCCTCGTGGTCATAACATAACAATATCGTGCGATGTGGCGTATAGCGGCGACATTGATCGTTCTAAAAGCATACCCCTGCGTTCAACCAACTACATTGTTGAGAACGCCCCCCCTATATTGGACGATATGACTGACTTCGATAATTTTAATCGCAATGGTTGGGAGCCATTGAATAGCGGTGTGCCTATTCAGGTGCAGGTATCGGGTACGGAGTTTTATCTGGTCGCGCCGACTCGATATTATTTGGGTTGCACAAAAGCGTTTCCTGGCGCAGGTGCGGGGGGATACCAGATAACGGTTAGGTATCGTCATGCGACTGCGGCAACTACCAACTATGTATGGTTACGTGGCCCTGGCGGCACCTCTCAATATTTCACCACCTCTGCGTCGAGTAGTTGGGTGACGCAAGTGATAGGGCCGGTTTATGCTGGGGAAAACATACAGCTGGATATAAGGTTTGATGGTGGCAATACCCAGCTTGACTCTATTCGTGTCCAAAAAATAAGTGTATAGCCAGAAGAGGCGCTGGTCGACAAAGCAGATCCGTATTAAGCGGATCTGCTTTTTGTGGTCTTTGGACGTTAACGTGTTTGCGTGAGTACGGCGCGGGAAACAAACCGACCATCACCACAGCACCAACGATGCGGGTGAAGGTTTAGCGGTGGGATAACCGAGTGCGAAGTGCTATTTGCACTTTTGCGCGACTTCATCAAAGTTTTGCCCTGAAGGACATGAAAAAAGCTTTTTAAGCCATCTTCCCTGCGCTGAGCTGTATATGCACTGGTAGTATTTTCCAGGTTCATTACTCTTGAAATATCCTGCGACCGTACAGGGAGGGTCAGGCACGTTCTTTGCGGAACTTACGCCACGTTGCTCGGGATTTATTTCGGTACTGCACGCGCTCACCAGCAACGCCAGTAACAGTAACCCCGAGGTATGGGTGATGCGCCGACTTGTGGCTTTGATCTTAAGTATGCTCATGAGGTGCTCCTGTGTTGATGTGCTCCCGTATTGAGCTCCCCCAGATTTCATGCCGTCTACTGTCAAAACTACTAGGTAGAAGGGTTTTTCAGACAAAGGGTGATCCACGCTCACTCCCTGTGAGTCGGCTACAAATTACTTGCGCGCCACCTTGTAGCGCAGGCAATCCTGATAAAAGCTCTGACGAATCGCCTCGGGCTTGAGCCTTGAGCGGCTGTCATAGGTCTGCTCGGTGATCCCCATGGCCATCATGCGCATCCACGATTTGCTGAACTTGAGGGTCTGGATCTTCTGCCGGGCCGCGTACAGCGAAACGCCGGATAACTTGAGTTCCTGGGCCCTGGCGGCCGTGCCTGCGCCCCAACTGCACATGTACTTGTCACCCTCGCGCAATTCCCTGGCCTGCGCGACAGTCGCGCCGCCGGCCAGGGAGCAGGCAATCAGCATCATTCCCACAGAGCGCATTTGCATCCTCACCTAACCACCTGAAAATAAAAGTGATTTTGGCGAGGATTTTGTTACAAAGGGGCCATTAAATTGCCTTACTGCGCAAAGCGACTCGCGGATGCTTTCTATCAAGGCTTGAGTTCGAACAGCGCCGGCATCGGTGGCCACTGCGAAGGCACTTTACGAAAGCGGCTGAACCCGGCTGCTTCAGCCATCTGGCGGGCACGCTTCTCGCCCATGAACGCGCCCAGCCCGGCGCCGCCATGGGACAGCGAACAGGTCATGCAATAGAGGGTGCTCTGCGGGTACATGACGCGTCCGAACAGGTTCATGTTCTCGTGCAGTTCTTCGGACAGGTTGAGCTCCACCATCAGGTAGGTGCCGTCCTCGGCCGTGGCGGCGCGCAAATCCTTGAGCATCTGCTGGGGGTCGGTAGCATCGTGGATCACCACAAAGGTGGTCACGAAGTCGAATTGCTGGCCGCGCAACGCATCGGAGTCGTTCACCTCGAATTGCACCCGGTCACCCACGCCGGCCGCCTCGGCGTTGGCCCGCGCCAACTCGATGGAAGGCAGGTGGAAATCGCAGCCGACAATGCGCGCCTCAGGATAGGCCTTGGCCATGGTGATCGCCGCCAGGCCCGCACCGCAGCCAAAATCCAGGACACTGCCGCCGGTCTTGAGCTTCTCTTCGACGCCATCCAAGGATGGAATCCAGTGCTGGACCAAGTAATGCTTGTACCAGGGCATGGTCATGCGCTCCATGCCTTTCCAGGTTTCCAGCGGGAACGCCTCCTCAGCGCAGCCACCACCATGGCGGAAGGCTTCGATGACCTTGGGCGCCATGCTCACGAACGGCACGCTCAGCTGAATGATGCCGCCGGCGAAATACGGCGAGTCTTCATCGGCCAGCACCGGCACAAATTCAGCCGGCATCTGGTAGCGGCGGGTTTGCGCGTCGTAGGTCACATAATTGCCGGTGGCCATGCTGCCCAGCCATTCGCGCAAGTAACGCGCGTTGTAGCCAGTCTTGTGCGCCAACTCTTCCAGGGTCACCGCCTGGCCGTCGGCCAATGCCTTGAACAAGCCGAGTTGGTCGCCGATGTAGAGCATGGCACCGCGCAGCGTGTTGCCGTAATCCTCCATGATCCGCGCCGAGAACTGTTGGACCTTGGCTTTATCAACTTCCATAACGTTGGACATCTGTCGCTCCTTGATGAATTTGCAAGTCTGTTAAGGGATCAATGGCCGGCGAGTTTGGCCAGCACGTTGTCAACGATGCGCTCGGACATGCCCAGGTGGGTCCTGGGCTCGAACAGCCGTGCCAGGGCGCCGTCACTCATGACAGCAAGCACCCGCGCATCGGCCTCGATTGCCTCGCGGATCGACACGTGATTGCGCTGGCTGGCCTGGGATACTTCGAAGATGATCTGGTAGGCGCTGCTCTTGCCCAGCTTGCGCGCCATTTCGAACACCACCGCTTCGGTGCAGATGGCATCGCCATACGCCTGGGCGGTGCCTTCCATCTTCTGCACATTCACGGTGAGCCCGTCGATGGTCTCGGTCAGAATCGAGAGCGCCATCAATGCATAGTGGGAAACGTCCGCGACCGCGCACCACTCCAGCCGCGTACCGCGGTAATCGCGCTCATGCTCAAGAATCATCGCGTCCAGCGCGAGCATGACCTGGGCCTTGGCCAGCCGCGCCAACACCACCACCTGCTCGCAGCCTTCGGGGTTGCGTTTGTGCGGCATGGTGCTGCTGCCGATCTGCTGGTCGCTCCAGCCCACTTCCACTTCAGCGATTTCCCAGCGATTGAGCGTACGGATTTCATCGGCTACGCGGGCCAACGAGGCGGTAACCATGGCCAGGGTGCTGACGAACTCCGCAACGCGGTCACGGGACACATGCCAGCCCGTCAGGGGCACTTGCAGCGACAAGCGCTGGGCAAAACGCTCCAGCATCGGCATGGCGTCCGGGCCGAACGCCGCCATGGTGCCGACCCCGCCGAACAGTTGCACCACCAGTACACGCTGGCGGGCTTCGGCCAAGCGCTGCTGGTGGCGCAACAGCTCATCGATCCAGCCAGCGACCTTCAGCCCGAAGGTGGTCGGCAAGGCGGGAATCGAGTGGGTCCTGGCGACCATCAGCGAGTCACGGTGCGCATCGGCCAGGGTCGACAACTTACCCAGCAAAGTCTCCAGGGCCTGGTCCATCGCATCAAGCACATCGCGCATCTCCAGGGACTGGGCGGTGTCCTGTATGTCTTGGGTGGTAGCGCCGTAATGCACGTATTCACGGGCACTGGGGCTGCAATTTTTTTGCAGGGCGCTCAGCAATGGCATCAGCGAATGCCCAGTGGCAACCACACCCTCGGCCAGTTGGCGCACATTGATGCCCGATAGCAACGCGGCCTTTTCGATCTCCAGGGCCGCCTCGCGCGGGATGATGTTGACATCGGCCTGCGCCATGGCCAGCGCGGCTTCCACGTCCAGCCAGCGTTGCAGGCGACAATGACTGCAAAAAATCTTGCGGCTCTGCGGGCCGGCATAACCCGAACCGTGGGTTTTCGAATCGAGGATGTGGCTGTGTTCGTGGCGGCATTGCTCGCCGTCATGATCAAAACCTGGGTGGTCCGAACGTGCGGTGCAAGACGCACGAGCTGTCGTTTCCAAAGTTTGCGCATCCATCACATACCCTCCGTAGCGTACAGGGACTGATTGGTATTGCCTTGGGTTGCCATCAGTGCTTCAGCGCCATCGCCTGAAGCGCGAGGTCGTGCTTTAGTTGCCACCAGATCGACCATTTCGGCCGCCAGCCCTGTGTAGGCCGTCGGGTCAAGCAAGTCATCGAGCATTTGTGGGCTGAAACAACCGCGCAGCCGAGGGTCGCCAAGCAGCGCGTCGCGAAAGCAAACGCCCGCGTCTTGGGCCTGCAGGGCGATGTCGTGCACCAAGTGATGGGCCGTCTGCTTGCCACACCGAGGCGCCAGCGCAAGCATCACGCGCTCCGACAGGATCAGCCCGCCCAACAAGTCCAGGTTGCTGCGCATGCGCGCTTCACGCACCTCCAACCCCGCCAGCAGCAAGCCTTCCATACGAGCGAGCAACGCACCGGCGTAAATGAACAGCTCGGGTAAGGCCGCCCATTCGATGCGCCAGGTGGTGCCGTCACGCTCGTGCATCTGGAAAGCCGCATCGGTCAGCGCAACCATCTGCGCACGCACCAGCCGTGACAGCGCGCTGATCAGGTCCACCGTCGACGGGTTTTGCTTGTGGGGCATGGTGCTACTCCCCACTTGCCCGGCTCGCCGCCCCTCGCGCACTTCGTCGATCTCGGTGCGCTGCAGGTGGTAGATCTCATTGGCGACACGCCCCAACGTCGCCGACGCCTGCACCAGCAGCCACGCCGCTTCCAGGATGCGGTCGCGGGCGCTGTGCCAACTGGTCAACGGCGCCGCCAGGCCGAGGCTTTCCAGGGTGCGGCGCTGCACGTCCAAACCCTGCGGGCCAAGCCCGGCCAGGGTGCCCACGGCGCCGGTCAGGTTGCCGACCATCACCCGGGCGTAGGCTTCGTCAAAGCGTTCAAGGTGTCGATCAATCTCATCGACCCACACCGCCACCTTGTAGCCGAACGTGGTGGGCAATGCGTGTTGGCCATGGGTTCTGGCGACCATCGCCGTGTGCTTATGGCGCAGGGCGAGCGTGAGCAGATGCCCGCGGATCCCGCGCAAACGCTGCACTGCCAGGCCCCAGGCATCGCGGATTTGCAGGATGAGGCCGGTGTCGAGGATGTCCTGGGTGGTCACGCCGTAATGCACGTATTCGCCCAGCCCATCGGCGCATAACCCCTGCAAGGCGCGCAGGGTCGGCACCAGGATGTGCCCGGTTTCCAGGCCCTCGCGCCCCAACGCATCGAGGTCCAGCAGTTCCACGCTGGCTACCCGGGCAATCTCCCGGGCGGCCTCGTGGGGGATGAGGCCCATCTGCGCCTGGGTCGCCGCCAGCGCTGTTTCAACATCGAGCCACTTCTGCACCTGATTGGCATCAGAGAAGATTGCAGCAAATTCCGGGGACGAGTAAGCGCCCCCGTGGATACGGGATTCAGTGATATGACTTGGCATGTCGGGTTACTCGGGTTGTCCAGGGAGGGCTACTTCACGCGTTGTACTTCTTCCCAGACTGCATCGTAATAAGCCCGCTCCAGCCGGAAGTGCTCGGCCAGAGACGTCAGGAACGCATTCTGGAACCCCAGGTCCGGAATACGCCGTGAGATCAGCGCCCACTCCCGCTTGGCCCGCGGCGGCACCAGGCTGATATGCACTTCGTAGTACTCCGCGTCATCCTGGCTCAAGCCCGCGTTGCGCAGGGCGTTGTACAGCTTGCCGTGGTTACCGGGCACCACCAGTTCGGTGATGTAGAACACCGCCAGGCCCCAGCCGACATCGGGGTTGCGGAAACAGCGTGCGCGGTTGTTGAGGTAGGCGATTTCCTCGGGCATCGTCGAGAGGGCCTCGAAATCGGCATTCAGGCCCACGGCGGCGAGCAGCTTGGCCAACAGCTTCGGGTGGGAACGCTGCTCATCCTCTTCGCCCAACTCGCCGTAGAGATAACGCGCCAGGGCAGCCGCCTCGTCCACGTCAGTCAGGTTGACCAGCAGGTCGGCGGCGTCCCGGTAAAGGCGATAAGTACGGAACCATTGGTGGCGCAAAAACACCTGCAGTTGCTCGTGAGAGGCTTTGCCTTCAAACACATACTGCGACATCGGATGGTTTTCCCGCGACTGCGCGGCAATCTGCTCTTCCAGGCGCTGCTGGAAGCCGGCCTCGGACAAGGGCGATGCCAAGTCGGCTGACGGCATGAAACGCTCTTGCACGCTATAGACGGCATTGGCCAGCCAGCGCCGGGTCGAGGCGGTGGCCACGTCGTCGCTCAACGAGAGGATGTACAGCAATTGCTGGCACTGCGCTGCATTCGCGGCGTCGCCACGTTGGCCGGTCTCGCACAGGGCGCGCAGCATATTGGCGGCAATTTCGATGCGATTGAACGTCGCGTCCGGTTTCAAGGCTTCCGCCAGCAGACGGGCTTCGGCCGTGTGAATATTCTGCAATTGCGACAGGGAAAAATTACGTGGGCTCATCATGTGCTCCATTATTTTTGTTTTTGGATCGCAGGTCGTTCAGGCAGACAGGCGTTGGGCCTGCATCTGCTGCCACAGGCTGTCGAAGTAGGCCTTGTTGATCTCGAAGTGGCGCTTGAGTGCGCGCATGAACGTGCGTTGAAAGCCTTCCTCGCTGGCGAACTTGGCAATCAGTGCCCACATTTCTTCGGTGTCGATCTCATCCTGGGTGCCATGCAAGCGGTGGAATTCGCTGGGCTGCGCCGGTACATCCAGGCGCTGCAACAACTCGTAGATGCGCCGATGGTTGACGCAGCTGACAGACTCCACCGCATAGAGCAGCGCAAGGCCCCAGGCGACATCGATGTGGCGCACACAGCGAATGCGATTATTCAGGTAGGCCTTTTCCAGCGGATGCAGCGCGGGGAAATCGATGGCCAGCGGAATATCGAAATACTCCATCAGATGGGCGAGCATCGCCGGGTGCGAACGCTCCGGTGTCTCAGCGCCTGCTTCGCCGTACAAGTTGCGGTAAAACACCGAGGCGTCTTCGATCGCTTCGAAGCGAAAGGCCAACTCGGCCAGCAGGCTGTAGAAGTTGTAGGAACGGGTCCAGTGATGCTCCAGGAAAAAGCGCACATCCTGCACCGGCGGCGTACCTTGGAACAGGTGCACCGACATCGGGTGGTTGACCCGGCTGCGTGCGGCGATTTCAGCGTCGACCTGTTGACGGAACTCGTCCGCCGGCAACGCTTTAAAGCCCGGCACGTCGGCGGCGAACTCATCTTCGACGCGGTAGACCTCGCTGGCCATCCAGCGCCGGGTCGGCTCGGTGCGCGGGTCACCGGGGAGGTGCAGTTGCAGCAGGGCTGACTGATAGTGCGCATAAGCTTGGGCGTCTCCCGCCAGGCCTTGCCGGGTCAGTGCGAGCAGCGCTTCCAGCGCGCGGGTGACTTGGGCGTAGTTGGCGCTGGGTTCCAAGGCATTCACCATCAGCCGCGAGGCGTTGGTGAAGAGATCGGAATCCGAGCGTTGTTGCAGGGCAGCAGTATCCATTGATAACCCCTGAATCTTGTTTTTGTGGTTGGGCGTACTCGGAAAAAAGCCTAAAGGTTCCCGTAGTGGCAAGGTCAACACCTGTAGGAAAATTCTTTCAAAGGCTTGGAGATGGGGGGTTGGCGCCACCAAACAATAGGTATTACACAACTCCGTAGCAGCCAGCGGTAACCACGATGCGAAGCGAGTCGCTCTTGATCTTGCTCTTGATCTGAAGCGCCCCCCCAAATCACTGGCGGATTACGGGCACACCGAGCCCAAGCGAGGTGCCGAGTGTGGGGCAAGAGCCCTTTGGTTACTTTGGGCTGGGCCGGCATTCCGGCTCTTTTCCAAAGTGCCCCGCTGTCAGAGCGGAACCCTAAGTGGTCGTGACCGCAGGAATGGATATGTACACGGTATAACAGCGTCGGCTGTCAGGGCGTCATCGCAGGCAAGCCAGCTCCCACAGTTGGACTGCGGGGTGTCAGGTAGATAGGCGTCGACTGGCAGGCCGTCATCGCAGGCAAGCCAGCTCCCACAGTTGGACCGCAGGGCGTCAGTTAGATAAGCGTCGGCCATCAGACCAACGCCCTGCGCTCACGCACAAAGCGCGGCAACTGATCCCCAGGCAGTGCCTTGCTGAAATACCAGCCCTGGATAAACAACTCAGGCCCGTTACTCAAAAAGGCCAATTGCTCAGCCGTCTCAACCCCTTCCACTACCACGCCCAGGTCCAAGGCCTCGCAGAACCGCAACATACCTGTGAGCACCTGGGCGCCTTTAGGGTCATGCTGGGCAACCACAAAACTGCGGTCGATCTTGATGAAATCCACAGGAAACTGGTGCAGATAGCTCAACGCAGAAAACCCAGTGCCAAAATCATCCAGATAGACCTTGGCGCCCATGGCCTGCAACTTCTGGATGGTCTGGCGGGTGGCCGGGATGTCGCTGACCAGCGCGTCTTCGGTAATTTCCACTGAAACTTGCCCACGGGCCTGGCGAAGAATTTCCACCAGGCGGTCGCCATAGGCGGCGTCCTTGAGCGTGGTGCTGGAAATATTGATGGTCATCGGCAGTTCAAAACCCACCTTCTGCCATTTCTGATACTGGCGCACAGCCTGGGATGCCACCCACACGTCTACGTCCGGCATCAGCCTGGCGTGCGCCAGCCATTGCAGGAACTCCCAGGGCGAATGCACCGTGCCCTGGCTGTCCCGGGCGCGCATCAACGCCTCGCAGCCGGTGCACAAACCGGTGCGGGTGGAGATTTGGGGTTGAAACTCAAGGTAGAACTCGTAATCGCTGATCTGTTGAATACGGTTCAACTCAGCGGCCTGACGGGCCAATGTCTGGTGAGTGGCCAGCACCGGATCGAACTCCAGCAGACGGCCTTTCTCCTCGAGACCGCGAAAGGTCATGTCAAGGGATTTGAGGTACACCGTGCCGCCATCGCTGGACTGGCGATGAATCGCCCTGACGTAGGGCGCATACACCAGGGTACCGGCGCCCAACAGAACGATCTGCAACACCACCGCCGCCACATCGCCATGGGTGCTGAGGTACGCGTTGAGCAGCACCGGGGCGGTAAAGGGCACGCTGGCCACCGCCGGTGAGACCCAGCCCAGTTGCACCACCATCAACGCCACCATCGCGTTGAACGCCGGCACCAATAGAAATGGTATGAACAGGCGCGGGTTGAGGATGATCGGCAAACCGAACAACAGCACTTCGCTGACATTGAATAATGACAGCGGCAAACTGGCCACCGCCAGCAAGCGCATGGACTGGCTCTTGGAAAACAGCAGGATCGCCAATAACAGGCATAAGGTTGCGCCCGAGCCACCGATAAACGCAAAACTGCCCAGCAAGCCGTTGTTGAGCAGGTACAGCACCGGCTCCCCCGCCGCCAACGCTGCGCCATTGAGCGCCACCGCCTGGTCCAATGCATCGAATAACGGCTGCATGGCATACACGCCGTGAATCCCGAAGAACCACAGCAGCGAATTCATCAGGGTGACAAACAACCCGCTGCCGTAAGGCGTCTGCAACGCATCAAGCACCTGCGGCCCCTGGATTTGCGCCACATGGGGGATCAACAGCAGCAACGACAACACCGCCACCAACGACAAGGCCGTGAGTGCGCCGGGTATCACCATGTTGATGGTGCCCTTGAGGTTATGGCCGACCAGGTCCTGGTTGACCAGGCGCGTCCAGCGAAAGCGGTGCAGCCAGGCGATGGCCGGCACATTGATCAAGGGCGAAGCAATGGCAATAAAGAGTAGGAACGTGGCCGAAGCACGCGGGTACTCACGCAGCACGAAGGTTGCGACCACTACATGGGCCAGGCACAGGAAGGCGACCGGCAGTTGTGGCAGACGGTGTTGAATCGCCAACATGTAACCGATGGAGGCCGCCACCAGCAACGGGATCACCGAGCTGATCTGTTTATGCAACCCGGCCAGGAAACTCACCACCTGCGCATCGAACCCCAGCGCCAGGGCGCATTCGGACAGGATCAGGAAACCAGCGGACACCAACAGGCACGGCAGTATCCACAGCAGCCCCTCCCGAATCGCACGCAGCGACTCCGTGCTGGCCAGGACCGCCAGGCGCTGTGTCAGGAAAAGTTTGAACAGGGTGTGCGCCATGGGCCGTCCTCTGCCTGTCACCGACTGCCGCTGAAGATCAGGGCCGGAAACACCCGCTAACGCTACACGGCCTGATAGCCGAAGCGAAAGCCTTTATCCCCGTCCCTGCCCGGCTTTTTTACCAGTGAATGCCGGATTGCTAGACTAAATCCCTACAGATTTATCGAACTTTCTGACTTGAATCATCCCCTAAGGCTGTCTGAGTCGGTATCATCCGCACGGTTTGTGCGTGTTAAAGGATGTTACAACCTGTCTGATAATGGGTACGCACTCAGGGAATCTTGCCTGGAACGACAACAGGCCAAAGGAGAGAACCTCACTATGCAAGACAAACGCTCAAGTCACATGCGTCCTCTGTTTGTCACCATCCTGCTGTGGTTGTGCAGCGTGGTGTTGCTGTTTGTAATCAAGAACCTCATTGAGTTGTTCACTGGGCCTGTGGCTGAAACCTGGGTAGACCTGACCCTGGTGCTGGTCGCTTACCTGATGTTTTTCTTGCTGGCGCCGTTGCAAAACTGGATGCAGCGCAGGTCGCGCAAGCGTGCCCGCCATCACCTCAACGCACGCGCGTCCGATAGCAACTCTCACCCTTCTCATTAAGGTGTCTACCTGTGTCGGCACCCAACGATACGCACCAACTTGCGCTGGACAGATTCCTGCGCGAACAACCGCAGGTCGCTGCCGAGCTGGACAGCCTCAACCCGCTGGTAGCCCAGGCCAGGGGCGAAACCCTGGCGCAGTATCGCGCCGAACGCCTGCATGAGGCTTTCGAAGCACACGCTGAACAGCAAAAATTATTCGCCTGGGAATTGACCCTCAAGCTGACGGCCGATTCGACCGAAGCCTTCGAGGCCCAGCGGCGCGAAGTGCATAAAGAAGTCGCACAGATGGCAGGTATGGACTGGGCGCAGTACTGCCAGTTGCACGGCTTGGCCGTTTGACCTTTGCCCTACAAGCACCAGCGTGCTCGGTTGCGCCCCATGACGTGACGCAACTCGGCGACCGTTATGCTTCGGTGCTGCGGGTCTATCGCCAACGCTGCCTGTAACGCCACCCAGCAATGCCTGGGCAACTGCACGGGCCGGGGCAGACAGACCGTGGAGGCGCGCTCCCCAACGCGCTTGCCGTGGGCCAGTTCGTACAGGACGCAGGCCACGCCGTACAGGTCGGCAGCGGCGGTCAGCGCACCGCCGGCCAACAGTTCCGGGGCGGCGTAGGCAGGTGTCCAGGCATTGAAACGACTGCGGCTGACACTCGGCAAACCCATTGCGGCGCCTGCTTGAGCCTGGCCCAGGCCGAAATCGAACAAGCGCACGCCCTCCTCGCCCACCATGACATTGGCTGGTTTGACATCACCGTGCAGAACGTCTTGCTGGTGGGTGTAGACCAGCGCATCCAGCAACTGCACGGCGATGGGTCGCAACTCCCGCCAGGGCAAGCCATAGGGGCACTCCAGCAGCAGGCGGTCCAGCGTCACTCCTTGCAGCAACTCCATGGTGAAAAACGCGACTTGACTGTGTGTATCGACCTCAAACGAAAACGCCCGTACCACATGCGCGTGCCTCAGGCTGCGGGTCAACGCAAACTCGCTGTACAACAACACATGCGCGTCGGGGCACTGGGAAATGGGTTCGTCGAGTAGCTTGATCGCGACCTTGGAACAGGGTTCGCCCAATTGCTCGTGCAACAGGTCGCGCGCGCGGTACACCCTGCCCATGCCACCTCTGCCCAAGACACGTTCAAGGTGATAGCGCCCAGACAGTAAACGGCAGGCTTGAGCTGCCGAGTTCATGGCTGCACCACAACCGCAGTCAGGTCATCGCGTATCGGCCGGCGCAACGCCGCTGCAAATAGCCGTTCCACTGCCCGTTGAGGCGTGCCCATGCTCAACGCCCGCCCCAGGTCAACGTGGCTGAGGGCCTGATACAAGCCATCACTGCACAACAAAAATACATCCCCAGGGCGGGTACGCAGTTCCAGTACCTCCAGATGCAACCGCGAACGCGCGCCAACGGCCCGGGTCAAGGCCCTGGCACCCGGGTAAGCCTGGGCTTGCGCCACACTCAACTGACGCTCGTCCATGAGGCGCTGCAGCAGCGAGTGGTCCTTCGACAATTGGTAGAGGCTCTGGTCGCGCCATAAATAGCAGCGACTGTCTCCCGCCCATAGGCAGGCCGCCCGGCCCTTCTCCAACAACAGGGCGACCACGGTACTGCCCATCGTCACTTCACTGGTTGCGCCAGGTTCTGTCCATGCGCGTCGTACTCCTTGGTTGACGTCCTGCAATTTGTTGCGAACCGCCTGAATACGCTGGTCAAGGTTGCCGTCAGCCGACACTGAAGCCAAGTGGCTGACTATCCACTGGCTGGCGACATCCCCGTGCCGATACCCGCCCATGCCGTCCGCCACCGCCCAGCAACCCGTGCTCGGGTTGTCCAGGAATGCATCCTCATTGCGCAACCGCGCCAGGCCTCGCTGCGTGCGCCCGGCGCTGCGCCACGGGGCTTCCATCGGGGTCACAGCTGCTCCGGCAGGCGAAAGGTGCGCCATGTGTCCATGTCAAACGGACCGGGCGTACGCTGGCTGGTGAGCCGGTAATTGGCGCGCAGGCCGGCGAGGTCTGCCTTGAGGATCTGTATATTACGGCCGCTGGCGGGCTCTTTCTGCAGCAGGTCCAGAAACCGGAACAACGACCACGCTCCAGTGTCTTTTTCGATGCCCAAGGGGCGCTGCTCCGCGCCTCTCTCCAAGACGAGGCTGCTGCGCCCATTGTCTGCGTCGGTGGGCCAATGGAACGTCATGGGTACGATCGGACCGTGGCGATACTCCAATTGCTGGTCGCCAAACCGCAGGATCGCTCGGCTGACCGATGGGTCCAGGCTGTAGGGTGCCAAGGTGAATCGCACGGACAACTCCCCCGCGTCTTCGGTAAAAAAGCCGCGGCGGATGACCTGGGTCTTCATCAATTGCTCCAGCAGCGCACGGGAAACCGGCAAACTCTGGCCATCCAGCCCACGCAATCGGTAGCGGCTGCCGTCGGCACTGATAAAAGGCCGCAGGTAGCCCTCATAAAAGCGCGCCATCACCCCGCGTGGCTTGAAGAACTCCTGAAAATCGTGAAGGGCGACCTCACTGCTGGCGTGCGCATTGAATGGGTAACGTCGGCCAATGGCCTTGGCATAAAGGCTATGCACCTCGCTCTGATAACGTTGGTTGACGTGCACATAGGCCTGTTCCAGCAAATGCCGCCAACTGTCATCCGCCATACTTTCGAGCCAGCCGGCAACGGGCAGCGGCAGGCGAGCGGCGGCGTCTCGCAGATGGCCCAATGCATCCTGCTGGCCCTCCATGCGCTGCCTGGCACGCAGGAAGGCGGCCTGCTCGGGTGCGCTGTCCCGGTTCAAGGCCGTCAAATGCAGGTGCACTTCATCCAGCAGACGCAAGGCCTGAGTCAGCTCTACGCCGGGGTTCTGCTGCTCATCCAGCAATTGATGCAAAGGCTCAAAGCGGCGCTGCAAGGCGCGCCGCGGAGCCTCGACAATAGCCGCCTGCCCCGCCGTCAACCTCGACTTGGCCATCTCGCCCAGGTCTGCCGACTGCTGGGCCACTTTGTCCAGCAGTCCATGGCTTGGCAACAAACGCGTATTTTCACGCACCTGTTGCAAGAGACGAATCAAAGGCGATTGCGCCGACGTCAGGTTCATCAGTTGCTCGGCATCCTGGCGCAGGTTGTCAGTCTCTTGCAGCCTGACTCGGCCAAGCGCATCGCTCCAGGCATCGGCATACTCGCTGAAATAACGTTGCTGCAGTTCCGCCATCAGGCGCCGCAAGTCCTCGGTCCCCAGGTCGGTACCCTCGCCGAGCACCCAGTTGTCCTGGGTGATGGCGTTTACCAACCGCGGGCCCTGCGCCTCAAAGTACTGCACATAGCGTTTGGTATAGAACCCCGGCACAGGCGGATCGATAGCGGCGAACACCTTACCCTCGGCCAGCCGCAACGGCTCCAGGCTGCGCGCTTGTTCGCGCAATACCCGATAGACCCCATCGGCCAACGATTCGCCCCTCAGCGCTTCACGGGCCTGGGCCACCCGCTCCGCGTTGAGTGACACCACAAAAGGTTGCTCCAGCAGCCGCGCAAGGTGCACATTGAGGCGCTTCTGTGTTGGCATATCCCCGGCAAACCGCACCGACCAAAGGCTTGCAATATGTTCTGCCAGCCAGGTCGTGTCACGGCGTTCGCGCAGATTGAGCATCAGGTAGGCACGCAGGTCGTCGAGCAGCCGCTCCCGGTCCCCGAGGCTGGCAATTACCTGTTCTTCCAACTGGGCGGCTGTCCAGGCCAGAAATGGCTTTTGCAGCGCGTGATCATAGGCTTGATCGACGCTGGGACGGCTCAGTTCGCCCTGATACAGCCCGGTGCGCTCCACCAGGCGTACATCTGCCGGCCCAGGAAAAACCTGGGTCGCCGCCAGTCGCGCGTCCAACAGCGCCAACAGCGCCGTGCTTTCATCGTCGGCCGCAAGGGCGAGCGGCGGGTGTGAGGTCAGCGCCGACAATTGCGCCAAGCGTTGGTGGTTGACTGAGTAACTGTGCCCCCATAGCCCGCCGACACCGCCAATAACCAGCGCTGCAGCCACCGCCTGCGCGCCCTGGCGCCAACGCAGACGTTGTTGTTCCTGAGCCTGCAAACCCGCAAGGTCGGCCTCGGCGAAGATCACCTGGCTGAACAGACCCTGCACAAAGCGCGGGTGCCTGCCATCGGCGCAGGTCAAGAAGAACCCTCGCAAACCGTTGATGGGTTGGTAGCGATGTGCGCAAAACGCCATGTCAACGAACAGGCTGACGCGCTCCCCCATTCGTGCTGCCTGCTGGGGAAACTCCAGCATCTGCCCACGTCGCTCGACATTGCGCTCCTGATGCAGTCGCCCAATCAGCTCACTGTTCAAGCGCTGCAATAATTGCTCGACCGCCTGACGAACCTGTGTTGTGTCAGTACCGTCGGCGCAACCTTGCAGGTGCTGACCCAACACGCTGTCGGCACTTTCTCCAAGGGGTGAGTCAAAGAATTCAGCGAATCCCGGCAATCGGTCGGCGTGGGTCAACACCAGGTAAATCGGCACATCCACATGCAACGTCTGTTGGATCTCTTGCAGGCGCGAGTGTACATGGCGTGCGTGATGATCCAGGTCGTATTCGTTGGTGCTCGACAGCATGTCGACCGATAGCGTCACCACCACACCGCTGAGCGGCCGCACTCGACGGCGCCACCGGAGCAGATGCAGCAAGGTGATCCAGCCTGCGGCGTCCACTGAAGAGTCGGGCTGGGTAAGGTAGCGTCCCGGGGTGTCGATCAGCACGCCTTCGTCGCCGAAATACCAGTCACAATGGGCACTGCTACCGATCGGCCGCGTTTGCGCGTGGTCCAGCGCCAGCGGCAAGCCCGCTGCCGCCAGCAGCTGTGTCTTGCCACTGCCCGGCTCACCGATCAACAGGTACCAGGGCAACTCATGACGCCAACGCGCGTTACGCTCTCCATAATGGCGGGATATCTTGAGCAGGTGCACGGCTTTCTTGAACCGACTGCGCAGGTGCCGGCGTTCGTCCTCCACCCCCGTCATCGGCTGTCGGCGCACCTCGCGTTCTGGTCTTTGGCGCCAGGCGGCAAAACCTGGGCCCACAAACGCCATCGCCAGTCCCCATAGCAAGAACACACCGCTGATGGTGACCAACCGAGCAGTCGCCCCGGCCCAGATACGGTGATCATCCACTGCCAGCAGCGGCCCCAAGAACCACACCATTGCCGCGCAGGAAAGCACCAGCAACAGGCTCCACACCCAAATCCTGCCCAGCACGGTGCCCACCCCCTTGAAGAATGCGATCATTCATTGCTCCCAGCGTTTACAAGGGCGTGCGGACCAGATCCGACGCCGAAAGTTGAAGGGGGTGCAGCGCGTTTGTACGCTCGTTGCTCAGCACCCAGGCAAACCCTGTGTACATCGCCAACACACACGCCAAGGTGAGGCCGACCCACCAAGTGGCAGGAATGACCCGCACCTGCTTGCGCCGGTCGGCTCGCTGCTGGGCAGGCAGTAGCGCTTGCGCCGCCGGCTCCCCACGTACGTGCCTGATCTGGCGATACAAGGCATCGCGGACGGCCTCAAGTTGCGCCACACCCCGCTCCATCACCCGGTATTTGCCTTCGAACCCCAGGGACAGGCACAGGTACAGCAACTCCAGCATCGCCAGGTGCTTCACCGGGTCGCGCGTGAGGCGCTCCAGCAACTGGAACACTTTTTCGCCGCCAAAGGTTTCGTTATGGAAGCGGCTCAACAGGCTGATCTTCGACCATTCGCTTTGCGCCCCCCACGGCGTCGTCACCACCGCCTCATCGATCACGCTGCACAACACATAGCGCGCCGACATGACCTGGCTGTTCTCCACGCCGCCCTGCAAGGCGCGGGTTTCGAACTGAGTCACCGCCAACACTAATCGGTCGTTGAGCGTGCCCAGGTTTTCACGGCCGGAGCAGACCCTGAGCCCAATAACCTCGAACAATACCGCCCAGGCTGCGGCTACCAGCGGGTTGAGCCCTGCCTGAAAGCTCTGCGTATCGAGCCTGTGGCCGGCGTAGATCATGCGGTCTTCCAGCTGTTCGTAGCGCGGCGGCGACGGGAAATCCGTTAACGGCCTCTGGGCAGGCTCATGAGTCTCCCGGTCGAGCAGGACGGTTTTTTCATCCTGGGTGTATTCACTGTCCATGGCATTCAGTTCCTGATGGCCCAGAAGTCGAGTTCAAGCCCGGTGAATTCACCCCCTACGTGGAAAGCGAAACCACCCGACTGTTCCAGCTGTGCGATATCACGGGGGCTCATATCGAGCACGAAATAGGTCTTGCCGGCATGGAAAGGAATCTGTCGCGGCGCCACTGGCAAAGGCTTGACCTTGATACCGGCCAAGTGCAGGTTGACCAACTCGCGTATGCGCTCAACCGGCGCGACTTTCAGGTGGGCTGGCAGGCGCTGGCGCAATTCCTGCGCCTCACACTGCGCGGTGGCCGCCAGGATGAAGGTGGCTGTGCCAAGCAGTTTCAACTCGCTGACCGGGCATACCAGCACCCCGTACTGGCGAGGCTGCAATGCCAACTTGATCGCCTGTTGCTCCAGCACCACCGACAGTGCCGTACGCACCTGCGCCATCAGCCCGCGAAAACTGGCGCCCTGATCGCCGTGTTGATAGTGAACATCCAACTGCGCGCGCTTACTTTCAGTGGTGAAGGTTGATAGCTCCCCGAGCAGCGACACCAGCGCACGGAACACCGCTTCAGGCCGCACCCGCGTCTGGCTCAGGCAGTGGCGCAGCTCCAGCTCACTACGATTGATCACTTGCAGCATCAGGAAATCGGCGATTTGTGTGCCTTGGGTCGTGCTCTCGCCACGAATGCGCGCCGCGATGGCATCGCCCCGACTGGCAAGCAGGCCAATCACCTCCTTGAGACACGACGCCACGTACCCATGCTCCTGCACGAAGATAAACGTCGGGATGAACGCCGTATCCAGGTTCACGCCGCCTTCACCGCTGGCGTCGAGTACCTGGGCCACCTTGAGCTTGATGAAGTGCTGGTCACCCGGCTGTTCACCCAACAGAAGACGTAAGTCCGGGCGCGCGCAGTGGATTCGGCAACGCGTATCCGCCCCCACGTTGGAATCCCCCACTTCCACTTCACAGCTGAGGTAGCGCGCCAACACGTCACTTTGCTCAGGCCGGCGGGCTTCAAGGTGACTGCCGCTGACCAGCGGCAGCGCCAGGTAAACCCCTTGCGCGCCCGAACCCTCTGGCACCTGCACCACCAGCGGCTCCATGGCAGCATTCAAGTCAAACAGGCTGCCGTCCGGCAACACGCCACTGGCCTGGTTGACCACCAGCTTGCCCAACTTGAGGTACTGCGTATTGACTTCGAACGTGAGCAAACCCCAGGTGTCACTGCCCAGCAGGCGGGTCTGATTGAGCTGCTGGTGGTAATAACGGTCGTTGTGTTGCAAGTGCTGTGGCCGCAACAGCATGCCTTCCTGCCAGATAACTTTATGGACCTGCATGTTATTGCGCCTCCACACCGGCGAGAGGGTCAGCAACACGTATACCGCCCTGGTCCAGCACCAGCTCGACACGGTTGCGTTGCTGTACCGTCAAGGGCACCAGCAGCCGCCACTGGACATGGGGCAAGTCTCGAAAAGCGGCCAGTACTCCCACAAAACGACTGTCGGGAGCGATGCGCAGTTTGAGCGCCAGCCGGTCACCCGGGCGCAGCTCAACCTCCTCGCTGCCGACCCAGTCCTTTGGCAGCGTGTGCTGCGCATTGCCATACAGGCTGAAGAAGTCGGCATGTTCAAAGGCAACGCCATGGCGCAGTTCGATCAACTGCACCACCACGGGAGAAGGACGACCGTGCAAGTCCGGGTTGACGTGCTCGCTGGCAGTCAGCACCACGTCCAGCTTGGTCAGCGTGGAAAATGGCGAGACGGCGCTGCAACCCGCCAACAGCCCGCACAAGAGCAACAACGAAACAAAGGTGGCTCGATACATGATTATCATCCTGGAAAATCAATGTGCAGGCTGGAGATCAGGCGCACCTGCTCCTCATAAGCCTTGGCGAAGTCGCCGGCCAACGGGCGATCATTCAACTGTTCTTGCGCCACCACACGCTGGTAGTAACGCTGGTAGGCACGCCACCGCCCGCCATCGGAGAAAAACCCGGCAGGCTTGCCCTGGGACGCAAAACACCCCAACAGATGGCTGGGTTCAAAGACAGCACGGGCATTACGCATGGCGCTTCGACAAGCGGCCAGCAACGCAACCTGATGCACCTGCAGTTCCAGGTGCACCTGGGCAATGGCGCGCACCGCGGGCAGTTGACCCAACTCCCGGGTATCGAGCATCGCGGATAAAGCAGCATCGGTGTCGCTATACACTTTCAAGGGATTCTGGCCGGAGCCCTGACTGGCGAACGGCGCCATACCCAGTTCGTTATTCAGTTCTTCACGGGTGCGCAAACCTTGTTGCAGCCCTTCGATCGTCACCCGAAACAAGCGTGCCACCTTGATCGCCAATGCCTCCCGGGCCGGTGTGTCGAGGGCCGTCAGGTCCATACCCAGGACCGCTGCAAATTGCGACCAGAACACCTCGTCGGTCGACAGCGTCGACGCGACAGCGGGTACCGCGGTAACCTCCATCGAAGGGTCTTGCCGCCGCGGCAATACCACGTGCTCGCAATCGGCCCCATAGTGATCTGCCCATACCGCTTGCTCATCGGCGCTCTTGTTCAAGGCCTCCAGATCATCCGACGTGGCCCGCATCTGCCGATCAAGATCCAAGCCATGCAACGGGTCCAGTGACAGGAAAGCGTCATCGGGGATCGGCACCGCCGCTGGCGCCAGCAGCTCGTCGGAAGGTCGCGGCGATTCCAGCAATCGCGCACGTATCGTCAACACCCCCAGCTCGAATACGTCGCCGTCACTGATCAATCGTGCCTGCCCCTTGCGCAGGCGCTCAGGACTCTTGGCCATCCCGATACCGTTGCGGCTGATATCCGTGAGGAAATAACGTCCTTCACGGTAACCGATCAATCCATGATGGCTGGAGAGTACGCGGCTGGCGTCAGGGATCACCCAGTCACATCCAGGACCACGCCCGATCACGCCGCCTGTACCGTCAAATACTTTGCGGGCCAAAAGTAGGCTCTGGTCGCTTTCGCACGCGCAGACCTCAAACACAAGCTGCAGCTTCATGCCCCCTCCTTTCAGCGGCCACGAATGATCGCCTGCGGGTCACCCATGGGGTGGTACTCGGCATCATCGAACACATAGTTAGCGTTACAGCCTCCCAGCAAACACATCACCAGCACGACGACGTGCCATGGACGATCAGGCATCAGGTTTCTCCCACAGTAAAAATCAAGTGCACCATTCAGCGTTCCTCCCGGGCATCGCCAAAGGGAATGTTCAAACGGGCAAGACGGTAAAGCAGGGTGCGCCGGGCGACCCCCAGCTCCCGCGCGGTGCGGGTGCGATTGCCATGGTTCTTGTGCAGGCAGTCGAGCAGGAACGTACGCTCCACTCGCTCCATCCGCTGGCGCAGCGTCACGTCATCGGGAGTGGCCGGCTCTGGTGCCAGCGGCAGTGCCAGGTGCTCGGGCCGAATCACGCTGTCGTCACACAACAACACGGCGCGTTCCACCAGGCATTTGAGCTCGCGTACGTTGCCGGGAAAACCATGGCTGGACAGTTGATCGAGGGCGGTATTCGCCCATTCGACAGGTGGCCTCCCCAGCGCCGCGCACACCTTGCCTGTGAAATGGCGCGCCAGTTGCAGCACATCGCCGTCCCGCTCGCGCAGGGCCGGTAAGGTGATGGGGAACTGAGCCAGACGGTAATAGAGGTCTTCGCGAAAGCGCCCTTCGGCGACCATCGCCGCGAGGTCGCGGTGGGTCGCGGCAATGATGCGTACGTCGACCTTATGTGCCGCACTGGCACCCAGCGGGCGAACCTCACCCTCCTGTAATACCCGCAGCAACTTGGCTTGCAAGGGCAGCGGCATATCGCCGATCTCATCCAACAGCAACGTACCGCCATGTGCGGCGTCGAACAGCCCCCCGTGATTGCGATCGGCGCCAGTGAACGCACCTTTGCGGTAGCCGAACAGCTCACTTTCAAGCAATCCTTCCGGGAACGCCGCGCAGTTCTGCACGACAAAGGCCTTGGCCTTGCGCGGCCCGGCCGTGTGTATGGCCCGGGCCACCACTTCCTTGCCTGTGCCGGTCTCACCCTGCAACAGCACGGTGTAAGGGGTGTGCAGGACTTTACTGATCAAACGACAGGCCTGCTCCATTGCCGCGCTGGTGCCAATCAGGCCGTATGCGCCAGCCAAGGGTTCGTGGCCTGCGGGCTTTGGGCCGACGTTGGGCTGCCTACCGCGCAGTACGCGTAACCGGTTCACGGCGTAGCTGCCCAAATGCCCCAACGAGGGGGCGTAGCCTTGCAGCTGGGCCGGCTGTTGGCGGGCGCACACCAGCACCCCAGTTATCCGCTCACATTGATTGAACAGCGGCACGATTAATAGCGCACGCCATGGTGTCGCCAATGCGGGCAGAAAACCTGTGTCATGGCCGCTGCCTTGCACATCCTCCAGGCTCAACCCAGTGCCTTGGGTCAAGGCGTCGTGCAGCAACTGTTGGGAATGCTGACCAGGCCGTGGAGGCATGACGGTGAGCGACGACACTTGGGCTAGATGTTGGGCGATCAGTTCAAGCCGGCCGGTCACTTCATCGAGCAGATACAATTGGCTGACGTCAGATTGGCTCAGCCGGGCCGCCGTGCTGACACATCCGTCAGGTAACGCGTGTTCATCACGCTCGAACCCCAAGCGTGCGAAACAGGCAGACAACGCGTCGGCATACCTCAGCGCGTCGGCCCCGCCACCGGGCAGGTTATCGGTCATTGGTTGCACCCGCAGAAATCCACCAGGGCCGATGCTATTTCCAGCCGTGCTGACAGTGCGCCGATCATGCGTTGCAAATCCCTGTTCATCATGTCCATTCATCCCTAATGAAAATTACGGGTTAGCGTGACTACGCCATCGGCCCGCTCGTGCCCCAGCCAGGTGGTCCAACCCAGGCGGCAAACCGTGTTTTCGCCAATGTGCAGAGCCCTGATCTGACCCTGCGCCAGTACCAGACGCAGGTCGTATTCCAATGGGTCGCGCAGGGTCAGGCGCACCAGCGAACGCAGCGGCTGATAGGCCTTTCCCGTGGGCAGGAAGTCGTGAAAACGCTGCCACCCCAACGCGCGGACATGCACCCTGAACTTGCCACTGCGGTCAGCGACGCGGCGCCCCAGCACCAGGTCCTCGCCAAGCACACTGTTGGCCCGCCCCAGGTCATTGCGCTGGACCGGGCTGATCTCGACCTGGCGTTCAACCCACTGCTCGATAAACAACGCGTCGTGCTTGAAGTAGTAGCGCAGGACCGACTCGATCAACGCCGCCGAGTGCACACGCACACTCAGCAGGCCCAGGTAGGGCAGCAGGCGTTTGCAATCGAGCTGGGAAGCGCCACGGATTGCGGTGCCGCCCAGACCCGTCAAGGCAAACATCTGCTCGGAAAAACCATCACTGGCGCCTGCCCGGAAACACGCCCGATAGCGGTACTTGCGCCAGATCGGGAGCATCAGCCGGTGCAAGCGATGATGGAACATATCCAGGAAATCTCGAGTCGGGTTGCCGCCTGGCTGCTCGGCAAATGCCTGCTCACCATAAAACGCAGGCAGTGGGGACCCGGCGCCAAATAACCCCAGTACATTGAGGCGCAGGCGTGCGCGCAAATGTCCATGCTCCATAAAGAACTCCACTCGGTCGATATCGTGCGCGGCAAAGCCCAAGCCAGGGTTGGCCTGGAACTCCAACTGGTCGTACAACGCGTCCTCATCCAGCAGCGGATGAGCCTCACGCAATCGCTCGATCACCTGCAAAACCGCCTGGAACAACGTGTATTCACGGATACCACGGCAAAGTTGATTCAGAGCAGGGGCTGTTGTCCCGTCAGGGATGGCCATAAATACACGTCTCCTTGTGTGCTGATGACACGCAACTCGTGATGGGAATTGAGGCTGGCATAAAGCGCAAAGAACTGATTGAGGACCGAAGCGAATACAAATAAGTCGCCCTGGCCGACAAAGCCTTGGGAATCGACCGTCAGATCGACCCGCACCCCTCGCACGGGCAACCCACGATGCAGGCGATCCGTCGCCTCATGATGGATGGCGCGCAAAGCCGCCAGTCTTTTCTGGCTGACCTTCAGCGCCTGGCGGTCGTAATAACGCGGCAGGTCGTAGGTTGCGAGAATCGCCTTCAAGGCGTTGATGTCGGTCAACGACAAGTAGTTGAGCGACATATTGCTGATGAGATTCCACAGGAAATCCTGGTCCAGGGGCGGTGCGTAGCTCGCCGTTGGCGCGGTGATATTGCGAAACGTCAACGACTCCGGTGTGTGTTCGCCGGGCTGGTTGATATCGCCTGCACGTAATTGCCGTGGCAGGTTGCAATTGGTACAGGTCAGTTCGACCGACAGGGTTTCCTGGCCCTGTTTGCGGCGATTGCCGAACCCCATCCAGGTGTCGAGTCCACCATGTTGAACCGACGAACGTTGGCGAATGCTGTAGCTGGGCGGTGCCGCCACAGGCTCGCTGTGGCAGTCATGTTCAAACGACTCGAACCGCACGTAGGTTTGATAGCCCAAGCCACCGGGGCGCCAGCCGGTGACCCGGTCCACTGAATACACGCTGGCATTGCCCGGCGTGTATTCCCCAGGTACCAAAAGGTACTCGTCCTGTTTACCGTCCAGGCGAATGGGAATTGCATCCTGAGTAAACAGGTTGACGATGGGCGTGCAATACAGCTTTACGTTATCCAAGGTAGGACGCAGGGGCTCGCGGCCCTGACTGCGGAGCTCGAAACGCATCACCAGGCCGTGCGCCTGCCGGAGCAACTCGTGAGACAACGTGTGCAACACCTCCAAGCCTTCGACATCGACAAACAGGTATTTCTCGGGAAACGCGAAGTACTCCTGCAGGTGCCGATAGCCCTCCAGCGTGTTCTGCGGATAAGGAATCAGCGCCTGTTCCTGGGAAAACCCCACTGGCCGGACCTGGTTGGCATTGAGCCGCAGCGTCAGGGGTTGGTCATCGCCGGCGCTGATCGGCAGGCCATCGTGATCCACGAGCTGCAGGCTGATTCCCGCCAGATGGCGCAATAGGCCCAGGTACAGGCCCTGACTGATGTAGTGGTCGCCGGCCAGGTGCAGTCGCAGCGAATCGAATTCCAACTCACTGAAGCTGCCGTCGACACTCATGCACAGGCGCAAAGCCAACCAGGCCCCTTCGCCCTGGCATTTGTATTCCAGGTCAGTGAGTTGCAATGGCATGACATCGGTGGGATAGCATGTACGGAACTGGCAACGCTCACCGTGGATGGGAGCGCTTTGCACGGCGGTATCCCGAGCCACACGAACGCTTGGGCCGGCGCGTTTCAACGGGTCGAATTGCAAGATGCTGAAGGCCGGTATCGGGCGCATGTAATGGGGCCAGAGCAAGTGCATCAACGAGTGCGTCAACTCCGGCAGTTCGTCATCCAGCTTCTGACGCAAGCGCCCGGTCAGGAATGCAAAGCCCTCCAGCAAGCGCTCGACATCCGGGTCCTGGCCCGCTTCGCCGAGAAACGGCGCCAGGGCGGGATTACGTTCGGAAAAACGTCGCCCCAGTTGGCGCAACGCACTGAGTTCGCTTTGAAAATAACGGTTAAGCGTCATTGGCACAGACCTCAACCCGCCCGGTATCCGTGAGGCGCGCGTGGAACACTACAGGATGCAGTACGCCCTCAATCATCCGCTCAGCCTCAATGGCGAATGCCAGGGACAAGGAGTCACGCACAACCGGCAACAGCCTGACACGTACGTTCGTCAGCCGCGGCTCATAGGCCTGGATAAAACGTTCGATATGCAGCCGCGACTGGCTCAAGGACTCATGCAAGCTGAGCCGCATGTCATTGAGGTCAGGCAAGCCATAATCAGGCAGCGTCTGGACACTGCCCGCACGAGTGCTGAGCATTTTCCCCAAATGTGCGGCGATGGACGCCACGGTGGCACCCGGGTTAGACGCCCCCTGCTCGAGGCGTTCGAAAAGGCTGTTGTGCTCAAGCATGCCCTGGCTTCTGCTCATTCTTTATCGAGCTTCCCGACCAGGGACAACGTGAAGTCTGCCCCCATGTATTTGAAATGCGGGCGTACCGTAACGTTGACCCGGTACCAGCCAGGCTCGCCCTCGACATCGCTGACGACAATGCGCGCAGCGCGCAAGGGGCGCCGCCCGCGCACCTCGGCACTAGGATTTTCCTGGTCCGCCACGTATTGGCGAACCCATTTGTTGAGCTCCAACTCCAGGTCCGTCCGCTCTTTCCACGCGCCCAACTGCTCCCGTTGCAGCACTTTGAGGTAATGAGCCAGGCGGTTGACCACCATCATGTAGGGCAATTGGGTGCCCAAGCGGTAATTCAGCTCTGCCGCCTTGCCCTCCTCACTGATGCCGAACGATTTGGGCTTCTGCACGGAGCTGGCGGAAAAAAACGCTGCGTTATCGCTGCCCTTGCGCATGGTCAAGGCGATGAAACCTTCTTGTGCCAGCTCGTACTCACGTCGGTCCGAAATCAGCACCTCCGTAGGAATCTTGGTTTCAATCTCGCCCATGCTCTGGAAGTGATGCAGCGGCAGGTCTTCGACCGCCCCGCCGCTTTGCGGGCCAATAATGTTGGGGCACCAGCGAAAGCGCGCGAAGCTGTCGGTCAGGCGAGTGGCAAAGGCATAGGCGGTATTGCCCCACAAGTAATGCTCGTGGCTGTTAACCACGTTCTCCTGGTAGGCGAAGGTCTTGACCGGGCACTCAAGGGGGTCATACGGGGTGCGCAGCAAAAAGCGCGGCACGGTGAGGCCAATATATCGTGCGTCTTCGCTCTGCCGGAAACTTTGCCATTTGGCAAACTGCGGGCCTTCGAAATGGTCCCGCAGATCCTTCAGGTCGGGCAACCCGGTGAAGCTTTCCAAGCCGAAGAAACTTGGCCCCGCTGCAGCGATAAAGGGCGCGTGGGCCATGCCGGCGACGCTGGATGCGTATTGCATCAGTTTCACATCGGGCGCACTGGGCGAAAGAAAGTAATTGGCAATGATCGCGCCCACTGGCTGACCGCCGAACTGACCGTATTCGGCGCTATAGACGTGCTTGTATAACCCGGACTGGGTAATTTCCGAGGAATCTTCGAAATCATCCAACAGGTCCTCGCGCGAAACATTCAGCAGTTCGATCTTGATGTTCTCGCGAAAATTGGTGCGATCGACCAGCAACTGCAAGCCTCGCCACGAAGCCTCCAACGCCTGGAAGTCCGGATGGTGAAGGATCTCATCCATTTGTTCGCTGAGCTTGGTGTCGATCTCGGCGATCATCCGGTCGACCAGGCGTTTCTTTACGGGTTCGTCACAATTATGTGGCTTGACCAGCTCTGCGATAAACGCCGACACGCCGCGCTTGGCGATGCCATAAGCCTCGTCGTCGGCGCTGAGCAATGTCTGGGAAATGATGTTATCGAGGATGCTACCGCTTTCGATAACCTGTACGGGTTGCGTGCCGTGTTGAATGGTGGTCATGGTGTCAGTGTCCTTTTACTGAAAACGTCAGGCTTGAGGCCTATCCAGGCCCAGTTCGGCGAGCACTCGTGCGCGAGAGTCACCATTGGCCAACGCCCGCTCGATAGCGTTGCGAAAGCTGGGCGTATTGCCCAGCGGTCCCTTGAGCGCCACTAATGCCTCACGCAATGCCATCAACTTTTGCAATTGCGGGATCTGCTCCACCAGGTTCGCGGGGTTGAAGTCCTTCATGGTGTTAATTCGCACCTGAACCGGCAGTTCTTCCACGTCGGCTGCATCCTGGAGGCGGTTGGGAACGCTCAGCGTCAGGCTCAATGCTTGCTTGGCCAACACCTCGTCAAAGGTGTGCTTGTCGATACCGATGGGCTTGCGATCTTCGAGTTTGCGTGGGTCCGCGCGCTGGGAAAAATCCCCCAGCACCAGCAGCTTCAACGGCAGTTCGACATCTTCCTGAGCGCTACCGACCGCGGGTTTGAAGGTAATATTGATACGTTCCTTGGGGGCTACCGAACCGTCTTTGGCCATGGTGCTTCTCCTTTTGATGAGGCGCTATTCAAGTACTGCTTCCAGGTCGAAATGGCATAACCGGCGATGCAGGGTGTCTTTTCCGTCTTGTACGGCTTGGTTTTGTGGCAACAGGTCGTAGCAGCGATACAGCAGTTGGCCCACTTGCATGGCCAGCTCCGGCTCCCAACTTTCCAGGCCCGTGCGCTGTAATTGCAGGTCGAGTTGTTCCAGCTGGATCCTGGCCAGGTCATGCTTGCCGGCCGCCACACACAACCTGGCCAGCGCCAGGTGCCAGTGAAAACGCGCTCGATCACCACACGCCGCCCGCAGCCCTTGCTTGAGCACACTCACCGCGGCCTTGAGCCCGTCTTTGCGCAGGCAGGGCATCACCGCCTGCAACGCGGCTTCCCAGGGCTGAGCAGCGCTGTCGACGACGACATTGGAGGGCTCAGGCTTGTGCAGGTGACGCATGACGTGAAATGCGATCCACTCACCTGTCGCGGAGTCGGCAAAGGGCGTGCCGTCCTCGAACCGATACTCAGGCAGGTTCGGCAGGCGATGCAGCAGCAGAGCAAATTGCATTTCCAGTTCGGTCATGGCGAGGTCTGCGTGCAAGGCCTCCAGGCACTCCCAGACCATGCGCAAACCATCGAACCAGAACATTGCACCGGCCAGGCTGACCTCGAGTTCAAGCAACAGATCGGCGTAATGGCCTTGGCTGAAGCGGTCTTGATAGCGCTTGCGCTTGTCGGTAGCCAATGGGCGCAGCGCCGTGACGCGCTCATTATTGGCGTCGGGATAATTGACGAGCATCAGCCAGGCCAAGGTTCGGCCCAGGCGCAAGGCGCGCGGGTCGGCCGCATCCTGACGCAACCACCAGGTACATAAAGGCCGAGCCTGCTCCTGCAATGCGCGCAGCCGTTTGTGCGCGTCTTTTTCGTTATTGAGCGGTTGCTCGGGGGCCGGCAGCGGGCTTGGCGCAGGTTTGACCCGGGCAATGACGCCCGCGACGTCGCCAGGTTCGGCAGCAGCCTGGGCCAAGCGCGCCGACAGCTGCCGGCGAACCGGCAACAGCAGCGGCGCCTCGCTGCCAAGCTGTTCACCCCATATCTGATCGAGACATTCGAGGTGTTCCAACAGCGCCTGGAATAAAGGCCGTTGATCACTGAGCGGCAGGTTGTGCGCGCACGCTTGCTCAAGGCGCAACACCAACCAGCCAAACGCCGCAACGCGGGTACGCAGCTTAACTGGATAGACCTGCGTCCAATGGTACTCGCAGAGTTCGCGCAGCACACCGAGACCAGCCAGCAACCCAGCGAATGAATCACGCTGATACAGGGCCCAGGTCAACCAGGCGGCGACGCGCAGATCCTTGGAATGCTCACGCAAAATGCACTCGCTGATCTCGCTGATCTTCTGCCAATCCGGCAGCCCCGCACCATGAATGGAGTGAGCCTTGCCCAACTCGGTTTCCAGCACCTCAAACTCGCTTGAAAAACGCATGTCGCTACCAACAAAACTGCTTGGCGAACACGCTGTCCGGGCAAGTTCCTGGCAATAGGCATATAGCTGTTCTGAATAAACTATTTTGGGCTGCACACAACCATCCAAGGCAAAATAGGCAAAATTAACGTCGTTGTTAAAAACCTTTTAACTTCCGTTCAAAACACATCGAAGTGAACGAACCTTAGCCACGAAAAAAACAATCAGCAAGTAACGGAACGGAACTTAAGAAACATCCTACGCAGCTTGAAAATAAAGACATGCGCAGTTATTTGCGCAGTCTATCCAACTAGAAAACACTCTCAAGCGCCCACAGCCTTGCATTTACAAAAACACATGACATGAGCAACTAAGTGCGCATAGGCGTGCAACTAATAGCGCTAAAAAATCACCCACAGCCCTACAACAAATTCTCAATAACGGCCACTGAGTCTTCTTCGCCCTTATTTCATTGAGCCTCACACTTTCAGGCACGCTTCTTGTTAAAGGCACTTGACCGCTCAGCGCTCTCGCTGCCCGGCAATACCTACTCAATCAGGCAAGGAAACCCGTCATGCCCACACCCGCGTACCTCTCCATCACTGGTGTCAAACAAGGTTTGATTACGGCAGGCACATTTACCCAGGACTCGGTAGGCAACATTTATCAGGAAGGCCATGAGGACCAGATTCTGGTGCAGGCGTTTGCTCATCAGGTGATCATTCCCCGCGACCCGCAATCGGGCCAGCCGACCGGTCAGCGCGTGCATAAACCCCTGATGATCAGCAAGGTTTTCGATAAATCCTCACCCTTGCTGTTCAGCGCCCTGACCACCGGCGAAGAAGTGTCCTGCCGCCTGGAGTGGCTGCGCACCTCCTCGGCCGGAACCCAGGAGCACTACTTCACGATTGAACTGGAAGGCGCCACCATCGTTGACATCCAATCTCGCATGCCCAACTGCCAAGACCCAGACAACGCCCACTTTACCCACCTGGAGGATGTGCACTTCACCTATCGCAAGATTATCTGGACTCACGAAGTGGCCGGGACGTCCGGCTCGGATGACTGGCGCAGCCCAGTGACGGGTTAACGCGAGCAGTAAAGACGGTAACCACGATACGAAGCGAGCCGCTGTTGATCTTGATCTGCTTTTGATCTTGATCTCAGGCGCCCCGTTAAACCACGCTGGCCGAACGCAGGCTTGAATTCGTGGCTAACCCGGCAGGACGCCGGGTTAGCCGCCCCGCGCCATGGATGGCGCGTGGCGGCGGCCCACGGATTCAAGCCTGCGTTCGGGCACACCG
>NZ_MPOR01000055.1:0-28635 GCF_001896155.1 Pseudomonas sp. FSL W5-0203
AAGCCCGCTCCCACAGGGGATTGAGGCCGGGCGCTGATTGCGGGGGCAATACCCAACCAATGTGGGAGCTGGCTTGCCTGCGATAGCGGTTGGGCAGGCACTGATATGCCAACTGACAATCCGCTATAGCAGGCAAGCCAGCTCCCACCGTTTTAACTGCGATCGGCCTTGAGCACTTCGTAATCACGCAGCTTGTTGGCAATGGTGGTGTGGGAAACTCCCAGGCGCTTGCCTAACTGGCGGCTGCTCGGGTGTTCGGCGTACAGGCTTTCTAACACCGCCTTCTCAAAGCGCCCGACGATATCCTCCAGGCTGCCCTCCAGGGAAAAATCGCCCAGCGGCTGACGCACGCCATAATCGGGCAAGCGAATATGTTCAACCTTGACCGTGCCGCCTTCGCACAACGACACCGCCTGGAACAGCACGTTTTCCAGTTGCCGCACGTTGCCTGGCCAGTGGTAGTGGCTGAGTTTGTCCATGGCCGCAGGGGCCAGCCTGGGCAGTGGGCAACCGATCTGCCGACTGGCCTGGTCGAGAAAGTGCTCGACCAACGGCGCGAGGCCATCCAGGCATTCGCGCAACGGCGGGATATGCAACGACAGCACATTCAGCCGGTGATAAAGGTCCTGACGAAACTCCCCCCGGGCGCAGAGTTCCGACAAGTCCATCTGGGTCGCGCAGATCACCCGCACGTCCAGGTACACCTCTTCATCACTGCCCACCCGGCGAAAACAACCATCCTGCAAAAAGCGCAGCAGCTTGACCTGCAAGCGCGCGCTCATTTCTCCCACGCCATCCAGAAACAAGGTACCGCCCGCCGTCAGCTCAAGCAGGCCCAATTTACCTTCCGCCCGCGCCCCTTCAAATGCGCCGGGGCCATAGCCAAACAGTTCAGTCTCGGCCATCGACTCGGGCAACCCCGCGCAGTTGAGCGCCATCAACGGCGACTGCCCCCGCGGGCTGGCCAAGTGGCAGGCCCGGGCCAACAGCTCCTTGCCGGTGCCGGTTTCGCCTTCTATTAATAGCGGCGCATCCAGCGGCGCCATGCGCCGCGCTTCACGCACCACCGCGGCCATGACCTTGGAGCTTTGGAAGATGCTGTCGAAACCGCGCAGCTCTTGCTTGCGCACGTTATAGATACGCTCACCGACACGGTCGGCACGGTGCAGGGTGAGCACGGCGCCGGCCATGGCTTCGCTGTCGTCGTGCTCGGAGGATTGCAGGGGCGCGATATCCGCCAGAAATACGTCGCCCTTGACCTTGACCCGCAGGCCATTGATTCGCGACTTGCTGGCGCGCACCAGTTCCGGCAGGTCAAAATCCTCGGCATAACGCGACAGGGGAATCCCCGGCACTTCATCTACCCGCACGCCAAGCAACTGCGCCGCCGCCCGGTTGGCGGCCACGATGGAGCCGCCCATATCAATGGACAGCACCGGGAATTCCAGGGCACCGAGCAACGCATTGAGTTCCATATGCCGCCGCTCGCTGGGCATCAGCCCTACCCGCTTGACCCCGAACACTCCGGCAATCGCCTCGAACTGCGGGCGCAACGCCTGGAATTGCATGTTCACCAGGTTGGGGCAGAACAGGTAGATGGCATTGCCATGCTCACCGCCGACTTCGCCCTTGGCGACGTTGACGCCGTACTCCACCAGCAGGTTGAGGATGTCCCGCAGGATGCCGATGCGGTTCTGGCAGTGCACTTTGATACGCATGGAAAAACTCGAAAAAGGAGTAGGCGCCGCGTCTTTTTGTCGCTAGGCGCAGATAGTCGTCAAGATTATGTGACAGTACGGCAGCTATTCCCAGCCCATAGCTGCGAGAAGCGAGCCTATCGTAACGAATTCTTTACGAATATCGGTAATTTTTCCTACGCGCATTGGCTAAAGGCTGATGGAATCCTGCGCCTATCCGGTTATCAATAGAGGCATCCCAGGACATAACAAGAACGAATGCCTAGCAGGAGAGCCGTATGAAGCAGACGCAGTACGTGGCGCGCGAGCCCGATGCGCAAGGTTTTATCCACTACCCGCCAGAAGAACACGCGGTGTGGAATACCCTGATCACTCGTCAGTTGAAGGTGATTGAGGGCCGCGCCTGCCAGGAATACCTGGACGGCATCGACAAGCTCGGCCTGCCCCTGGACCGCATCCCCCAACTGGGCGAGATCAACAAGGTGCTGGCCGACACCACCGGCTGGCAAGTCGCCCGCGTGCCGGCGCTGATTCCCTTCCAGACCTTCTTTGAATTGCTGGCCAGCAAGCAGTTTCCGGTGGCGACCTTTATCCGCACCCGTGAAGAACTGGACTACCTGCAAGAGCCGGATATTTTTCACGAGATCTTTGGCCACTGCCCGCTGCTGACCAACCCCTGGTTCGCTGAATTCACCCACACCTACGGCAAGCTCGGCCTGGCGGCCACCAAGGAGCAACGGGTGTACCTGGCGCGCCTGTACTGGATGACCATCGAGTTCGGCCTGGTGGACACGCCTCAGGGCCGGCGTATCTACGGTGGCGGCATTTTGTCGTCGCCTAAAGAAAGTGTGTATTGCCTGTCGGACGAGCCCGAGCACCAGGCCTTCGACCCGCTGGAAGCGATGCGCACCCCCTATCGCATCGACATCCTGCAACCGCTGTACTTCGTCTTGCCCGAGCTCAAGCGCCTGTTCGACGTGGCGCAGGAAGACATCATGGGCATGGTCGAGCGCGGCATGCAGTTGGGTCTGCACGCACCGAAATTTCCGCCCAAACCCAAAGCCGCGTGAACCTCACGTTTTAAGGCCAGGTGAGTCTGTTCCCTGGCCCCGCGTTGCTTTAGGGTAACGCCACTGACCTTCAATCATTCGAATTCAGGACACCTTCCATGACCACCTTGAACCAAGCCCACTGCGAAGCCTGCCGCGCCGATGCCCCGCAAGTCAGCGATGAAGAACTGCCGGTGCTGATCAAGCAGATCCCTGACTGGAACATCGAAGTGCGCGATGGGGTGATGCAGCTGGAAAAGGTTTTCCTGTTCAAGAACTTCAAATTCGCCCTGGCTTTCACCAACGCCATGGGTGAAATTTCCGAAGCCGAAGGCCATCACCCTGGCCTGCTCACCGAGTGGGGCAAAGTCACCGTGACCTGGTGGAGCCACTCCATCAAGGGCCTGCACCGCAACGACTTCATCATGGCCGCGCGCACCGACGAAGTGGCCAAGACTGCCGAGGGTCGCAAGTAATGCATTTCGATGCCATCGACCGCGTGCCCGGCGACCCGATCCTCGGGTTGATGGACCTGTATACCCAGGACGCCAACCCGAACAAGTTCGACCTGGGCGTAGGTGTCTATAAGGACGAGCAAGGCCTGACGCCGATTCCCCACTCGGTGAAGCTGGCGGAACAGCGCCTGGTCGACACCCAAGTGACCAAGACCTATATCGGTGGGCATGGCGATGCAGCCTTCGGCAGCCTGATCAGCCAACTGGTGCTCGGCGCCGACTCGGCCTTGCTGCGTGACCGCCGCGCTGGCGCCACGCAAACCCCAGGCGGCACCGGCGCCCTGCGCTTGAGTGCCGACTTTATCGCTCACAGCCTGCCGGGCCGTGGCGTGTGGCTGAGCAACCCGACCTGGCCGATCCACGAAACCATTTTTGCCAAAGCCGGGCTCAAGGTCAGTCATTACCCTTACGTGGGCAGCGACAACCGCCTGGATGTGACGGCGATGCTGGCAACCCTGTCCAGCGTGCCCAAGGGCGACGTGGTATTGCTGCACGCGTGCTGCCATAACCCGACCGGCTTTGACCTGTCCCAGGATGACTGGCGCCAGGTCTTGCAGATCGTGCGTGAACGCCAGTTGCTGCCGCTGATCGACTTCGCCTACCAGGGCTTTGGCGATGGCCTGGAACAGGATGCCTGGGCGGTGCGCCTGTTTGCCGCCGAGCTGCCGGAAGTGCTGATCACCAGCTCCTGCTCGAAGAACTTCGGCCTGTATCGCGACCGCGTGGGTGCATTGATCGTCTGTGCGGCGGATGCCGAAAAGCTCACCGATGTACGCAGCCAACTGGCGAATATCGCTCGCAACCTGTGGTCGACACCGCCGGATCACGGTGCTGCCGTGGTGGCGACCATCCTCGGTGATGCACAGCTGAAAAAGCAGTGGAGCGAGGAAGTCGAGGCCATGCGTTCGCGGATCGCCCATCTGCGCGCAGGATTGGTGGAAGCGCTTGCGCCCCATGGCCTGGCCGAGAAATTCGCACATATCGGCACGCAGCGTGGGATGTTTTCCTATACCGGCTTGAGTGCCGAGCAGGTCAAGCAACTGCGCGAAAAGCACAGTGTGTATATGGTCAGTTCGGGGCGGGCTAACGTGGCCGGTGTTGATGCAACGCGCTTGACGTTGCTGGCTCAAGCCATCGCCGACGTTTCCAACTGAAGCAACAGGATTACGTGTGGGAGCTGGCTTGCCTGCGATGGCGGTGGTTCAGTTGCAGATTAATTGCCTGGCCCACCGCCATCGCGGGCAAGCCCGCTCCCACAGGGGATTGATGCCGGACGCTGAATCCGTGTGCGATACCTAGCCAGCGCCCACTTTTATAAGCACGCAGGGCTTCAGCCAGCGACCATTTCGGCCTTTAGCAGTGCCTCTTTGGCCTGCGCATCCGCCAACCGATACAACTCGATATGCCCATCCCAGTGCTCGATCAAGGCCGTGCACGACTCCACCCAATCCCCGCAGTTGAGGTAATCCACCTCGCCCACCTTGCGAATCTCGGCATGGTGAATATGCCCGCACACCACCCCGTGCAATTCACGCTTGGTCACCTCGTGGGCAATCGCCTCTTCGAAATCGCTGATAAAACTCACTGCCGTCTTGACCTTGTGTTTCAGGTACGCCGACAGCGACCAATAACCGTAGCCATACCGCGCACGCCAGTGGTTCAGCCAGCGGTTCAGCGTCAGGGTGAATTCGTAGGCCGAGTCGCCGAGGAAGGCGAGCCAGCGGTGATAGCGCGTGATCACATCAAACTGGTCGCCATGAATCACCAGCAAGTGGCGGCCATCGGCGGTGACGTGTACAGCCTCATCGACCAATTGGATATTGCCCAGGATCAGCTTGGAATAGCGACGCAGGAACTCGTCATGGTTGCCGGTGACATAGATCACCTCGGTGCCACGTTTGGCCATGGTCAGCAAGCGGCGGATCACGTTGGTGTGAGCCTGGGGCCAATACATGCCACCGCGCAGTTTCCAACCGTCGATGATGTCACCGACCAGGTAGACCTTGTCGGCATGGTAGCCCTTGAGAAAGTGCGACAGGTGTTCGGCCTGGCAATCCCGAGTGCCCAGGTGCACGTCGGAAATCCACAGGGTTCGCACCCGTTGCTTGCGGCTGGGCTTGGTGAACTCGGCACGGGTCATGGGCATCCCTCGACGCTGTTTTGGCGAGCTTGCGCCTTGGCGATTAATAGTCCATGACAAGCGTGCGTCAGTCTGATGACAGCGCCCGCGGCCTGCCAAGCGTTGTAGACTGACGGCTTGCCGCCCTGGAGACCGCGATGAGCCCAACCCTCACGCTACGCCACTACCTTGAAGCGCCCATTGCCCACAGCCATGACCATGCGCAGTTGGTGTTCGGCCTTTCCGGGCACCTGGACCTGGAAGTCGATGGCCGTGGCAGCCAGGTGCGCGAAAGCAGCGTGATGGTGCTGCCCTTCTCCACCCACCACGCCTGCATCAGCCGCGATGGCAGCCGCTGCCTGGTGCTGGATGTGCCGACCGAGGACTGGGTGGTGCAATCCTTGGGCGAACATGCCGATGCCAGCCGCCGCTTGCTCGACCAACCCGCACGCCTGGCGCTGGATGCCCGGCAACACCAGTTGGTGCAGTGGCTGGCACAAAGCCCGGTGCACGACCCGCTGATCGTCCAGCAAGGCGCCGTGTTGTTACTGGCCAGCCTCAACCACCCTCAGGGTCAACCGCTGCCTGGCCGGCGTCTGCCTTATGCCGCGTTCAATAGCCATATCGAGCGCCATGCGGCGCGTCCGCTCCAGGTGGCCGACCTGGCGCGGATTGCCGATTTGTCCGTGCCGCGCCTGCATGCACGGTTTATGGCTGAGTGCGGGCAAACGCCGATGGACTATCTACGCAGTCGTCGCTTGCATATGGCGCTCAGGCTTTTACGCGAAACCTCCCTGCCCATCGGCGAGATTGCCGAGCGCGTCGGCTACGCCTCGCAAAGTGCATTTTGCGCGGCCATGCTACGGGCCTTTGGCGCCTCGCCCGGGGCGTTGCGTCGGGCGGGCTAGCAAGAGTCTTGCGCTAAAAATCACCCGGCCCGCGACAGACGCCCATCCTCCAACCCTCTAGACTGCGAGGCTGTCACCCCTGTTGGATCAAGGATCGCAATGACTCCCCGCTCAGCCCTTGGCGCCCTGCATATCGGCGCACTGATGTTTGGCCTCACCGGCGTATTCGGCAAGCTGGCGGCGGCCTCCCCTGCCATCATCGTATTCGGCCGAGCCGCGTTTGCCGTGCTGGCCCTGGCGGTATTCGCCCGCTTTGCCAGCAACGCTCCCTGGAAAAAACTGGAGATGCGTGACTGGCGTCGCCTGCTGGTCAGCGGCGTCGTGCTGGCCGCCCATTGGGTGACGTTCTTTATCGCTGTCAAAGTCGCGGGTGTGGCCGTGGCGACCCTGGGGTTCACCGCATTTCCGGCCTTTACCGTAATCCTTGAGGGGCTGATTTTCCGCGAGCGCATTCGCGCCAATGAAGTGCTGCTGGTGGTGCTGGTCACCGTTGGCCTGGTGCTTGTGACCCCGGATTTCAATCTCGCCAGCGAGGCCACGGGCGGGCTGCTGTGGGGCATCGCCTCGGGCCTGTTGTTCTCGTTGTTGTCGCTGAACAATCGCGCCAGTTCAGGGCGCATTCCTGCGGTACAGGCCGCGCTGTGCCAGAACGTCGTGGTCGCCGCGCTCCTGCTGCCCGTGGCCGCGCCGGGGTTGGCGGATGTGCGAGGGATAGATTGGCTGTGGATCGGGCTGCTGGGGGTGTTTTGTACCGGCCTGGCCCACAGCCTGTTTGTCGCCAGCCTTGCGGTGATCAAGGCGCGCACCGCGTCGGTGGTGTTTGCGATGGAACCGGTCTACGGCATCACCGTGGCCTGGCTGTTGTTTGCCGAAACCCCGACCCTGCGCATGCTGCTGGGCGGCGCCTTGATCATCGTCGCCATCGTGCTCTCCGGCCTGATGGGCAGCGCCAGCCAGGCCAAGCAACCGGCGCCGGCCTGACTTCAGACGGTACGGTCGTTATGCCCGAGGTCGCGCTGCGGGTCGATCTGGTCGCGCACTCGCTGCTTGAGCACCTTGGCCTCGGGAAAACCGCCATCGGCCTTGCGCTCCCAAATCTGCACGCCATCGCAGGTAATGCGAAAGGCCCCGCCGGTGGCTGGTTCCAGTGCCACGCGCCCCAAGTCATCGGCAAAGGTGCTGAGTAGCTCCTGGGCCAGCCACGCGGCGCGCAGCAACCACTGGCACTGGGTGCAATAGGTGATCACGATCTCGGGTTTGCATGCAGACATCATTAAGCGGCTCCTGGCGTAACAGGCTCAGCGAATCGGGTGGCTATAATAGCGGCCTTTGTCGCCCAGCCACGAGATTGATGATGCGCCGCCTGTTGTCTTGCCTGTTCCTGTGCCTTGCCCCCCTACTTGCCGACGCGGTAGAAGCCCCCCGCCCGAAAATCGGCCTGGTGCTGTCCGGCGGCGCCGCCCGTGGCCTGGCGCATATCGGCGTGCTCAAGGCGCTTGAAGAGCAAGGTATTCATATCGATGCGATTGCCGGCACCAGTATGGGCGCGGTGATTGGCGGGTTGTATGCGTCGGGCTACAAAATTGACGAGCTGGAGAAGTTGGCGCTGGGGATCGACTGGCAGCAGGCCCTGTCCGACGCGCCACCGCGTGAAGATGTACCGTTTCGGCGCAAACAGGACGACCGGGATTTCCTGGTCAAACAAAAACTCAGTTTCCGCGACGATGGCAGCCTCGGCCTGCCGCTGGGCGTGATCCAGGGCCAGAACCTGGCGTTGCTGCTGGAAAGCATGTTCGCCCACAGCAGCAACACGCGTAATTTCGACAAGCTGCCGATCCCATTCCGCGCCGTGGCCACCGACATCACCACCGGCGAAAAAGTAGTCTTCAGCAAAGGCCACCTGCCCCAGGTGATACGCGCCAGCATGTCGATTCCCGCGGTGTTCGCCCCGGTGGAGCTGGATGGCCGCCTGCTGGTGGACGGCGGTATGACCGACAACATCCCGTTGGATGTGGCGCGGGAGATGGGCGTCGATATTGCTATCGTGGTCGACATCGGCACCCCGCTGCGCTCGCGCAAACAACTGGCCACCGTGGTGGACGTGCTCAACCAGTCCATCACCCTGATGACCCGGCGTAACTCCGAGGAACAACTCAAGGCCCTGAACCCCAAGGACGTGTTGATCCAACCGCCGCTGGCCGCTTATGGCGTCACCGACTTTGGCCGCGCCAAGGACATGATCGATGCCGGCTACCGCGCCACCCGTGCCCTCGACGTGCGCCTGGCACACCTGCGCCCTGCCGAACCCATCGACGCCGACCTGATAGCCGCCCGCACACCGGGCGAACGCACCCCGGTAATCACCGCAATCCAGGTGGAGAACGACTCCAAAGTCAGCGATGACGTTATCCGCTACTACATTCGCCAGGGGCTGGGAGAACCGTTGAACCTGGGCCGCCTGCAATCAGACATGGGCACCCTGTACGGCCTGGATTACTTCGAGCAGGTGCAATACCGCGTGGTAAAAAAAGGCCAGGACAACACCCTGGTGATCAGCGCACGCGGCAAGCGCAGCGGCACCGACTACCTGCGCCTGGGCTTGAACCTCTCGGACGACATGCGCGGCGACAGCGCCTTCAACCTCGGCGCCAGTTACCGCGTGAACGGCATCAACCGCCTCGGCGCGGAATGGCTCACACGGGTGCAGATCGGTGATCGGCAGGAGCTCTACAGTGAGTTCTACCAACCCATGGACACCGGCTCACGCTACTTTGTGGCCCCCTACATCAGGGCCGAGGCGCAGAACGTCGAGCTGATCCTGGATAACGACCCCATCTCCGAATACCGCCTGGAACGCTATGGCTTCGGTTTGAACGTGGGCCGGCAGATCGGCAACAGCGGCGAGATCCGCTTTGGCGTGGGCGAAGCCTGGGGCAAGGCGGACGTGCGCATTGGCGACCGCGATCTGCCAAGCGTGAGCTTCAGCGAAGGCTTCTATGAACTCAAATATTCCTTCGACTCCCTGGACAACGTGTACTTCCCCCACAGCGGCGAAGACATCGGCCTGGCCTTTCGCGAGTTCGAACCTGGCCTGGGCTCGGACCAGCGCTACCGCCAGTGGGAATTCAAGCTGGACAAGGCCATGAGCCACGGCCCGGACACCCTGATACTGGGCGGCCGCTATGGGCGCACCCTGGACGATTCGGATGTGGTGATTTCCAGCTTCCTGCTAGGAGGCGCACGGCAATTATCAGGCTTCCGCCAGGATGCGATTTCGGGGCAGAACATCAGCCTGATGCGCGCGGTGTACTACCGCAGGCTCACCCCGCGCTCTTACCTGCCTCTGGACTTCCCGTTGTACCTGGGTGCATCCCTGGAACGGGGTCGGGCGTGGAACAACGATAACGAGTTCGACAGCGGCTATATCAACGCGGCGAGTATTTTCCTGGGGTTTGATACACCCTTGGGGCCGCTGAATTTCAGCTATGGGTTCAATGATGATAATCAGAAGGCGGTGTACTTGAACCTGGGCCAGACGTTCTAAGAAGCCGAACACTAAACCCAATGTGGGAGCTGGCTTGCCTGCGATAGCGGTGCGTCAGCCAGCTAATCCCTTGACTGAATGTCCGTCATCGCAGGCAAGCCAGCTCCCACATTATTTAGATCAGGACTTTTCCAGGTTCGCCAGGATGTGCTCATGCACCCGCATGCACACCCGCAGGTCTTCCTCATTCACGCCCACGAACAACTCATGGCGCAACGCCGTGGCGATGGTTTCGATCTGGTCGATCAACGGTTGGGCGGTGTCGCACAGCAGGATACGTTTGGCACGACGGTCTTCTACTACGGCCTGGCGTTGCACCAGGCCCTGGCCCTCGAGGCTGTCGAGCAGACGAGCCAGGGTGGGCCCTTCCACGCCGACACTCTGGGCCAATTCACGCTGGGTGGGTGCTTCGACAAAACGGGCCAGGTGCAACAGCACCAGCCAGCGCGCCTGGGACAAGCCCAGCCCCGCCAGCCGGCGATCCAGTTCGGCGCGCCAACCTCGGGACATTTGCGCCAACTGCATGCCAAAACGGTGTTGATCGGTTAACGGCATAAAAAACTCATGTTTAAGACTGAAAATAAAGTATGGCTAATTATTAGTCAGCTAAGCATGAGCCCTGTCAGTAGGCAAGGCCCGCTATGTACTGATTCGTTACATTGTCGTAATTGGCACACTAAATTTCGAATTCCGACTGCAAAGCAGCACGCACGCAGTACAAAACGCCTTCCGGAACACGCCCGGTAAATAACGGCGCAATCTCCGTGACAGCTGGCAATTCGCCTTCTCCATCGAGAAAAGCGTCCTGGATTTCACCGAGCAAATCTTCAGGCAAATCAAGGGCCTGCTCCAGGGACAATTGCTGCTTGCCGATGGCTTCGGCGAGCAAGGTGTATACGTTTTTTTCCGAGCATTGCAGCTGGCCGGCGATCTGGATCGGGGTCATGCCGGCGCGGGCCAGGCTGATCAGTTCGTGGCGAATATCGGCGATTTCCTTCGGCGCTTCGGCCTGGCCGCCGAGCACTTCCAGGAAGGCCTGGCCGTAGCGTTCCAGTTTACGCGCGCCCACACCGCTGACCCGGGCCATCTCGGCCATGGTGGTGGGCTGCTCGCGGAGCATCTCCAGCAAGGTGGAGTCGGGAAAGATAACGTAGGGTGGCACGCTGTGCTCCTGCGCCAGTTTGCGCCGCAGGGTGCGCAAGGCTTCCCACTGTTCGCGTTCTTCACCCCGCACCAGTTGGCTGGCCTGGCTAGTACTGCTGCTTTTGGCGGTGGTCTGCGGCTTGAGGTCACGGCGCAGTTCCAGGCTCACTTCGCCCTTGAGCAAGGGCCGGCAACTGTCATTCAGGCGCAGCCCGCCGTAGCCTTCGATATCGATGTCGACCAGCCCACGGGCAACCATCTGGCGAAACAGCGAACGCCACTCACCTTCGGCGCGAGCTTTGCCGACACCGTACACCGAGAGTTTCTCGTGGCCGAAGCTGCGGATTTTTTCATTGTCCTTGCCCAGCAGTACGTCCACCAGATGGCCCACACCATAACGCTGGCCGGTGCGATAGATCGTCGACAACGCCTGGCGCGCCGGCTCGGTGGCGTCCCAGGTTTGTACGCCGTCGATGCAGTTATCGCAGTGGCCGCAGGGTTCAGGCATGTCTTCGTCGAAATACGCCAGCAGGGTCTGGCGGCGGCAGCGGGTCTCTTCGCACAACGAGAGCATGGCATCGAGCTTGTGCTGTTCCAGGCGTTTGTGGCGCTCGTCGCCCTCGGAGTTCTGCAGCATCTGCTTGAGCATCACCACGTCTTGCAGTCCGTAGACCATCCAGGCATCCGCCGGCAGGCCATCGCGGCCGGCACGCCCGGTTTCCTGGTAATAGGCCTCAAGGGACTTGGGCAGGTCCATGTGCGCCACGAAACGCACGTTGGATTTGTCGATGCCCATGCCAAAGGCGATGGTTGCCACCATGATCAGGCCTTCCTCGTTCAGGAAGCGCTTCTGGTGCGCTGATCGCGTTTCATTGGGCAGGCCGGCATGGTAAGGCAGTGCCGGGTAGCCTTGTTCACAGAGGAACGCCGCGACCTCGTCGACTTTCTTGCGCGATAGGCAGTACACGATGCCCGCGTCACTGCGCCGCTCGGACAGGAACGCCAGCAACTGCTTGCGTGGCTGCTCCTTGGGCACGATGCGGTAGAAAATATTGGGCCGGTCAAAACTCGACAGGAAGCGCTCGGCGTTCTGCAAATGCAGGCGCTCGACGATCTCTTCGCGGGTCCGCTTGTCGGCGGTGGCGGTCAGCGCGATACGCGGCACATCGGGAAACAGTTCGGCCAATTGGCCAAGCTGCAGGTATTCGCGACGGAAATCGTGACCCCATTGCGACACACAGTGGGCTTCGTCAATGGCGAACAGGGCGATTTCCAGGCTCTGCAAAAAAGCCAGCATGCGTGGCTGCACCAGGCGCTCCGGCGCCAGGTAGAGCATTTTCACCTCGCCACGCTTGATGCGTGCGGCCAGGTCGCGCTGCTGCTCGGCGCTGAGAGTGGAGTTCAACGACGCGGCGGCGACACCGAGTTCTTCAAGGGTGGCGACCTGATCGTCCATCAACGCAATCAGCGGCGACACCACCACGGCCAGGCCATTGCGCAACAGCGCCGGCACCTGGAAGCACAGCGACTTGCCGCCACCGGTAGGCATCAGTACCAGGGCATCGCCGCCACTGGCCACGCGCTCAATGATCGCACCCTGGCGGCCACGAAAACTGTCGTAGCCGAAGATGTCCTTGAGGACGCGTTGAGCCTGCTCGAGCATGTAAAACTCCAAAATGGTGCCGAAAACCCCTCTATACAGGCTGGCCGAAAAAATCCCCGTTCACGAAAAATAATCCGTAAGCGAAGTTTTCCCGGATTGGCGCTGGGCCTGTAGGGGCATCACAAAACGCGGCAGTATACCCGAGCGTTATCCACCAAAGGGCGCGACTGACGAATAGACGCACCAGGCTAAAACCGGGCAAATATGCCGTGCGGCTGGCCTGGGCGCTCAAGAAAGCCTAGAATTCAGCATCGTTTATTCCCAAGGTAGCCCTTCAATGTCCTTCGCTGAGCAACTAACCCGCCTGCAAGCCTTCCTCGACGCCGATGAGCTGCATGACGAGGCGCTGGACTACGTGGCCGCCCACGGCTACCTGACCGCCCTGTCGATCTGCTCCGACCCCGTCCCGGACCGTGAATGGATCGACGCGCTGTTCGCTGAAGAGCCTCACTACAGCGACGACGCCCAGCGCGCAGAAATCGAATCCACCCTGATCGCCCTCAAGGCCCACATCGCCCGCCAACTGGCCTCCGACGAAGAGTTCGAGCTGCCGTGCGAGCTGGACCTGGGCGACGACCCTGATGACTCCGACCTGCGCGGCTGGTGCATCGGCTTCATGGAAGGCGTGTTCCTGCGCGAAGCCGCCTGGTTCGAAACCGCCGAAGAAGAAGTCAGCGAAATGCTGCTGCCGATCATGGTCGGCTCAGGCCTGTTCGAAGAGGAAGCAGAGTTCTCCGACATCGCCGCCGACGCCAACCTGATGGACGACATGATCGTGCAGATCCCGGAAGCCCTCACCGCGCTGTACCTGCTGTGCAACGCGCCTGACGAAAAACCGGCGATCCTCAAGCCACGTCACCACTGAGTGGCTTGCCCGTGGCACCCATGGGCAACCGTCCACTGCTCCTGCGCTACGCGCTGCTGGCCATCGGCTGGCTAAGCGTAGCGCTGGGAGTCATCGGCATTTTCCTACCTGTGCTGCCGACCACGCCCTTCCTGTTACTCGCCGCCGCCTGTTTCGCTCGCAGCTCCCCGCGCTTCTACCACTGGCTGGTGGAACACCCGCGCCTGGGGCCATGGGTGCGCGATTACCTGGACGGCAATGGCATCCCGCTCAAAGGCAAGGTCTACGCCATTGGCTTGATGTGGTTGAGCATCTCGATTTCCTGCTACCTGGTGCCGCTGCCATGGGCACGGGGCTTTATGCTGACCAGTGCGGTGCTGGTGACGATCTACATCCTGCGCCAGAAAACCCTGCCGCCACGCTGAGCGCCACCTGCGACATTCGATCCCACACGACCTTGGTCGACACTGACTAACACCAGGCATCATGCGAGACTGTCCAACCGGGCCTGGAATGCCCGGGTGTTCTTATGCTCGGAGTTACCATGACGCTGTCCAGCGGGCTGATCGCCGCCGTTGCCCTGGCCTATATGGCCACTATGTTTGCCATCGCCTTTTACGGTGACCGCCGCCATGCGCCGCTGCCACCGCGCGTGCGTGCCTGGGTGTATAGCCTGTCACTGGCGGTGTACTGCACCAGTTGGACCTTCTTCGGCGCCGTAGGCCAAGCCGCCGAACAACTGTGGGCATTCTTGCCGATCTACCTGGGACCTGTGCTGTTGCTGGTGCTGGCACCCTGGGTGCTGCAGAAGATGATCCTGATCAGCAAGCAGGAAAACATTACCTCCATCGCCGACTTTATCGCTGCCCGCTACGGCAAGTCCCAGTCCCTGGCGGTGGTGGTGGCACTTATTTGCCTGGTGGGCGTGCTGCCCTATATCGCGCTGCAGCTCAAAGGCATCGTACTGGGCGTGAACCTGCTGATCGGCGCCGGCCCCGACACCACCGGCACCCGCGCCCAGGACACGGCCTTGATCGTGTCGCTGGTGCTGGCGCTGTTTACCATCGTGTTCGGCACACGCAACCTCGACGCCACCGAACACCACCGCGGCATGGTGCTGGCGATTGCGTTTGAGTCGCTGGTCAAGCTGTTCGCTTTTCTCGCCGTCGGTGCCTTTGTCACCTACGGCTTGTACGACGGTTTCGGCGATCTGTTCAGCCAGGCCATGCTCGCCCCGCGCCTGGAGGAATACTGGAAAGAGACCATCAACTGGCCTTCGATGGTGGTACAGACCGGCGTCGCCATGATGGCGATCATCTGCCTGCCGCGACAATTTCATGTGACGGTGGTGGAGAACATCGACCCCCAGGATTTGCGCCTGGCCAAGTGGGTGTTCCCGGCTTATTTGATCCTCGCGGCACTGTTCGTGGTGCCCATCGCCTTGGGCGGCAAGATGCTGTTGCCCAGCTCAGTGCTGCCGGACTCCTATGTGATCAGCCTGCCAATGGCCGAGGCCCATCCTGCCCTCGCCGTGCTGGCATTCATTGGCGGTGCATCAGCGGCCACTGGCATGGTGATCGTGGCGAGCATTGCACTGTCGACGATGGTCTCCAACGATATGCTGCTGCCATGGCTGTTGCGCCGATCCAGCGCCGAGCGGCCATTCGAAGTCTTTCGCCACTGGATGCTGTCGGTTCGCCGGGTGAGCATTGTGATCATCCTGCTGCTGGCGTACGTGAGCTACCGCTTGCTGGGCTCCACTGCCAGCCTGGCGACCATCGGCCAGATCGCCTTTGCCGCTGTGACCCAACTGGCCCCAGCGATGCTCGGCGCACTCTATTGGAAGCAGGCCAACCGGCGTGGGGTGTTTGCCGGTTTGGCCGCCGGTACCTTCCTGTGGTTCTACACCTTGGTCTTGCCAGTGACGGCGAAAAGTCTGGGCTGGTCGCTCAGCCTTTTCCCCGGCCTGACCTGGATGCATTCCCACCCGTTCGGGCTGTCGGTCACGTCGCTGACCTTGGGCACCGTGTTCTCCCTGGCGGGGAATTTCACCCTCTTCGTGTGGGTGTCCATGCTGTCGCGCACACGGGTTTCCGAGCACTGGCAGGCAGGCCGTTTTATCGGCCAGGAAATCAACCAGCGTGCGAGTGCGCGCTCCATGCTGTCGGTGCAGATCAGCGACCTGCTCAGCCTCGCGGCGCGCTTCGTCGGGGAAGAACGGGCCCAGCAGAGCTTTATTCGCTTCGCCTACCGCCAAGGCAAAGGCTTCAACCCCAACCAGAATGCCGATAACGATTGGATCGCCCACACCGAACGCTTGCTGGCCGGCGTACTCGGGGCCTCCTCGACGCGGGCGGTGGTGAAAGCGGCAATCGAAGGGCGGGAAATGCAACTGGAGGACGTTGTCCGTATCGCCGACGAAGCCTCGGAAGTGCTGCAGTTCAACCGCGCCCTACTGCAAGGCGCCATCGAGAACATCACCCAGGGCATCAGCGTGGTGGACCAGTCGCTCAAGCTGGTGGCCTGGAACCGGCGTTACCTGGAACTGTTCAACTACCCGGACGGCTTGATCAGCGTCGGCCGGCCCATTGCAGACATCATTCGCTACAACGCCGAGCGCGGCCTGTGTGGCCCTGGCGAAGCGCAAGTGCACGTGGCGCGTCGCCTGCACTGGATGCGCCAGGGGCGTGCGCACACCTCCGAGCGCTTGTTCCCCAATGGCCGGGTGATCGAGTTGATCGGCAACCCGATGCCCGGCGGCGGGTTTGTCATGAGCTTCACCGACATCACCGCCTTCCGCGAAGCCGAACAAGCACTGACCGAAGCCAACGAGGGCCTGGAGCAGCGGGTGACCGAGCGCACCCATGAACTGTCGCAACTGAACGTGGCCCTCACCGACGCCAAGGGCGTGGCCGAATCCGCCAGCCAGTCGAAGACGCGGTTCCTGGCGGCCGTGAGCCATGACCTGATGCAACCGCTGAACGCTGCGCGGCTGTTTTCCGCCGCCCTCTCCCACCAGACCGATGGCCTGTCCAGTGAGGCACGGCAATTGGTGCAGCACCTGGACAGCTCGCTGCGCTCGGCTGAAGACTTGATCAGTGATTTGCTGGATATTTCGCGCCTGGAAAACGGCAAGATCAACCCACAACGCCAACCCTTTGTCCTCAACGAGCTGTTCGACACCCTGGGTGCAGAATTCAAGGCGCTGGCCCAGGAGCAACACTTGCGCTTCCGCTGGCGCGGCAGCCGTTTGCGGGTCGACAGCGATATCAAACTTTTACGGCGAATTTTGCAGAACTTTCTGACCAATGCCTTCCGTTATGCCGACGGCCCAGTGCTGCTAGGCGTACGTCGCCGCAAGGGCGAACTCTGCCTGGAGGTCTGGGACCGCGGCCCTGGCATTGCGCCGGATAAACAAAAGGTGATCTTCGAAGAGTTCAAGCGCCTGGACAGCCACCAGACCCGTGCCGAAAAGGGCCTGGGCCTGGGCCTGGCGATTGCCGACGGTCTGTGCCGCGTGCTGGGCCATCGCCTGAGCGTGCGCTCCTGGCCGGGCAAAGGCAGCGTCTTCAGCGTGTGCGTGCCGCTGGCCCGCAACCAGGCCAGCGTGCAACCCAAGCCGCCCACAGAAACCGGCCTGCCCTTGAGTGGCGCACGGGTGCTATGCGTGGATAACGAAGACAGCATCCTGATCGGCATGCGCAGCCTGCTAACGCGCTGGGGCTGTGAAGTCTGGACGGCCGCCAACCAGGCCGAATGCGCGGCACTGCTAGCCGACGGTATCCGCCCGCAACTGGCGTTGGTGGATTACCACCTGGACCACGGCGAAACCGGTACCGAGTTGATGGGCTGGCTGCGTGCGCAACTGGCCGAGCCGATTCCCGGTGTGGTGATCAGTGCCGATGGGCGACCGGAGATGGTGGCCGAGGTGCACGGGGCGGGGTTGGATTACTTGGCCAAACCGGTGAAGCCGGCGGCGTTGCGGGCGCTGTTAAGCAGGCATTTGCCCCTGTAACGGGGCTGTATTCGAGCTATTTGTGGGAGCAATTTAGACTCCTATTTATTATTCCGGGAGATGCGCCACGCCATCCGAATCGGTCATCGCCCGCTCCAGCAGATCCGCCGGCAAGCTCTTACTGGCGCGGGCGCCGAGCAACCTTAGCTGCTCGGTACGGCTGACCAGGTTCCCACGCCCATCCGTCAGCTTGTTGCGCGCCGCGCTGTAGGCCTTGTCCAACTGTTGTAGCCGGTTGCCCACTTCGTCCAGGTCCTGGATAAACAGCACGAACTTGTCATACAGCCAGCCGGCACGCTCGGCAATTTCCCGCGCGTTCTGGCTCTGGCGCTCCTGCTTCCACAGGCTGTCGATCACGCGCAGGGTGGCGAGCAAGGTCGTGGGACTGACGATTACGATATGGCGGTCGAAGGCTTCCTGGAACAGGTTGGGCTCGGCCTGCAATGCCGCAGAAAAGGCAGCCTCGATCGGTACGAACAGCAGGACGAAATCCAGGCTGTGCAAACCCTCCAGGCGCTTGTAGTCCTTGCCGGCCAAGCCTTTGACATGATTACGCAGGGACAGCACGTGTTGCTTCAACGCGGCCTGGCCAATCACCTCGTCATCCGCCGCCACGTACTGTTGATAGGCGGTCAAGCTGACCTTGGAGTCGACCACCACCTGCTTGTCGCCCGGCAACATGATCAGCACATCGGGCTGGAAACGCTCGCCATCCGGGCCTTTGAGGCTGACCTGGGTCTGGTACTCACGGCCCTTCTCCAGGCCCGCGTGTTCCAGCACTCGTTCAAGAATCAGCTCACCCCAGTTACCCTGGGTTTTCTGGCCCTTGAGAGCGCGGGTCAGGTTAGTGGCTTCGTCCGACAGACGCAGGTTCAATTGCTGTAGGCGCTCAAGCTCTTTGGCGAGGGAAAAGCGCTCACGGGCTTCGTTCTGATAGCTTTCTTCGACACGCTTCTCGAAGGACTGGATACGTTCCTTGAGCGGGTCCAGAAGTTGGCCCAGGCGCTCCTGACTGGTTTCGGCGAAGCGTTGCTCACGCTCGTCGAAGATCTTGCCGGCCAGCTCGGCAAATTGCGCACGCAGTTCGTCTCGTGAGCCTTGCAGGTCGGTGAGGCGTTGCTGATGACTCTCTTGCTGCTCACGCAATTCGGCGCTCAGGGCCGCGGCCAAGGCGTCGAGGCGACGCAGTTCGGTTTCCTTGGCGCTACGGTCGAGGTTCCAGGCGTGCGCGGCATCGCGGGCGTTATCGCGGTCGATCTGCAACAGCTCGACTTCACGGCGCAGCGCCGCCAGGTCGGCTTGTTTGGCGGCATTGGCCTGGCTGAGGTCACTGATCTCATCGCGACTGGCGTCCAGTTGCGCGGCGAGCCCTTCCTGGGCCAGTTGTGCGGTCGCCAGGCGCTCCTCCAGCAACTCCCAGCCGGTGGTGCGTGCGGTCAGGCGCCGCTGGAGTTGCCAGCACAGCGCCAGTAGCGGCACGGCTGCGCCCACAAGACCCAAGGCGATACTGGTCCAGTCAAACACCATAGCCATTTCTGCCATCACCGAAAAAGATCAAGGGTAACCAAGCCTAAGGCCGGAGGACAGCTCAGTCTTCGACCTGCCCCAGTTCGCGCTGGGCGCGACGGTCGCCGGCGCGAGCAGCCGAACGCAACAAATCGTGGCCGATACGCCGGTCTCGGGCATTTCCGCACTCGCGGCACATCAGTTGGCCAAGACGGCTCTGAGCGGCCACCACGCCTTCGCGGGCGGGCTGCTTGAGCAAGCGTCCGGCGAGATGCTTGATATTGTTGCTCTGCCCCAGGCGCGGGCTGTCGAGCAGCCACAAAGCAACCTTCAAGGAAAAACGCTTGGGCGCGGTAACAGTTTGGGCCGTGTCGGTAACAGAAGGTGATACTGAGCGAAACTTCATAAAGCACTGTGGGGCAGAACGGAAGGCGCGCCACTCTACTCTTTTTTTCGTACAGGTAAAGCTGAAAAAACCGTGCACGCCCGTCCTAGAGCAAGCGCTCGGGACAATCCACAGAAGCTGTGGATAACTCAGTGGACAACCCCCCTTGAACAGGCGCAAAGCCCCATGGAACGGGGGCCGCGGTCAAACTGACGATTTTTTCACCAATAAAAAAAAGCGAGATTTTTCATTGACTTAAATTTTGATTACAGGCAAATGGGCGCACTTGCACACCCGTGGCAGCAGGGTTACACCCTTGACCACAAATGTGCACAAGTCCCGATCGGCTGGTTATATCGTCGGCGTTTTTTGATTCAACACCGGTTAAACATGTTACTAAGCGCGCAAACCCGAGGGCTTTTCAAATCTGCCTCGGCTCGCCACACTGCGCCACCGCCAATGCAAACCAGTAGGGCCGATGAAAGGAATTCTGTTATTCGCCGGGCTGCTACTGGCCATCTGCGCGACCTCGCTTGGGATCAATGCTGCGCTCCCCTCGCCGGACGGCGCACTGTTTGCTATTGCTATCCTGCTATCGGCCGCCTTTACCGCCGTGATTCTGTGCATCGAACTCAGTGATGGCAGAATTAACGACATGGGCGATGTGATCCGCATGATCGAGACCGGCCAGTCCTTGCGGCTGACGCTCGCCGCCTACGGTCTGGGCTGTGCCTTGGCCGCATCCATGACCGTGCTGGTCTATTGCGAGTTACTCGGCGGCTGAACGAAGTTTTTTTGCAATCGGCCTTCCCTTCCCTGTTTCAATCCGTTACTATCCGCGGCGTTAGTACCAAGCTGAAAGTCAATTCTGGTCGAACACGTCCCCTGAACCACATGGGATCGGCCACCTCGATGGTTTCCAGGTATTCCTTGCGACGACACTGCCTTTGAACAAGCAAAGGGTGGCGCGAAGTTCCAATACTCTGACCGAACCAACCTGCAAATTGATCAGGATCTCCACCCTGGGCCCAGAACCTTTGCCCTTGTTGTGTTGCCTGCCCTCCTAAGTACCTACCTGCCAGCCCAAGCGCGCCAAATTTAATTGCGCTTCAAACTGGCTGCTTTGTTCCAGTCGGGTTCTTCGTTTGATCAATGGTGATCAGCGTTACTGGAACGTTTTAACGTTGCACGGTTCTTATCCGTGTCATTTGTAGGAACACCAATAATATGAACGCTCAAATCCACACTCAGGATGCCATTCGCACCCTCACCAACGCTTTTGCCCCAATGAACTGCCTGATCATGGCCGCTCGCAAAGGCTGCTTCAGCTTCACCCTGGTCAACGAACACGGCATCGCTCGTCACAGCGAACGCCTGTACCCCGATCAATACTCCAGCGCAGAACCGCTGCAGGCCGTGATCGATCGTACCCGTCAGGCACTGACTGCCTGATCGACCCGCGTCGCTGAAACCTCAAAAACCCTGTTTGAATAACAGGGTTTTTTATTGCCTGGAATTTGGCCCTGAGTTCGCCGGGCTAAGTACAAATGGATATAAACGTTATAACCAGTTGCAGAAGATGTTTTAAAAACAGTCCTTTACATCGTGAATATGACACTACACTTCAACTCAAGCGGCGTGATCCGCTTACGACGGGCCTGAGATCCGATTCACCGCTGCCAAGCCCCCCCTTCTCAGGCTCGTCCACTCTTTGCAAGGACTGAGGCTCGTATGGGTATTGCCGCCAGTGAATTGTGTCGTTATGTGATCAGGCCGACGCTGATGTACCTCGGCCGCCACAGCTCGACAGCCGAATCCCTGCTGCTGGGCATTGCCGCCAGCCAGTCAGAACTGGGCTCGGCGCTGCATGACCGCCGCGGCCACGGCCTCTACAGCATCACCGAACCACGCCACCGCGCGCTCTGGGATAACTACCTGGCGCTGGACCCGGAACGCGCCAGCCTGGTGCGCGGGCTGGCCAGCCAACATGCGTTCCTCAGCGCGCCCCAGTTGGAGCTGACGGTAAACCTGCGCTACGCCACCGCGATCGCCTGGTTGCTGGTGGAACAACATCGTCCTGCCCTTCCCGCGCCCGGCGATGTACTGGCCATGGCGCGTATCTGGAAAGAAATATTCCACCCCCAAGGCCGCCTGCGAGATTTCACCCAAGCCTGGCAAACCTGTGTAATCCCAATGAAACAGGCAGCTTGCTGACCGGGCAAATTGCAAGATTCGCCAAAAAACGGCGATTTTGGTCTGATTGTCCTACAAAAACGCTCTATCTCCCGCATTACAGCCTATAGCGCGATGTGAAATTTATTGATACTTTCCGCAGCGGTGATCACACGGAGTTCTAATAATGAAAAAAGTAATGCTCAAGACCACACTTAGCCTCGCCGTTGCCATGGCATCCTCCCAACTGTTCGCCAGCGGCTTTGCGCTCAACGAACAGAGCGTGAGCGGGATGGGTACCGGTTTCGCAGGTCGCTCTTCTTCTGCCGATGATGCGAGTACTGTGTTCGGTAACCCTGCCGGTATGGCACGTCTGGAAGGCCAACAGATCACCGGTGGCGTTGCAGCCATTGATGCCTCCACCGATATCAGCAATGTCAGCGGCCGCTCCGCTGGCAGCAACAAAGGCGATATGGTGCCTTTCACCGCCGTTCCTTTCGGTTTCTACACCAATAAACTTAACGACCAGTGGGCTGTCGGCTTCGGCGTCTATGCGCCGTTCGGCCTGGTGACCGACTACGAACGCGGCTTCCAGGGCCGTGGCTTTGGCAGCAAGAGCGAAGTGAAAGTCATCACCTTGCAACCGACTGTCAGCTACGCCTTCAACGATCGCGTTTCCGTGGGTTTTGGCCCGACCATCAACCGCATCGCCGGTACCCTGGAATCGGACCTGACGCTGAACCCTCGCGCGCCAGACACCAATATCAAGATCAAGGGTGACGACACCGCGCTGGGCTTCAACATCGGCGTACTGGTCCAGGCCACCGATACCACCCGTGTCGGCCTGACCTACCACTCCAAGGTCAGCTACAAGCTGGACGGCCACACCGAAGTCACCGCACCGACCGCGACCTCGCCGTTCCTGCGCAGCAACCGCTATGACGCCTCGCTGAAAATCGACACACCTGAGTCCTACGACCTGTCCGTCACTCAAGACCTGACCGACGCGTGGAAACTCTACGCCGGTGCAACCTGGACACGCTGGAGCCGCCTCAAAGACATCACCGTCAAGAACGAAGGCGTCAGCGGCGCTACTGGCGGCGCGCTTGCCCCAGGCCTGGTCAGCACAATCAAGGAAGACCAGAACTGGCACGACACCTGGGCCTACGCCGTGGGTACTTCGTACCAGCTCACCAAGCAAGTGGTACTGCGTACCGGCCTGACATTCGACCAGTCGCCTACCAACAACACGGATCGCTCACCGCGCATCCCGACCGGCGACCGTACCATCTTCAGCCTGGGCCTGGGCTACCAGGTCATGGATAACATGACCATCGACCTGGCCTACTCCTACCTGAAGGAAGAGGACGTCAAGATTTCACGCTCCAACCAATTGGCCAGCTACAACGCCAAGTATGAAAACAGCGCCAACGGTTTCGGCTTGGGCATGACCTACAAGTTCTAACCGCAGTCGTATAAAAAAGCCCCGCTCTCCTGTGAAGGAGTCGGGGCTTTTGTTTGGCTGGCGGTCAGGGTTTGGAAGCCAATGCCTGTTCCACCGCCTTGATCAGCTCCGGACTGTCCGGCTTGGTCAGGCTGGAAAAACTGGCCACAACATTGCCCTGGCGATCCACCACATACTTGTAGAAATTCCACTTCGGCGCCGCGTCGGCCTGCTGTGCAAGCACCTTGAACAGGTGCACCGCATCCGGCCCCTTGACCTTCTGCGGCTCGGTCATGGTGAAGGTCACGCCATAGTTCACGTAGCAGACCTTGGCGGTTTCCTCCCCGGTCTTGGCTTCCTGCTTGAAGTCATCGGACGGCACGCCGATCACTTCCAGGCCCTGGCCCTTGTAGCGCTGATATAACGCTTCCAGGCCTTTGAACTGTGGGGCAAAGCCGCAGAAGCTCGCTGTGTTAACGATCACCAAGGGCTTGCCAGCGAATTGCTGGCACAGGTCGATGGATTCCTTGGCCCGCAGCTTGGGCAATTGGCCCGCAAGCAACGGTGGGCAACTGGCGGCCATCGCCACGCTGCCAATAGCCATCAGGACGGGTACAGCGAGCCAGCGCATCTGCATGTCAAAAGTCCTTGAGTCAGTTCAGACCCACAACTTAGCAGATCGCCATGCCCAGTTGCATCAATGCCAGGCCGCCCTGCTGCCAGCCCCACCAGGCCAGCAGCAATAACACCATCCCCACAGCCACCAGCATAAGACGCGCTGTCATGCTCATGCCGCCTCCATCTGCGCCTGAATACGTGCCACCGGCCGCTCACGCACCGGCCAATTCAGCGCGGCGGCGAGCAGGCTGAGTAAAATTGCCACCTGCCAGATCAAATCGTAGCTACCGGTTCGATCATAGACCACCCCGCCCAGCCACCCGCCGAGGAACGAGCCAAGCTGGTGGAACAGGAACACAATCCCGCCGAGCATCGAGAGGTTGCGCACCCCAAACAGGGTCGCAACGGTGCCATTGGTCAGCGGCACCGTGGACAGCCACAAGAATCCCATCGCCATGCCAAACAGATACGCCGTGACCTCGGTGACCGGCGCCCACAGGAACAACACAATCACTACCGCCCGTAACAGGTACAAGCCGGTGAGCAGACGCGGCTTGGACATGCGGCCACCGAGCCAACCCGCCGTGTAGGTGCCAAATACGTTGAACAGGCCAATCAAGGCCAGCACCGTGGTGCCCACCGTGGCCGGCAGGTGCTGGTCGACCAGGTATGCCGGCAAGTGCACACCGATGAACACTACTTGGAAACCGCACACAAAAAAGCCGAAGGACAGCAGCCAGAAGCCGGAGTGGGAGCAGGCCTCTTTCAGCGCTTCGCCCAGGGTTTGCTGGCCCACCGTGACCGCCAGCGGCCGGTCCTTGAGCATGGCGACCAGCGGCAGGATCAGCGCCACCATCAAGCCCAGCGCCAGCAAGGCGGCCGACCAGCCGAGCCAGCCAATCAGGCCCAGGGTGCCGGGCACCATGGCGAACTGGCCGAACGAGCCGGCGGCGCTGGCAATGCCCATGGCCATGCTGCGTTTTTCCGGCGCTACGGCGCGGCCAACCACGCCGAGAATCACCGAGAACGAGGTGCCGGACAGGCCAATACCAATCAGCAAACCTGCGCTCAACGACAGCGACCAGGCAGAGTCGGACATGCCCATCAGCACCAGGCCGACGGCGTACAACACCCCGCCGACAAACACCGCCTTGGTCGCGCCGAAACGGTCGGCCAAGGCCCCGGTAAATGGCTGCGCCAAGCCCCAGATCAGGTTCTGCAAGGCGATAGCAAAGGCAAAGGTTTCACGCCCCCAACCGAATTCGCTGCTCATCGGCGCCAGGAACAGGCCAAAGCCATGCCGTACGCCCAAGGACAACGCCAGGATCAGCGCACTGCCTAAAAGGACCCAACCACTGGTGCGCCACATCGAGGTCATTTCTTATTCTCCGTTCGCGGGTATATACCCGCTTGTAGTCGAACAAACCGCCGTTCAGGCAAGTTCATCCAGCAAGGCCAACAACATTTCGCGCTTTTCGGCGCCGAGCTTATCAATCAGTTTCTGTTGCGCTGCTTCCCACGCCGGCAACGCAGCGCCTAGCCGTTCATGGCCGGCGTCAGTCAACACCACCAGGCGGTTGCGCAAATCGTCGCCCTCCACCAACTGCACCAGTCCTTCGCCTTCCAGGACGCGCAGGTTGCGCCCCAGGGTGCTGCGATCCAAGCCCATGGCGTCCGCCAGGCTGGAAATGCTCGGCTGGTCGAGACGCTGCAGGTTGCACAACAGAGAATACTGGGCAACGTTGATCCCGAAGCCGTCGAGAGCGCCGTCGTAGTGCCTGCTGACGCCACGGGCGGCACGTCGCAGGTTGGTGCATAAACATTGGGAGGCAAGCATAGAGCGTGTATATACCCGGAGTTAACCAATTGCAAGAAAGCGTTACAACGCCAGCCCGACCAGTACCGCAACTTCAAGCAGCTCCAGCAGTGCGCCAGCAGTGTCGCCCGTGGTACCGCCCAGACGCTTGACCATCAACTGGCGCAGCCACACGAAACACAGGGCCGCCAGCAACACCGCGATGCCGCCGCTGAAACCACCGATCAGGGTGCAGGCCAACCCGCTGAGGATCAGCACCTGTTGGCCGACAATTCGCGGCAGATGATCTGACAGTGCCTGGCCCAATCCGCCCGCCCGCACATAGCGCGTAGTGAGAAACAGCGCCAGCATCGAAGCACGTCCGATCAAAGGCGCCAGGATCAAAGCGGCGCCATTGTGTTGTTCGATCAACGCCACCAACGCGCTGAACTTGAGCAGCAGCACCAGCCCCAGGGTGACCACCGCAATCGGGCCGCTGCGCGGGTCTTTCATGATGCTGAGGGTGCGCTCCCGGTCGCCAAAACCGCCCAACCAGGCATCGGCGCTGTCGGCCAGCCCGTCCAGGTGCAGGCCACCGCTGAGCAGCACCCAGGCGGTGAGCAGCAACGCGGCGTGCAACAGCAACGGGGTACCCTGCAACACCTGGTTGAGGCCCCATAACAGCACGCCGAACAGCAACCCTACCAGCGGATAAAACAGCAACGAACGGCCCAGCTCTTGAGGCTGCGGCATGCCCGGCAAGCGAATGGGCAGGCTGCTGAGAAATTGCAGGGCGATCCAGAACGGCAGCATCATCAGCGCCCTTCCTTCAACACGCCATCGGCCGCAACCTGCAGGCCGAACAGGGCACCGTGGCCCACTTCGACATTCAGCAGTTGCTCACGGGGCAACCCTCGCGCCTGGGCCAGCAGCAGGCGCATTACACCGCCATGGCTGATCAACAGCACGCGCTGGCCAGCATAGGCCTGATGCAGCCGCCTGACAGCGCCAAGCACGCGCGCGGAAAACTGGATGACCGGCTCGCCTTCCGGCGGCGTGAATTCATAGGGGTTGGCCCAGAACAAGCCCAGCCCTTGGGCATCGGTGTCCATCAACGCGGCCGCACTCTGCCCTTCCCACGCGCCGAAGTGCAGCTCTTGCAGATCGGCCTCCAGAGTCACCGGCACATCGAGCTGTGCCCCCAACTCCTGGGCGAACAGAGCGCAGCGTTGCAGCGGTGAGCTGATCAGCCGATCCCACGGCCCCTGCCCCACCACTGCGTCGCGCATCTGCCGCCAGCCGTTGGCGGTCAGCGCATCGTCCAGGCTGCCACGCAGGCCTCCGCCCAGTTCGGTTTCGCCGTGACGCAGCAGGTCCAGGCGCAAGGTCATGCGGGGCGGTCCGCCACGGCGGCTTCGGCGAAGGTCGCCATCTGCCCGTGCAGCGCACACGCCAGGCGCAACAAAGGCACCGCCAACGCCGCGCCGCTGCCTTCGCCCAGGCGCAGGCCCAGTTCCAGCAACGGTTGCGCATCGAGGCTGTGCAGCACATGGCGATGGCCCGGCTCGGCACCCCGATGGCCGAACACCAACCATTCGCGGCACGCCGGGTTCAAGCGCACCGCCACCAGCGCGGCCACGCTGCAGATGAACCCATCCACCAGCACCACGATGCCTTCCTGGGCGCAGGCCAGGTAGGCGCCAACCAAGGCAGCAATTTCAAAACCGCCGAGATTGAACAGGGTTTGCAACGCATCGCTGCGCTGACCGGCGTGCAACCCCAGGGCGCGCTCGATGACCGCGACCTTGTGGCTGACCCCTGCGGCATTCAAACCGGTGCCAGGGCCTGTGAGGTCAGTGACCTGGCAATCCAGCAATGCGCAGGCCAAGGCACTGGCGGCAGTGGTATTGCCGATGCCCATCTCACCGCCGATAAAGAGTTGCGCGCCGCTTTCCAGGGCACGGCGTGCGCTGTCTCGTCCAGCTTGCAAGGCCAACTGCCCTTGGGCTTGGGTCATCGCCGGGCCATGCACGAAATTAGCCGTGCCCGCGCCGATGTTCAGGTGACGAACGCCGGGCAAATCCAGGGACGGCGTGACCGTGCCGAGGTCAATCACCTCCAATTGCGCTTGCAGTTGCCGCGCCAACACGCTGATCGCCGCGCCACCGGTGACGAAGTTTTGCAGCATCTGCCCGGTGACCTCTTGGGGAAATGCCGACACGCCTTCAGCGACCACACCGTGATCGCCGGCAAAAATCGCGATCCACAGGTGATCTACCGTCGGTTTGACCTGGCCCTGCAAACCCGCCAGCCGCACCGCCAGGGCTTCCAACTGGCCGAGGGAACCGGCGGGCTTGGTCAACTGCTGCTGACGCGCCAGCGCCTGTTCGTGGGTCGTGGTATCCACCGCCTTGCAGGAATTGAGCCACCAGGAATCGGTCATAACGCAGTACCTTTCAAAGTCAGGGGCAGGCCGGCAACCGTCAGCACAACGCGCTGACATTGCTCGGCCAAGGCTTGATGCAGCCAACCGGCTTCATCCACATAACGGCGAGTCAATTCGCCCAGCGGCACGACACCCAGACCGGTCTCGTTGCTGACAAAAATGATCTCCCCCGGCAGCGAGGCCAGGGTTTGCAACAGTTGATCACGCTCGGATGCAAGGCGAGCCGGGTCTTCGAGCATCAGAAGATTGGTGAGCCATAAGGTCAGGCAATCCACCAGCAGGCAGCGATCAGTGGCGGCGTTTTCCTGTAGCACACGCGCCAGGTCGATGGGCTCTTCAACCAGGCCCCAATGGTCGGGACGACGCTGGCGGTGCAGCGCGACGCGCTCGCTCATCTCACCGTCGAGCGGTTGGCTGGTGGCGATATAAATGACGGCAAGCCCGCTCTCTGCGGCAAGCTTTTCGGCCAGGCGGCTCTTACCCGAACGGGCACCGCCGAGGATCAATTGATACATGCAAAGGCCCCTGGCAAACGATGTGGCGAGGGAGCTTGCTCCCGTGACGGCCTGACAGCCGACGCTGATCCAGCTGACGCACCGCGCCCCAAATGTGGGAGCTGGCTTGCCTGCGAAGACGGCCTGACAGTCAACACAGTTGGACCGTGTACATATCCATTTCTGCGGTAACGGCCACTTAGGGTTCCGCTTTTACAGCGGCTCACTTTTGAAAAGCGCAAAAGTAAGCAAAACGCTCTTGCCCCACCACTCGGCAC
>NZ_MPOR01000056.1:0-28143 GCF_001896155.1 Pseudomonas sp. FSL W5-0203
GCGCAGAAGATCCTGTACCTGTCCGGCGGCAACCAACAGAAAGCCATTCTTGGCCGCTGGCTGTCGATGCCGATGAAGGTGTTGCTGCTCGACGAACCCACTCGCGGTATCGACATCGGCGCCAAGTCGGAGATCTACCAGATCATCCATAACCTGGCGGCCAGTGGCATTGCGGTGATCGTGGTGTCCAGCGACCTGATGGAGGTGATGGGCATCTGCGACCGCATCCTGGTGATGAGTGAAGGCGCCTTGACCGGTGAGTTACCCCGCGCCCAAGCGGATGAAGCGCGCCTGCTGCAACTGGCGCTGCCACAGTCGCGGGCTTGAACAAGAATAAGAGGGTTTGGCTATGTCTGAGGTAAAAACAGCAAAGGGCTTCTGGCCAGGTTTCAATCAGCGCAAATTTCTCGATGATTGGGTGATGCTGTTGGCGGCGCTGGGCATTTTTGTGCTCAGCGCGGTGTTCATCGATAACTTCCTGTCTCCGTTGAACATGCGCGGCCTCGGTCTGGCGATTTCCACCGTGGGCATCGCCGCCTGCACCATGCTGTTCTGCCTGGCGTCGGGGCACTTCGACTTGTCGGTGGGTTCGGTGATCGCCTGTGCCGGGGTGGTGGCGGGCATCGTGATGCGCGACACCGACAGCGTAGCACTCGGCGTGTCGGCAGCCTTGGCCATGGGCCTGGTGGTAGGGCTGATCAACGGCATTGTGATCGCCAAGCTGCGCATCAACGCGTTGATTGCCACCTTGGCGACCATGCAGATCGTGCGCGGACTGGCCTACATCTTCTCCAACGGCAAGGCGGTGGGGGTGATGAATGAAGGGTTCTTCGTGTTCGGCAACGGCCAGCTGCTGGGCGTGCCGGTGCCGATCATCATCACCGTGCTGTGCTTTGTGTTCTTTGGCTGGTTGCTCAATTACACCACTTACGGGCGCAACACTATGGCCATTGGCGGCAACCAGGAAGCCGCGTTACTCGCGGGGGTGAATGTCGATCGCACCAAGATCATCATCTTTGCCGTGCACGGTTTGATCGGCGCCTTGGCCGGGGTGATCCTCGCGTCACGCATGACCTCGGGCCAGCCGATGATTGGCCAGGGGTTCGAGCTGACCGTGATTTCGGCCTGTGTGCTGGGCGGTGTGTCGTTGAGCGGCGGCATTGGCATGATCCGCCATGTGATTGCCGGGGTGTTGATTCTGGCGATCATCGAGAATGCGATGAACCTGAAGAACATCGATACCTTTTACCAATATGTGATTCGTGGCTCGATCCTCTTGCTGGCCGTCATCATCGACCGCATGAAGCAACGCTGATGTTCGCCCTGTGAAGATCAAACTGTGGGAGCTGGCTTGCCTGCGATAGCGGTGTGTCAGCCAGCCCATCTTTAATTGACCCACCGCCATCGCAGGCAAGCCAGCTCCCACCTTGGATCTTCTGTGTTCAGGAGGGCGGTATTTGCCATAATGCCCCCGCTTTCATACTTATAGGCCCGATATGCAGGAAAACGCCCCCACCCCCGTCAAAGACGCCGCCCCCACCGGCACCCAGACCCTGTTGCGCGGCTTGGGGGTGGTGCAAGCGGTGGCGGCTGGTGCGCGGGATCTCAAGGAGATCGCCCGGCGCATCGGCACCACGCGCAGCACAACGCACCGCCTGGCCAGTTGCCTGGTGGACGAGCGTTACCTGCGCGTGGTGCCCCAGGTCGGTTATCTGCTGGGGCCCAAGCTGATCGAGTTGGGGTTCCAGGCCCGTGAAGAGTTGCCCTTGGTGAACCTGGCGGTGCCCTACCTGGATGAATTGTCGGCGCTGACCGGCGATACCATTCACCTGGCGATTCGTGAGTACGACGAGGTGCTTTACCTGCACAAGAACCCCGGCCGCAATGGGCCGGAAATGCGCTCGCGGGTCGGCCATCGCATGCCGTTGGCGCGCACCGGTATCGGCAAGGCGTTGATGCTGGATGACTCGCCGCAGGAGTGGCAGCGCTTGTACGAGGCGAGCTTGCCGACGGCGGGCAAAAGCCTGCAATGGCCGCAGCACCCGGAGCAATCCTGGGCGCAGTTCGAACAACGCATGCATGAGTATGTCGAGGGTGGCTACGCGTTTGACCTCGAAGACAACGAGCCTTCGATCCGCTGCGTGGCCGCACCGGTGCGCGATGCCAGCGGGCGCATCGTCGCCGGCATCAGCATCGCCAGTACGGTGCCCTACATGCCGCTGGAGAAAATGGCCGAGCTGATTCCTGTGATCAAACAGGTCGCAGCCCGGCTGTCAGCGGAGTTGGGCGCCAAGGCCTGATCAGGCTTTGAGGCTTGCCATGTCGATGACAAAGCGGTACTTCACATCACCGGCAATCATGCGTGCGTAAGCTTCGTTGATCTGCCGGATGTCGAGCATCTCGATGTCGCAGGTGATGTTGTGCTCGGCGCAGAAATCCAGGACTTCCTGGGTTTCGGCAATGCCGCCGATCAGCGAGCCGGCCAAGACTTTACGGCCCAATACCAGCTTGGCGGCATTGACGGGCGGGTCCACCGGCTCGATCAGGCCGACCAGGATATGCACGCCGTCAAAGCGCAGCACATCGAGGTAGGGGTTCAGGTCGTGCTGCACCGGGATGGTGTCGAGCAGGAAGTCGAAGTGCCCGGCAGCAGCTTTCATCTGCTCGGCATCAGTGGACACGATCACATGGTCGGCGCCCTGGCGACGGCCTTCCTCGGCCTTGCTCGCCGAACGCGTGAACAGCGTCACTTCGGCACCCATGGCCTTGGCGAACTTGATGCCCATGTGGCCCAGACCGCCCATGCCGAGAATCCCGACTTTATCGCCGGCTTTCACGCCGTAGTGCTTGAGCGGCGAGTAAGTGGTGATACCTGCACACAGGATCGGCGCAGCGCTGGCCAGGTCGAGCTTGGCCGGGATCTTCACCACGAAATGTTCGCTGACCACGATGCTGTCGGAGTAACCGCCCATGGTGTTGCTGCCATCCACGCGGTCCGGCGTGGCATAGGTCATGGTCGGGCCCTCGAGGCAGTATTGCTCAAGGTCCGATTGGCAGGCTTCGCAGTGACGGCACGAGTCCACCATGCAGCCTACGCCCACCAGGTCGCCGACTTTATGGGCAGTCACATTGGCGCCGACGGCGGTGACCTTGCCGACAATTTCGTGGCCCGGCATCAACGGGTACACGGCGATGCCCCACTCGTTGCGAGCCTGGTGGATATCGGAGTGGCACACGCCGCAGTAGAGAATCTCGATGGCCACGTCATCGACGCGCGGGCTGCGGCGTTCAAATGACATCGGGGCGAGGGGCGTGGTGGCCGACTGGGCGGCGTAACCGATGGCGGTGTACATAGTAAACCTCACAAAAGCTTGGACTGCAGAGGTGGCGAATTCTGCGCGTCGGCCTGGGGGCGCGAACATGGCAAATGCTCCGAGTCTCATGCCTATTCGTCCGGCAGTGCCTGAGGTTTGGATATATTGGCCGCCAGACCTGCGATGATGCTGTCATCCCTTATTCGCGAAGTTTTTTGCCATGCTGTTGACCCGCCATTTGGACGCCAATGCCACGCTGGTTGCCTTGATCGAAGGGCTCACGCCCCGCGACGGTTTTTCCCCGACTCACTTGCCCGGTGTGCAGGTGCTGCGCGCCAGTTGCGATGTGGCGCGTGGGCCGCAGATCTATGAGCCAAGCCTGATGTTCGTGGCCCAGGGCAGCAAAGTCGCCTACCTTGGCCCGCGCACGCTGGAGTATGGCGCCGGGCATTACCTGATCCAGGCGATGCCGGTGCCGTTCGAATGCGAGACCTTTGCCATGGCCCCCGAGGCGCCGCTGTATGGCGTGACGGTAGGCATCGACCGCGTGGTGTTGGGCGAGTTGGTGATTGCCATGGGCATGCAGGCCGGGCCACCGCCGACCGCGCAGACCTTGGAATCGATGAGTTCGGTGGTGCTGGACGATGCGATGCGCGGCTGCGTCGAGCGGTTGTTGCAGTGCCTGCACGATCCGCTGGAAAGCCGGATCATGGGCCCGGCGCGGGTGCGCGAATTGTTGTTCACCGCCTTGCGTGGGCCTCAGGCGGATGTGTTGCGTGCGCTGGTGGAACAACAGGGGCAGTTTTCGCGCATCGCCACCTCATTGAATCACCTGCATGCCCATTACGCCGAGCCGCTGAATATCGAGACGTTGGCCGGATTTGCGCACATGAGTGCCTCGACCTTTCATGAGCATTTCAAACGCTGCACCTTGTTGTCACCGGTGCAGTACCTCAAGCGCTTGCGGTTATTGAAGGCCCAGCAGTTGCTGCTGGTGGAAGGCATGAGTGTGGCGCAGGCGGCGCACAAGGTGGGGTACCAGAGTACGTCGCAGTTCAGCCGGGAGTACAAACGCTATTTCCTGCGCAACCCAGGTGAAGAGCGTGCCGCCTGACACCACAAGGTCATTGTGGGAGCTGGCTTGCCTGCGATAACGGTGGGTCAGCCATACATTTGGCACCTGAAGGCCGCCATCGCAGGCAAGCCAGCTCCCACATTTTTATCGATGTCGCCCACAAAAAAGGCTCCCATCTCGGGAGCCTTTTTGGGTTAAACGAACGACTTACATATTCGGGTAAGTCGGCCCACCCGCACCTTCCGGTGTCACCCAGGTGATGTTCTGCGAAGGGTCCTTGATGTCACAGGTCTTGCAGTGCACGCAGTTCTGGGCGTTGATCTGGAAGCGCTTCTCGCCGTCTTCCTTGGTCACCACTTCATACACGCCAGCCGGGCAGTAGCGCTGCGCCGGTTCATCGTAGAGCGGCAGGTTGGTGCCGATCGGGATGCTTGGGTCTTTGAGCTTCAAGTGGCACGGCTGCTCTTCTTCATGGTTGGTGCCAGAGATGAACACCGAGCTCAGCTTGTCGAAGCTCAACTTGCCGTCGGGTTTGGGGTAGTCGATCTTCTGGCTGTCTTTGGCCAGCTTCAGGCAGGCGTAGTCCGGCTTGGTGTCGTGCAGGGTGAAAGGGATCTTGCCGCCGAAAATGTTCTGGTCGAGCCAGTTGAAACCGCCGCCAATGATCGCGCCGAACTTGTGCACGGCCGGGCCGAAATTGCGGCTGGCGAACAGTTCCTCATACAGCCAGCTGGCTTTGAAGCTGTCGACATACGCGGTCAGTTCGTCGCCGCCCTCGGATTCGGCAAACAGGCGGTCGGCCACGGCGTCGGCGGCGAGCATGCCGGACTTCATCGCGGTATGGCTGCCTTTGATCTTGGCGAAGTTCAGGGTGCCCAGATCGCAACCGATCAGCGCGCCACCCTTGAAGACCATCTTCGGCAGCGAATTCAGGCCGCCTTTGCAGATCGCGCGGGCGCCGTAGCTGACCCGCTTGCCGCCTTCCAGGTACTGGGCCAGCACCGGGTGGTGCTTGAGGCGCTGGAACTCATCGAACGGCGACAGGAAGGTGTTGCTGTAGGACAGGTCGACGATCAGGCCGACCACCACCTGGTTGTTTTCCAGGTGATAGAGGAACGAGCCACCGGTGTTCTCGTTACCCATGATGTCCAGCGGCCAACCGGCGGTGTGCACCACCAGGCCCGGCTGGTGCTTGGCTGGGTCGATTTCCCAGATTTCCTTCAGACCGATGCCGTAGTGCTGGGCGTCGGCGTCGCTGTCCAGGTTGAAGCGCTGGATCAGTTGCTTACCGATGTGGCCACGGCAGCCTTCGGCGAACAGCGTGTACTTGCCACGCAGTTCCATGCCCGGGGTGTACAGGCCGTCTTTTGGCTTGCCTTCACGGTCAACGCCAAGGTCGCCGGTGATGATGCCGCGTACCACGCCGTTCTCGTCGAACAGCGCTTCCTGGGCGGCGAAGCCTGGGTAGATTTCCACGCCCAGGTTCTCGGCCTGCTGGGCCAGCCAGCGGCACAGGTTGCCCAGGGAAATGATGTAGTTGCCTTCGTTGTGCATGGTCTTGGGCACAAAGAAGTCGGGCACCTTGGTGGAGGCTTCCGGGCTGCGCAGTACATAGATGTCATCGCGCACCACCGGGGTGTTGAGCGGGGCGCCGAGTGCTTTCCAGTCTGGGAACAATTCGTTCAGGGCACGGGGTTCAAACACGGCACCGGAGAGGATGTGGGCGCCGACTTCGGAGCCTTTCTCGACCACGCAGACGCTGATTTCCTTACCGGCTTCGGCGGCCTTCTGCTTCAGTCGGCAGGCGGCAGACAGGCCAGCCGGGCCAGCGCCGACGATGACCACGTCGAATTCCATGTATTCGCGTTCCACAGGCTATCTCCTACTCAAGGCTCAACAGGCTTTTTTTTCTAATGGGTGGAGGTTCGGTGTGGTTCTGCGCGAAGGCAGCACCCACCTGTCTCTCTAGGTGGCGCATTATATATAGACCACTGACAGCGTCCAATACAAACGTTTGTTTGAATTGCCTGCAGCCTAGATAAATCAAAGCAACGGGGCTTATGACTGACCATTTTGCCGTATTGACCAGAATAGGCGTTCCGGTCAAGATACGGTCGGTTTTGCGCTTCCCGTAGGCAGACTGCAGGTTTCAAGAGCACGTCCAAAGACAGGCCGAAGGCAATAAAGGTGATGCGCCCCCCAACGTTGGAGCGCAGTTTACACGCCGCGATAAAGAATGACCTCTCAGTCACCACTGACGAACGGTCGTCATTTCCCGTGTGCAAGGCCACTGCCGAGGTCTTTGGAGGTGCCCTTGTGTGCCGATGAGCATCAACCGCCAGGTTCGCCTAGGCGACTTTCTTTTCACCGGAGAGTAACGAGGAATCCATGAAGGTTCTTGTAGCTGTCAAACGCGTTGTCGATTACAACGTGAAAGTTCGCGTCAAGGCGGACAATTCCGGCGTCGACCTTGCTAACGTCAAGATGTCGATGAACCCTTTCTGCGAAATCGCTGTGGAAGAAGCCGTACGCCTGAAAGAGAAAGGCGTGGCGACGGAAATCGTCGTGGTGTCCATCGGGCCGACCACTGCCCAAGAGCAGTTGCGTACCGCTTTGGCCCTGGGCGCCGACCGCGCCATTCTGGTGGAGTCTGCTGAAGAGCTGACCTCCCTGGCCGTTGCCAAGCTGCTCAAGGCCGTTGTCGACAAGGAACAGCCACAACTGGTGATCCTGGGCAAACAAGCCATCGACAGCGACAACAACCAGACTGGCCAGATGTTGGCTGCACTGACCGGTTACGGCCAGGGCACCTTCGCTTCGAAAGTCGAAGTGAGCGGCGACAGCGTTGCGGTTACCCGTGAAATCGACGGCGGCGCGCAGACGGTTTCCCTGAAACTGCCGGCCATCGTCACCACCGACCTGCGTTTGAACGAGCCGCGTTATGCGTCCCTGCCAAACATCATGAAAGCCAAGAAGAAGCCTCTGGAGACGCTGACTCCGGACGCTTTGGGCGTTTCCACCGCCTCTACCAACAAGACCGTCAAAGTCGAAGCGCCGGCTGCACGCAGCGCGGGCATCAAGGTCAAGTCGGTGGCTGAACTGGTCGAGAAACTGAAAAACGAAGCGAAGGTAATCTAATCATGACTATCTTGGTAATCGCTGAACACGACAACAAGGTACTGGCCCCGGCCACCCTGAACACCGTGGCCGCTGCCGCTAAAATCGGTGGGGACATCCACGTCCTGGTAGCAGGGCAGGGCGCTGGCGCCGTGGTTGAAGCCGCTGCGAAAATCGCAGGCGTGAGCAAAGTCCTGAACGCTGACAATGCCGCTTATGCGCATCAGCTGCCGGAAAACGTTGCACCGCTGGTCGCCGAGCTTGGCGCTGGCTACAGCCACATCCTGGCCGCCGCTACCTCCAACGGCAAAAACATCCTGCCACGCGTTGCCGCGCAGCTGGACGTTGACCAGATCTCCGAGATCATCTCGGTAGAAAGCGCCGACACCTTCAAGCGCCCGATCTACGCCGGTAACGCCATCGCTACCGTGCAGTCCAACGCCTCGGTCAAGGTCATCACCGTGCGCGCCACCGGTTTCGACCCGGTTGCTGCCGAAGGTGGCTCGGCTGCCGTTGAAGCCGTCTCCGCTGCCCACGACGCTGGCACTTCCAGCTTTGTCGGCGAAGAGCTGGCCAAGTCGGACCGTCCTGAACTGACCGCTGCCAAGATCGTCGTTTCCGGCGGTCGTGGCATGCAGAACGGTGACAACTTCAAACACCTGTACGCCCTGGCCGACAAGCTGGGTGCTGCGGTCGGCGCTTCCCGCGCTGCTGTCGACGCAGGCTTTGTACCCAACGACATGCAGGTCGGCCAGACCGGCAAGATCGTTGCGCCACAGCTGTACATTGCCGTCGGTATCTCCGGCGCTATCCAGCACTTGGCCGGTATGAAAGATTCCAAGGTGATCGTTGCGATCAACAAGGACGAAGAAGCGCCGATCTTCCAGGTAGCCGATTATGGCCTGGTGGCGGACTTGTTCGAAGCCGTACCTGAATTGGAGAAGCTGGTCTAATCCAGCCACTTCACTTATAAAGAGCCCGGTCTTATGACCGGGTTTTTTTTTACTGATCGGGAGAGTCTTGCCATGCAACTGCGCCCCTGGGCCTTACTGTTGGGCCTTACGCTGCTGCCGAGCCTGACGCTCGCCGCCGGCAAGTGCGAGCGCCTGGTAATCACCGGCAGCCCGGACGCACCGCCTTTGCTCTGGCGCGACCCTCAGGACCCTACGCACCTGATCGGCGCGACCGCTGACGTGCTGCAACAAGTGGGCAAGGACCTCGGGCTGAAAATCGACCTGCTCTATGGCGGCAAACGCTCCTTGGCCCTGGATGAAGCGCGTAGCGGGCGCATGGACATTCTCGCCGACGCACCGCTGAATCTGGGTGAGCTGGACCACTTCGACTACATCCATCCGGCGCTGATGCAGACCGACTACCTGGTATGGACGCGCAAGGATTCAGCCGTGGTCTATTCCACCGCCGCCGATTTGCACGGCCACAAAGGCGCAGTTTCGGAACGTGCGCGTTTGAGCGCGGAGTTCGAAACCTTCGCCAGCCAGCAACTCAACCTGCAACGCCTGCCCAATTTGACGCCGGCTTTCCAGAAACTGTTGCTCGGTGAAGTGGACTACGTGCTGGCTGGGCGCTATTCCGGCATGGCCATGGCCCAGACCCTGGGCATGAGTAATGACCTGGTGGCCCATGAGGTGCCTGTCGACCAGCCTGGCCTGTACCTGGCGGTTTCCCACAACTCGGCCTGCAATGATCCTTGGCTTCGCGGACAGCTGACGAAAAAGATGACAGAATTGCCCGCCTCCGGTGCCGCTCAAGCCGCGCTGCAGCGCAATCTGGAGCGTTGGAAAGCGCAACTGCAACAACCTGTCGGCACCCCAACAAAGTAGGGATTTACAGTGATTTTTCGAGCTCTTTTCGCGGCCCTTGCCGTTGTCGCGCTGGCGGGATGCGCAACCGATCCTGCGCCGATCGAACAAATGCGCCTGACCCAGCAAGCCTTGGAACAAGCCACCGCGGTCGGGGCCAACACCGATGAATCCCCCGAACTGAAGCTGGCCGAAGAAAAATTCGCCCGGGCCAAGGGCAACATGGCCGACCAATCCTACAAGCGAGCGCGGATGCGCGCCGAGCAGGCTGAGCTGGACGCACGCCTGGCCGAAGCCAAAGTGCTGACCGGCAAGAGCCAGGAACAATTGAACGTGCTCAATACCCGTATCACTCGCCTGCGTAAGCAACTGCAGTTGGGAGACGCACAATGAGCCCGATGATCCGTAGTTTGAGCTGTGTACTGCTGCTCGGCGGCGCGGCCTTGGGCGGCTGTGCCAGCCAACCCACGAGCGAGCAGGCGTTGCAGCAGGCCGGCGATGACTTTCAAAAGGTCAAGGAAGACGCCAACGTACTGCGCTTCGCCCCCAAGGACGTGATCCGCGCCGGCGAGTCCCTGGCCCGCGCCGATCGCCTGTCCAGCTACTGGGGCAGCGGCGCGGATGTGGTGCATTACGCTTACCTGAGCCAGCGTTACAGCGCCATCGCCCGAGAACACACCCAGCAGGGCCTGAATGCCGAACGCGGCACTCAACTGGAGTTGGAGCGTCAGCGCCTGCAACTGGCCTTGCGCGAAAACAAGCTGGCCAGCGTGCAACAGCAGGGCAAGTGGGTTGAAGCGCAAATCGCCAGCCTCACCACCCAGACCGATCGTGGCCTGGTGATGACCCTGGGGGACGTACTGTTCGACACTGGCGAAGCTGAACTGCAGAACTCCGCCAACCGCACGGTGCTCAAGATCGTGCAATTTCTGCAACTGAACCCCAAGCGTCGGGTGCGCATCGAGGGCTACACCGACAACACCGGTGGCGAGCAGGAAAACCTGAAACTGTCCCGCGACCGTGCTCAATCGGTGGCCGATCTGTTGATGGACCTGGGTATTGATGACAAGCGCATCGAGGTCGAAGGCTATGGCGACCAATACCCGGTGGAAGCCAATGCCTCCGAGCGTGGTCGTGCACAGAATCGCCGAGTGGAAATTGTGTTCTCTGACGAGAAGGGCCAATTGGGCGCAGTACGCTAAAGTCTGACGCAGATCCAAATTGTGGGAGCGGGCTTGCCCGCGAATGCGGTGGCTCAGTACCGAATGTACTGATTGACACACCGCTTTCGCGGGCAAGCCCGCTCCCACATTTCGTTTCGGCGATGCCCACCCCAGCTCCCCCGCAGTTTTTACTGTCACTCCCGCCCGCGCTCGACTATTGTGGCAACTGTCCCCGTACACTTCTAAACTGTGCCGGTATGTTTCACACAAAAATAAAATACCCGTGAAATCGAGTGCTGCGTCATGACCAATCTGTTGCTTTACCAACGTATTGCCCAGCAACTGGCTGAGGACATCCGGCGCGGTGTCTACCAACCGGGGGAGCGCGTGCCGTCGGTGCGCAAGATGAGTTCCCAGCTCAATGTGAGCCATGCCACGGTGCTGCAGGCCTACGCCAACCTGGAAGACCAGGGGCTGATCCGGGCGCGGCCGCAGTCGGGCTATTACGTGCACCAGACGCCAGCACTCACGGCGCCTACGCCTGATATCGCACGGGTCGAGCGCCCAGGGTTGGTCACCCGTAGCAGTATCATCCAGCAGGTGCTGGTCGAGTCGCGCCGCGAAGGGGTGTTTCCCTTGGGCGCGGCGGTGCCGAGTGTCGACTACCTGCCGGTGCGGGCACTGCATCAGCAGTTGGCCAAGGTCACGCGTTTCCAGAGCCCACGGGCCTTCAGCTACATGTTCAGCCCTGGCTTTGAACCATTGCGGCGCCAGGTGGCGATCCGTATGCGCGATGCGGGCGTGGTGGTGGACCCTTCCGAAGTGGTGATCACCCACGGCTGTGTCGATGCATTGCAAATGTCGTTGCGCGTGCTGACGCGCCCTGGCGACCTGATCGCGGCTGAATCACCCACCTATTACGGCCTGCTGCAATTGGCTGATCTGCTGGGCCTCAAGGTGATCGAGATCCCCAGCGACCCCGCCACAGGCATGAGCCTGGAAGCCCTGCAACTGGCCGCCAACCAATGGTCGATCAAGGCGCTGGTGTTGACCACGCGCCTGAGTAATCCGCTGGGCGGCACCATGCCGGAGGAGCGGCAGAAACAGTTGCTGCGCCTGGCCTCGGACTTCGATATCCAGATCGTCGAAGATGACATTTACGGCGAGTTGATGTTCGAACTCGGCCGCACCAAAGCCCTCAAGGCCTACGACCGCCTCGACCGCGTAATCTATTGCTCAAGCTTTTCCAAGACCTTGTCGCCGGGCGTGCGCATTGGTTGGATGATTGCCGGCAAGTACCAGCAGGAAATCCAGCGCCTGCAGATGTTCAGCACGCATTCTGCTTGCAGCGTCACGCAGATGGGCGTCGCGGCCTATCTGGAAAACGGTGGCTACGACCGTCATTTGCGCTACATCCGCCAGGAATACCGCAAGAACCTCAGTGCCTTCCAATTGGCGGTGCAGCAGTATTTCCCCGAAGGCACCCAGATGACCCGCCCGACCGGCGGCTTTATCTTGTGGGTCAGTTTGCCGGGGCGGGTCAATACTCAGGAACTGCATGTGCGTGCCCTGCAACAAGGCATCAGCATTGCGCCAGGGCTGATTTTCAGTAATACCGAACAGTTCAACCACTGTATTCGCCTCAATTGCGGCACGCCGTGGAATCGCGAGGCGGAGAGGGCGTTGATGACCCTGGGAATGCTTGCCAGCCAGCTGTGCCAGGAGGCCGCAGCGGGTTATTGAGGCGAGCAAAAGGGCACAAGACTGATCTGTGCCCTTGTCATGCCGCGCACAACAAGCGAGCATATGGCCTTCTGCCGTTAATGCTGTTGGCGATATGACTTCTATTTTTCGCGTTACGTTGATGCTTGGTCTGCTGAGCCTGTGCAATGCCGGCAGCGTGCTGGCTGCAGCGCCGGTGGCTGAAGGCAAGCCTGCTGTCGGTGCCGAGCAAAAGACCTCAGCCAAGCAGCCAGCGCCTGCGAAAAAAGCCCCCGCCGCACAAAAGAAAGCCGCCTCGACCAAAAAGCGTGCACCCGTGGCGAGCAAGTCCAAGTCGGCCCATGAAGTCGCCCAGACCAAACTGCCACCGGCACAGTTGGACCTGTCCCTGCCTTCGGACATGGTCAGGCACTTGCAACCCATCGGTACCATGCCCAAGCCCAAGAGTGTGCCCTTGCTGCCGCCAATGTTTGGCGAAAAGCCCACCGACAACAGCGCGTTTCAGATCAACGGCCGCTTGCTCAGCAATGAGATGAAGCTGCAACTGCGTAACGAAGAGCGCCGTGATGTTGAAGGCGCTGCGCTGGATTTCGAATTCAAGCAATAAACTTTCGCACCACAGGTGACCCAGGTCGCCGACCATCTGTCGCAGACTGGTCGGTCACTTTTGTTTTGTGCGAAAAACCCCTGTTGGGCCATTTTAAAACGTCTGTTTAAGGGCGTACTCTAGCCCGGCCATCCCTATTGAGTTGTCGAGGACCTGCTGGTCATGAAATGCCGTGAAGGCTGTGGCGCATGCTGCATTGCCCCCTCCATCAGTTCACCGTTGCCGGGAATGCCCCATGGCAAGCCCGCTGGCGTTCGCTGCGTGCACTTGTCGGTGGAACAACTGTGCCAGTTGTTCGGTCAACCGCAGCGGCCAGCCGTATGCAGTGATTTCAAGCCCGATATTGAGGTGTGCGGCAATGACCAGGCCGATGCCATTCGCCTGATCGGTTGGTGGGAACAGATGACGGCGGCTTGATGGGCTTTACTATCGGAACTTCAACAATAAGGAATACAACGATGGGTTCGCTGAAACGAGTGGCTGTACTGTGCGGTTTTACGCTGTTGTTGGCGGCTACTGCCCAGGCTGAGGATTGGCAAGTCGCCAAGGACGAAGACGGTATCAAGGTCTCCCTGAGCGAGATTGCCGGTTCCAAGTACAAGGCGTATCGCGGTGTGACGGTGATCAAGGCGCCTTTGGCCAAGGTCCAGGCGCTGCAGGAAGATGTGGTCGGTGCTTGCGCATGGATCCATGAATGCAAATCCCAGCAACTCGTCGACAAGAAAGGCGACGAGGCCTGGACCTACACCCAGTTCAAGGCCCCGTTCCCCGTGACGGACCGCGACTCGTACATCCACGTCACCACCACCAAAGCCGCTGACGGCACCGTCACGCGCAAACTGGAAGGTGTGCCGACCTACAAGCCAGAAGCAAAAGGCTACGTGCGGGTTGCCCAGGTGGACGGTTTCTGGAAACTGGTGCCAAAGGGCGATAACCAGACCGAAGTCACCTACCAGGTACACACCGAGCCAGGTGGCAGTGTCCCCTCGTGGCTGGCCAACAAGTTCGTGGTGGACGCCCCGTTCAACACTTTGAAAGCCTTGAAAGAACACGCTGAAAAATAAGTGCAGTTGATCCGGTGCCTCCGGGCTTGAGCGGAACGTTTTGCGCGCCGCCAAGGTCCAGATACTTGTAAGCCCACCTATGGGTTTTATCGAGGAGGCACCGATGCAAACGTGGCAAATTACCTTCGTTGATGATCACGGTGAAAAGTCCGTGCAGCAGTTCACCTGCGAACAAAAGCCCAGCCTCGAAGACGCTGCGCATATGATTCGTGCGAAGCTGGTGCCGATTGCTGCCGAACTCGATCTCAATGACCTGGAAGGCCGGAAACCCGAGCCGACGGTCAAGATTCTCAAAGACCAGAACAGTATCCAGATTCTCGATATTTCTCCCTCCGTCTAAACATTTTTCACACGCCACACGAGCACCTCTGGTGGAGGTGATAGCTTCGCGCTACTCTGCAATCGAGATCAGCGAATGAATCGCTAAGGTCTGGTCTTGTCAGCTACATGCTTGTTTTCCTGCGGCGTTGTTATGCCGTGGTGCCCACGCCAGCAGGGCGCGGGGCTTCAGGAAGCACGGAAAGTCTATCCATCGGTTTGAGGAGGACGTTTCATGAGCACAGCCTATCAAGAAGACATCAGCACCAACGTACTGCGCCGCATGAAAGAAGGCGGCTTTGACTTCTCGCGTTTTCACCCCATTGAGTTCTACGCCATTTTCCCGGATGAAGAACGGGCGCGCAGGGCAGCGGGTCGATTTCGTGGGGAGTCCCTCAACGCTCAGGTCAGCGCGCGCGACGATGGCGCCTGGTACCTGGAACTGAGCAAAATCATGTTCGCAACCTACGACGGCATAGGAGATTTCGAGCAAGACTTTGAAGCAGTGGTCGAGCCCCTGGGAGGGATCATCGAAGGATGGGGCGTCAAGCAGGAGGTGCGTGGGTTACCCATGTAGTTGGTATTTATGAGCACCACAGCGTATCGGCTGACCTTTGGGTCGGCCGATTTTGTTTGGACGGCGTTTTACGTGCAAAAAAAAGCCACCCGGATAGGGTGGCGGAAAGGGAAGCTCAAGGGAGTAGATCAGTACACGAAGTCACACGATATCGCTTGCACAAAAGGTTTCGCTGTAGGACGTCTCCTGTTCAGCCGATGGAGGTGATTATCCGCAGCGCCAGCCGGGCAGTGAAATCAACTCTGGCTATGCTGTTGATAGTCAAAGACCGCATTGCAATGAGGCGCGCGACGTGACCCAAGCCATTGTGCGCACCAGGACGGTGCGAGGAATGCGCTTGGATTATGCAACTGGTTGATTATTAAGTGTTTATGCCGCTGGCACGGGCCTTGCGAAGGTTCTTGCGTCCGGGTGACAAGGAGTACGGCATGATCCGCACTTATTACGATGAAATGTACGATGGGGCAGGGCAGGTTCGCCCCCATTATCGCGAGTTCGCCCGTTGGCTGGCCGACACCCCTGCCGAACTGCTGGCCCAGCGCCGGCGTGAAGCCGATTTGCTGTTCCACCGCGCCGGTATCACCTTCACCCTCTACGGGGACGAACAAGGCACCGAGCGCCTGATCCCCTTCGACACCATCCCCCGCAGCATTCCAGCGAGTGAATGGCGGATTGTCGAGCGCGGCTGCATCCAGCGGGTCAAGGCGCTGAACCTGTTCCTCGCCGACCTGTACCACGATCAACGCATCATCAAGGCCGGCATCATCCCCGCCGAACAGGTACTGGCCAACGAGCAATACCAGTTGGCAATGCAGGGCCTGGATTTGCACCGCGATATCTATTCGCACATCTCCGGGGTCGACCTCGTACGCGATGGCGACGGCACGTACTACGTGCTCGAGGACAACCTGCGCACGCCCAGCGGTGTCAGCTACATGCTTGAAGACCGCAAAATGATGATGCGTCTGTTCCCCGAGCTGTTCGCGGCCCAGCGCATCGCGCCCATCGACCATTACCCCAACCTGCTGCTCGACACCCTCAAAAGCGCCAGCCCCCTGGATAACCCCAGTGTGGTGGTACTGACGCCCGGGCGTTTCAACAGCGCGTTCTTCGAACATGCCTTCCTGGCTCGGGAAATGGGTGTGGAATTGGTGGAAGGTGCGGATTTGTTCGTGCGCGATGACCGTGTGTTCATGCGCACCACCGACGGGCCCAAGGCTGTCGATGTGATCTACCGTCGCCTTGATGATGCGTTCCTTGACCCGCTGGCCTTCAACCCGGACTCCATGCTCGGTGTGCCCGGCCTGCTCGCCGCCTACCGTTGCGGCAATGTGGTGCTGGCCAACGCCATTGGCACCGGGGTTGCGGACGACAAATCTGTGTATCCGTTCGTCACCGAGATGATTCGCTTCTACCTCGACGAAGAGCCGATCCTGCAGAACGTTCCGACCTTCCAATGCCGTAAGCCTGACGAATTGTCCCACGTACTGGCCAACCTGCCCGAGCTGGTGGTCAAGGAAACCCAGGGTTCCGGTGGTTACGGCATGTTGGTTGGACCGGCGTCTACCACGGCAGAAATCGAAGCGTTCCGGGCACGTATCAAGGCCAAGCCACACGCTTATATCGCGCAGCCGACCCTGTGCTTGTCTACCTGCCCGACTTTTGTCGAGAACGGCATCGCCCCGCGCCACATAGACCTGCGCCCTTTCGTGTTGTCCGGCAAGGAGACCCGCGTGGTACCGGGTGGCCTGACCCGCGTGGCGCTGCGCGAAGGCTCGCTGGTGGTCAACTCGTCCCAGGGCGGCGGAACCAAAGACACCTGGGTGGTCGAGGGCTGATGCCATGTTGAGTAGAACTGCCTCGGATTTGTACTGGATGTCGCGCTACCTGGAGCGTGCCGAAAACCTCGCGCGCATGCTCGATGTCAGCTATTCGCTGTCGCTGATGCCCCAGGACGGGCGCGGCGATGGCCTGCACGAGTTGGCCATGCCGCTGTTGATCACCAGCACCCTGGACGATTACCACGCGCGCCATGGCCCCTTGCACGCTGAACGCTTGCTGCACTTTTTTGCCCTGGACGCGGCCAACCCGGCGAGCATCTACAGCTGTCTGGGTGCGGCGCGGGCCAGCGCTCACGCTGTACGTGGGCGAATCACCGCCGACATGTGGGAAAACATCAATGCCACTTGGCTGGACATACGCGATATCGCCCAGCAGGGCCTGAGCCATTACGGCATGAGCCGGTTTTGTGAGTGGGTCAAGGAGCGCTCCCATCTGTTTCGGGGCGCCACTTACGGCACTATCATGCGCAACGATGCCTTCCGCTTTATTCGCCTGGGCACCTTTATCGAGCGCGCCGATAACACCCTGCGCTTGCTCGATGCCCGCTACGAAATGGCCGGCGAACACGCGGCGGTCGTCAGCGATGGCACGGCTCACGCGTATTACCAATGGAGTGCGTTGCTGCGCGCACTGTCGTCATTCGAGGCGTACACCGAGATTTATCGCGATGCCCCGGGGGCTCGGCAAGTGGCTGAGCTGCTGCTGTTACGCGCGGATGTGCCGCGTTCGCTGCGCGCTTGCAGCGAAGAGATCGACCAGATCCTCGCCAGCCTGCCCGGCATCAACGGCCGCCCGGCCCAGCGCCTGGCCGCCGAGATGGATGCGCGCCTGCGCTTTACCGCCATCGACGAAATCCTCGAAGAAGGCCTGCATGCCTGGCTGACCGACTTTATCCCCTTGGTCCGCCAGTTGGGCGACGCCATCTACAGTTCCTACCTGGAGGCGGCATGAGACTCTCCATCAGCCACGACACTACCTACCACTACGAAGACCAGGTGCGCGCCAGCATCCAGTACCTGCGCCTGACGCCCCATGACAGCGAGCGCCAACACGTGCTGAGCTGGCAACTCGACCTGCCGCGCCCGGTGCGGGCACAGGTGGACCCCTTCGGCAATATCTTGCATGTGCTCACGCTGGACGAACCCCACGACGCCATCATCATCGGCGCCCGGGGCATGGTGGAGATCGATGAATTGCGCGAGGCCGAACACGAAAGTCAGTCTGCCTTTCCGTTCCTGCGCTCCACTCGCCTCACCGAGCCCGACGACGCCCTGCGCGGGTTTGCCGAGCAACACTGCCATCAGCGTCGTGATCGCACGGCGCTTATCGACTTGATGCACGCGCTTAACCACACCATGGTCTACACCCCCGGCGCGACCGACGTCGATACCTGCGCCGCCCAGGCCTTTGCAGGTGCAGCAGGGGTGTGCCAGGACCACACCCATGCGTTCCTGGCCTGCGCACGCAGCCTGGGGATCCCTGCGCGGTATGTGTCGGGGTATCTGTATACCGAAGACAGCACGCACCTGGCCAGCCATGCCTGGGCCGAAGCCTGGCTGGATGACGCCTGGTACAGCTTTGACGTGACCAACCAACTGGCGCGGCCGGAGCGGCACTTGAAGCTGGCCGTGGGCCTGGACTACCTCGACGCCTGCCCGGTCCGGGGGATGCGCCGTGGCGGTGGGCATGAGCAGATGCATGCCAAGGTATTCGTGGCGCCGCAGCAATGATCGCCCCCGCGCTCTGCGTTGCTTGATCGTTCCCACGCTCTGCGTGGGAATGCAGCCGAGGACGCTCCGCGTCCCAAAGCGTGACGCAGAGCATCACAAGAGGCGTTCCCACGCGGAGCGTGGGAACGATCGATGCTCTCAGGGTTTTCGCGAGCAAGCTCGCTCCTACAACTTGCGGCCCGCCATATGCCGCAAATACCCCACCAGCAAATCCAACTCATTGTCTGGCAATACACTCGCTGTAAACGCCGGCATCTTCGCCTGTGGCCACTGCCTCAGGCTTTGCGGGTCGCGGATGTAACGTTTGAGGAAATCCCCGCTGAAATACTCGGTGGGGTTGTAGGGCACATTCAGGTCCGGCCCCATCTGGGCATCACCGCCGCCATTGAGGCGATGGCACGCCAGGCAGTTCTTCTGGAACAACGCAAAGCCCTGGTTGATCGGGTCGTTCGCCGCCAGCTTCGGGTCGGGCAATAACGCCGGGAAACGCTCGCCAACCGTCTGCAACTGCTTGAATTTCGATACCTGGAACGGCCACTGTTCGGGGCTGATATGCCCGGCTTGAGGGGTGGTCCAGACCAGATAGAACGGCCCGGCGCTGGGCTTGCCCTGTGCCAGCGGTGGCCATGGATGGGCCGGGTCTTCCACGGCCAGCCAGGCGCGGGCGCCGTTTTTTTCCAGTAACGGCGCGGCGGCAAGTTCGGCGGCAAAACCATCAAGGGCAACGGCTTGCAGGTGGTTCGCAGATTTAAGGCCCGGTAAGAGCACCGCCAGGGGCACCGCACGATAGGTCATAGTGCGCTTGTAGGACACATCATCGACGATCTGCACCGTCTGAGCGTCGGGGTGCTTGAGCAACTCGGCGGTCTGCCAGGTCTTTTGGCTGTGGTCCAACTCGATGGTCAACTGTGCCGCCGCCGCGGGCAGGCTCAGCAGCAGGGCAAAAAGGGCGAGGATCGGTTTCAAGGCACAGGCCCGTTGCGAGAGAGTGAGGGCGCACACGATAACGGAAAACGGCAGGTAAAAAGACAGCCCCTGCAAAACAGGAGCGCTAAGCGCAATGTCCTGGCAGGTGCTGCCAAAAACTGCAGGCCTGGTGCGGTGTGTGCACGCAAGCGGGGAGTGTCACCCAATAACCTTGGTTAAATTGGGCAAGATCAGAATCAAGGTGGTGGCGAACAGAATAAGTCCCGCCTGACGTACTTTCGATTGTTTGAACATGGCTGACTGCCTTTTCTTTTGTTGTTATTCCTGAGCGTCAAATGCGTGCTGGTTTATTTCAGTATCGCGAGGTGACGTTGCACTTTTCTTACAACTGTTCCAGCAAAACCCGGCAACAGCGTCTTACAGATTCAACCTTAGAGCGCCCGTTCTTTCTGGCTTAGACTCATTTCATATCAGCTAAGAAGTATTTGCGCTAAAAACGGCATGAGGCTTATTGCCATCTTGGCGCCAGCCCTAGGGCTAGACAGCTAAAACGATTAATCAGGCATTTCCCGTAGGAACCTACCGTTCGTCCGAGCGAGGGGGTCAAAAGCAATGAGCGCATCCGTCATTGAAACCGTGTCAATCGGGCCTAAGGTAGGAGCACACACCCACAGCGGTTCGAGGATGTCATGACCCAAGCTTTGATTTTTGATGCGATACGCACGCCCCGGGCTAAGGGCAAGGCCGACGGTGCCCTGCACAGCGTCAAGCCGGTAAACCTGGTGGCTGGCTTGCTCACGGCGCTGGCGCAGCGCAGCGACCTCGACACCCGCCAAGTGGATGACATCGTCCTGGGCTGCGTCACGCCCGTTGGCGACCAGGGCGCCGATATCGCCAAGACCGCCGCGCTGGTGGCCGACTGGGATGTCAGTGTGGCCGGTGTGCAGGTCAATCGCTTCTGCGCGTCGGGCCTGGAAGCGGTGAACCTGGGGGCGATGAAGGTGCGTTCCGGCTTCGAAGACCTGGTGGTTGTTGGCGGCGTCGAGTCCATGTCCCGCGTGCCCATGGGCAGCGATGGCGGCGCCTGGGTACTCGACCCGCAAACCAATATGCACAGCCACTTCACGCCCCAAGGCATTGGCGCCGACCTGATTGCCACCCTGGAAGGCTTCACGCGCCAGGATGTCGACGCCTTTGCCCTACAGTCCCAGCAGAAAGCAGCCAGGGCGCGGGCAGACGGTTCCTTCAATAAGTCGCTAATCGCGGTGCACGACCAGAACGGCATCGTGCTGCTGGACCATGACGAATTTATCCGCGGCGACTCAACCCTCGAGGGCTTGGGCAAGCTCAAGCCGAGCTTCGAAATGATGGGCCAGATGGGCTTCGACGCCACCGCGTTGCGGGTCTATAGCCACGTGGAGCGCATCCACCATGTGCACACGCCGGGCAACAGTTCCGGCATTGTGGATGGCGCCGCGTTGATGCTGATCGGTTCCGAGGCCAAAGGCCGTGAACTGGGCTTGCAACCGCGGGCGCGTATTGTCGCCACGGCGGTGACCAGTACCGACCCGACCATCATGCTCACCGGCCCCGCGCCGGCCACTCGCAAGGCGCTGGCCAAGGCCGGCCTGCGGGTCGAGGACATCGACCTGTTCGAAGTCAACGAAGCCTTCGCTTCGGTCGTGCTCAAGTTCATCAAGGACATGGGCATCGACGCCGCACGGGTCAATGTCAACGGCGGCTCCATCGCCATGGGCCACCCCTTGGGCGCCACCGGCTGCGCGATTCTCGGCACCTTGCTCGACGAGCTGGAGGCGCGCCAGCAACGCTACGGCCTGGCCACTTTATGCGTCGGCGGTGGCATGGGTATCGCCACCATCATCGAACGTCTCTGAGCCTAAGGAATTTGTCATGACCGATGCCATTCGTTACGAAAAAGGCCAGGACCAGATCGTGGTGCTGACCCTCGACATGCCCGGCCAGAGCGCCAACACCATGAACGCCGCCTACCGTGAAGCCATGGCGGCCACCCTCACGCGCCTGGAAGCTGAAAAGGACGAGATCGCCGGGGTGGTGATCACCTCGGCCAAGAAGACCTTTTTTGCCGGGGGCGACCTCAATGAGCTGATCAAGGTCGATAAAGCCCACGCCAAGGCGTTCTACGACAGTGTCTTGGTATTGAAAGCGCAATTACGCCGCCTGGAAACCCTCGGCAAACCGGTGGTGGCCGCGATCAATGGCGCGGCCCTGGGCGGCGGTTGGGAAATTTGCCTGGCCTGCCATCACCGGGTCGCGCTGGACGACAAGTCCGTGCAACTGGGCTTGCCGGAAGTCACCCTTGGCCTGTTGCCCGGGGGCGGCGGCGTGGTGCGCATGGTGCGCATGCTCGGCCTGGAAAAAGCCTTGCCGTATTTGCTCGAAGGCAAAAAGGTGCGGCCCGCCCAGGCCCTGCAAGCGGGCCTGATTGATGAGTTGGCGGCAGATCGCGAGGCATTGTTGGCTCAGTCCCGTGCCTGGGTTCTGGCTAATCCCGACGTTAGGCAACCCTGGGACAACAAGGGCTACGCGATTCCCGGCGGCACGCCGTCCCACCCTAAAGTCGCGCAAATGCTCGCCATTGCCCCATCGATTTTGCGTAGCAAGACCCAAGGCTGCTTCCCTGCGCCGGAGAAAATCCTCTGTGCGGCGGTCGAGGGCGCCCAGGTGGACTTCGACACCGCGCACCTGATCGAAACCCGCTACTTCACCGAACTGGTGACCGGGCAAGTGGCAAAAAACATGATCGGCACCTTCTGGTTCCAGCTCAACCAAATCAACGCCGGCAGCTCGCGCCCGCAGGGCTTTGCGCCTTATGTAACGCGCAAAGTCGGTGTGCTCGGCGCCGGGATGATGGGCGCGGGCATCGCCTATGTCAGTGCCTGTGCGGGTATCGAGGTGGTGCTCAAAGACATCACCCTGGCCGCCGCTGAAAAAGGCAAAGCCCATTCGGCCGCATTGCTGGACAAGAAAGTCAGCCGTGGGCAATTGACCGCCGAACAGCGCGAAACCACCCTGGCGCGCATTCATCCTACTCAGGATGACGCCGGCCTGGCCGGCTGCGACCTGATCATCGAGGCCGTATTCGAAGACCGCGCACTCAAGGCCAAGGTCTCGGCCGCGGCGCAAAGTGTGGTGGGGGCCGACGCGGTGATCGCCTCCAACACCTCCACCTTGCCCATCAGCGGCTTGGCCACGGCGGTGCCCGATCAAGCCAAGTTCATCGGCCTGCACTTCTTCAGCCCCGTGGACAAGATGGCCCTGGTGGAAATCATCAAGGGGGCGCGCACCAGCGACGAAACCCTGGCCCGAGGGTTTGACTTCGTACTGCAAATCAAGAAAACCCCGATTGTGGTCAACGACAGTCGCGGCTTTTTCACCTCGCGGGTATTCGGCACCTTTACCAACGAAGGCATCGCCATGCTCGGCGAAGGCGTGGCCGCGCCGATGATCGAGACCGAAGCGCGCAAGGCCGGCATGCCGGTGGGGCCGTTGGCGGTGTCCGATGAAGTGTCCCTCAGCCTGATGAGCCATATCCGACAGCAAACGGCCAAGGACCTGCAGGCCGAAGGCAAGGCTATGCCGAACCATCCGGCGACGGCGGTGATTGATCTGTTGGTGAACGAATACAAGCGCACGGGCAAGGCGGCCGGCGGTGGTTTTTACGACTATCCCGCTGGAGGCCAGAAGCACTTGTGGCCTGAGCTGAAAACCCGGTTTGAACAGCCCGACGAGCAAATCTCACCCCAGGACGTGCGCGACCGCTTGTTGTTTATCCAAGCCATCGAAACCGTGCGCTGTGTGGAGGAGGGCGTGTTGATGTCCACGGCGGATGCCAACGTTGGTTCAATCTTCGGCATCGGCTTTGCCGCGTGGAGTGGCGGCGCGTTGCAGTTTATCAACCAGTACGGGCTGAACGACTTCATCGCCCGCGCCCGCTACCTGGCAGAGCAGTATGGGGAGCGCTTCTCGCCGCCGGCGTTGTTGTTGGAGAAAGCCGCGCAGGGTGAAGTGTTCCGGTAATCAAAATGTAGGAGGGGAGAGCTTGCTTTGAAGGTGTATTTCAAGGCAGGCTCTGGGGTGTGCAATATTCCCATCGCCGTGTCAGGTATTTTTTATGTCGCTACGCGTCTGCATCCTGGAAACCGATATTCTGCGCCCCGCTTTGATCGATGAGTACCAAGGCTATGGGCAGATGTTCAAGCGCCTGTTCGCCAAGCAACCGATTGCCGCCGAGTTTGTGGTCTACAACGTGGTGCAGGGCGAGTACCCACCGGATGACGAAGTGTTTGACGCGTACCTGATCACCGGCAGCAAGGCCGATTCCTTCGGTACCGACCCTTGGATCCAGACGCTCAAGACCTATCTGCTCACGCGTTATGAGCGCGGCGACAAGCTGCTGGGTGTGTGCTTCGGCCATCAGTTGCTCGCGCTGCTCTTGGGCGGCAAGGCCGAACGTGCCAGCCAGGGCTGGGGCATGGGCACCCACGCCTACAAGCTGGATGCCAAGACGCCATGGATGAGTCCTGAGGTGCCGGAACTGACGCTATTGATCAGTCACCAGGATCAAGTCACCACTTTGCCGGACAATGCCACCGTGATCGCCTCCAGCGAATTCTGCCCGTTTGCCGCGTATCACATTGGCGACCAGGTGCTGTGCTTCCAGGGCCATCCGGAGTTTGTTCACGACTATTCCCGTGAGTTGCTGGAAATACTTCAGACAACCCTGGGTGAAAAGGTCTACAGCAACGGCGTGGCCAGCCTGGAGCGCGACCACCACGGCGTGACCGTGGCGGAGTGGATGATGCGCTTTGTGGCGCACCAGCCTGAAGCCAAGGCTTAAAGCCAGCCCGAACGCTTGAAGCTGGCCCATAAACCGGTACAGCCCAAGGTAATAAAACCGAGCACCGCAAAATAGCCGTAGTGCCATTGCAGCTCGGGCATGTTCTGGAAGTTCATCCCGTAAATCCCCGCCACCGCCGTGGGGAACGCCAGGATCGCCGCCCACGCGGCGAACTTGCGCTGCACCACGCTCTGGCGCGACGCCTCCAGCAACACACCGATCTCGATGGTCTGGCTGGCAATGTCGCGCAGGGTGGTGAGGTCTTCCATTTGCCGCGTCACGTGGATTTGCACATCACGGAAATACGGGCGCATGTTCTTGTCGATAAACGGGAAGCTCAGCTTCTGCAACTCCTGGCTGATCTCCACCATTGGCGCCACGTGCCGCTTGAGCCGTAACACATCGCGGCGCAGGCCGTGGAGGTGCTGGATATCGCGCTCGTTGAGCGAACTGCACAGCACGTTACGCTCCAACTCATCAATCTCGGCGTGGATCGCCTCGCTCACCGGCTGGTAGTTTTCAGTGACAAAATCCAGCAACGCATAGAGTACGAAATCTTCCCCATGCTCCAGCAACAACGGGCGCGCCTCACAACGCTGGCGCACAAAACCGTAGGATGCCGAGTGACCGTTGCGGGCGGTGATGATGTAGCCGTTGCCGGCAAAAATATGGGTTTCGATAAACTCCAGCTTGCCGTTCTCGCGCACCGGTGAGTAGGTGACGATAAACAGCGCGTCGCCGAAGGTTTCCAGCTTTGGGCGGCTGTGTTTTTCCATCGCGTCTTCAATCGCCAGCTCGTGCAGGTTGAACTGGCGTTGCAGGTTGTTCAGTTCCTGGGCGCTGGGTTCTTCCAGGCCGATCCACACAAAGTGCCCAGGTTTGGCGGCCCAGGCCGCGCCTTCATCGAGAGTGATATCCGAGACTTTCTTACCGGCGCTGTAGACGGCAGCCGCAACAACTCTACCCATGGTGCTGATCACTTCTTATCAAGAGGACAGATGTTGGGCAGCTTAGCCTGAATGGCGTTCCGTTGTTGCTGGCTGATATCACTGATCGTTCCCACGCTCTGCGTGGGAATGCCGCCCGTGACGCTCCGCGTCACCCTAAGCGGGCGCCTACGCGCGTTGCAGTTCGCGGTCCATCTGTGCAATGCACTCATTCATCTGCGTCTGACACGTCAGCAGCAAATGAGGGATGTCATCCACCGTCAACCCACAGGTAGGAATCGGCGGCAACGAGCGTATCAGCACACTGCCACTGTCCCAACGATTGAGCTTCATCTGCGTCACGTAATTGCTGACGCACACCTGCACGATAGGCACACCGGCCGCAATCGCCATATGGAACGCGCCTTTCTTGAACGGCAACAACCCTTTGCCCAGGTTGCGCGTGCCCTCCGGGAACACCCAGATCGACGTGTCCTCATGCTGCAAGGTATGCGTGGTGGTCAGCATCGCACGTCGCGCCTTGTGTGCATTGCCACGGTCAATCAGCACATTGCCCGCCAGCCAGAACAGCTGGCCGAACAGCGGTACCCATTTCAGGCTTTTCTTGGCGATGCAGACCGTGCGGTGCGGCACTACATTGCCGAGCACAAACAGATCGTAGTTGGACTGATGGTTAGCGATTACCACGCAGGTACCGGGCTTGTTGCGCAGCGAGTCGACGTCGGCCTTCACGTTCAAGCCCAGGATCCGCATGGCCGGCAACGCATAGAGGCGAGCGCAGAGACGGCTGTTGTCCGGATTGAACGGCCGGCACACACCGACCAACACACCCAGCACGCCAGCGATCAGAAAGTGCAGGCTCATCAACAACATACGCAACAGAAAAAGCATCGACACAGCCCATCGGGACAAAAGGTGGCGCAGTGTACGGATGTGCACTGTATTCGGCAATTGCCCCTACAGACGTAGGAGATAGCCGATGTTTAAGCGCATGTTTCCACATTGGCCGATAACGGCTAGCTAGAGCGGCTACGGACGTTTCACACTTATAGGTAAGAAAAAGCCCGACTCAAGGTCGGGCTCAGGCACAGCAGGGGTAGGGCTTAGCTCAGGCTATGGCCCTGATCCTGGATGATTGCATCGTCCAGGGCTTCGAGCAGTGCACGGCGCACTTTCAACTTGGTGTGCTTGTGGGCGTTCATATTGATCTTCTTCAGCTGCCGCGCCGCTTCCAGTGCGGCGGCGTGCAGTTCTTCGGGTGCCACCACCTTGTCGAGGAAACCTGCGTGCAGGGCGCCTTGCGGATCAAACATCTCGGCATTGATCACCGAACGCTGAAACGCCGACTTACGCAGGCGATCCCGCGCCAGCTCGATACCGGCGTGGTGCATGGTCATGCCAATCGCCACTTCATTCAGACCAATGCTGAACGGGCCTTCGACGCCAATCCGATAATCGGCCGACAACAACAGGAACGCGCCTTTGGCCACCGCATGGCCAGGGCAGGCCACGATCACCGGGAACGGATGCGCCAACATCCGCCGCGCCAGGGTCGAACCCGAGGTCACCAGGCTGATTGCCTCTTTAGGGCCGGCGGTCATCACCTTCAAATCATAACCACCCGACAAAATCCCCGGCGTGCCCGTGATGATCACCACCGCCCGATCCTTCTCGGCCTGATCCAGCGCCGCATTAAACTCACTGACCACCGCCGGAGAAATGGCATTCACCTTGCCGTTGCTCAGGGTCAGGGTCGCGATACCGTCTTCGAAGTGGTAGGCAATCAACTCACTCATGACGCGGTTCCTTGTAGGGCTTGTTATAGAGATAGATGCGCAGACGTTACTCACCACGCCCCCGCGGGTAAAGCGCCGTGACTGACTACCCAGTCAGGCTTTTCCCGCGTCCCCAAGGGTAGACGGCCCGCAGCAGGGCGCAGCAAGCGCTCCAGACGCCTGTCGCCGATGCCCGAGAATGGCACAATCACCACCCCTCGCCGGGAGGGGAATGGCATAACCGTCTAACCGCATGAAAATTCTGAAAAAAACCTTTGCCATCAGAAAGGCTTTCGACTACATTAGCGCGCCTCGACAGACTGAACTGGTTTGACGAGATACGGTGAAGTGTCCGAGTGGCTTAAGGAGCACGCCTGGAAAGTGTGTATACAAGAAATTGTATCGAGAGTTCGAATCTCTCCTTCACCGCCACATTGTTATGAAAAAGCCCCGTTTTTCGGGGCTTTTTTGTGCCTGATGATTTTCTCCCTCCCTTTGTTCCCCATTCGGATTTTTGAAAGGCAGCCTCGCCGCCAGGTGGCTCTCGACGGGGCGCTTTTTCGTATTAGCAATCCACCCTGGCGTCTGTGCGCAGCTCGTTGAGCTGATCTCTATTGATTTCGACCCAATGAGCAACCAGGAAAAATCTGCGACAGGATTTGGTGGCGGTACAGGTGCTGTCCCCTGTTTTGAGTGACCTCCACATGCGTATTACCGACACCTATCACTGATTTATCGATGTTAGTGGTCTAATAGTTTGGCCATGATCTTTGACACGGTCATCCTCGATAACGATTTTGCTGCTGGAGGAGACGTAGTACTCGCTCGTCTGTGCGAGGTCTTGGACGAGCATTAAATAGCCTCTTGAATCGCTACGCGACCACGTGTCGCTATTGCCTTGCTCTATTGAGAAGTAGTCCTCACTGGGGTTGCTATCAGTCTTCCATGAACTTACTGCAACTTTTACAACTCTGCTTGCGCCGTTTGTGATTGTGATAGTCATATTTACATTCCTTTTAGATTTTGAATTCCATGAGTTGGCTCCCTATTTGGAATAAAGCTGCAGACTTGCCACTGCTACAAAAAAACCGTAGTTAGGTTAACTCGCTGATTAAGCCATATCCAAGTGATACTGGAGGCGCTCAATGCTGGTGCCAAGTAAAATATAATGGGCGGCGGCAAAAACTGAGTGCAACACCTGACCTTTCCGGTACGGTGCTGCCCCTATGTCTTATACCGAACTCAGCGTTGAAGAGCGCGCCACCA
>NZ_MPOR01000057.1:0-27688 GCF_001896155.1 Pseudomonas sp. FSL W5-0203
GCTTTGCTTACTTTCGCGCTTTTCGAAAGTGAGCCGCCGTCAGGGCGGAACCCTAAGTGGCCGTTACCGCAGGAATGGATATGTACTCGGTACAGCTGTGTCGCCTATAAGGCCGCCTTCGCGAGCAAGCCCGCTCCCACAGTTTGATTGCGGGGTGTCAGGTAGATTGGCGTCGGCTGGCAGGCCGCCATCGCAGGCAAGCCAGCTCCCACAGTTGGATCGCTGAGTGTCAGGTAGATTGGCGTGGGCTGGCAGGCCGTCATCGCAGGCAAGCCAGCTCCCACAGTTGGATCGTGGGGGGTCAGGTAGATTGGCGTCGGCTGGCAGGCCGTCTTCGCAGCGATGCGGCGACCCGACAAGCCAGCTCCCACATTTGGATTTCGGAGCGTCAGATGGATATGCGCCGGCTGTCAGGCCGTCACGGGAGCAAGCCCCCTCGCCACAGATTTAGCGTCGTGCCGAAGTTGTGTAAATACCTATGCTCTGATCAGCCTATCGGCTGAAGCCCCAACCCACTCCCAGGATTCACGGACCTCCTTTTTATGCCGCCAGCCTCACGCGACCACGCCCGTATCGAACGCCGCCTCATTGCAGCCCTGACCGACGCCTGCGAGATCGCAAAAGCCGAAATAACGGGCTTCGACTGGCTGACCCACACCGTCGACTACCGCGCCTTCCCCCAAAGCCTGCGGGTGATCTGGGTGTTCGACAGCGTCGCGAGCAAGGATCACGCTCTCGCGACCGGCGCGGACGCCCGTATGCGCGAGCTGACTACCGCCGCGCTGGATGACGCTGACGTGCACGTCCCGAACAGCGCCCGCTGCGTCAGTTTCGACTCCGAAGAGGAATGCCACCTTCGGCATGGCGGCGATTGGCGTCGGCGGCTGGCTACTCTCCGGGCGATCTGAATCGTGCCACGGGTTGCTGACTTCGCTATTGCACCTTACACGTCAGCCAAGCCCCCCAGAACAGGCTGCTGAAGAAACGGGTCGCGTCGCCGAAGCCAGCGTCGTGCAACAGCTTCTGCACTGCGGCCTCGGAATGTGGCGGATCAGCGCCTTGAAGGATTTTGCCGAGCTTGGCCTTCACTTCGTCCGGGGTGGCGCCATGCTGACGCCAGCGTTGGCCCCATGCCGCCAGCAGCAACGGCTGGCTGGCATACGCATAGTGATTGCCCGCGACGATCAGCGGTGCCCCCGGTTTCAGGTGCGCCCGAATCGATCGCAGCATTCGGGCCTTGGCGTCGTCACCCTCCAGATGGTGGAGCACACCGATCAAGGTGGCGGCGTCGTATGATGCGTCTGCTGCCAGGTCTTCAAGCGTTCCGAGATGCAGGGTGGTTCTATCAAGCAAGTGATTGGCTTCCAACTGCTGCCTTGCCGCGTCGAGCATCGGCTGGGAGGGATCAACCGCCATGAAGCGCCATTCCGGTTCAAGGCTGGCCATGGCGATGATCTCCTGCGCCGTACCGCCGGCGCCGACCACAAGTACCTTGGCCGAAGGGGCATCACCAAGGCTTGCCGCGAGCATGCAGGCTGCCAGGTCCTGGCACGCGTCATAGCCCGCCAACGCGATACGGCTTTGTCGTGCGTACTCGTTGGCTCTTGAGGTATCGAATTTGTCAGCAGGATTGGATGAGGATGAGTTCAAGGCGGTTCTCCGTGGCCTTGACGCAAATTACGTTAACCGTGGCAGTAAGAAAAATGCATTAATTTTATGTGCTGCATTCCCGTTGGGAATGCGGGAGCGTACGTGTGGAGAGGTTGCAGGATCGTACAAGCCTGCTGACCGCTTGCTTGGATAGTCTGGCCTTCTCATCGAAAGGAAGATCCCGCATGACTCAAGCACAGCCTGTAAACCTTGCTCAAAAAGCCTCGCTCATCGACCAGCAATGGAGCCCAAGAGTAGTCGCCGAAATGAACGACTACCAGTTCAAGGTCGTGCGTATCGAGGGTGAATTCATTTGGCACTCGCACCCGGAAACCGATGAGGCTTTTCTGGGGCTTGAGGGCACGTTGCGTATCGACCTGCCGGATGGCCCGGTGTATGTGAAGCCGGGTGAGTTGTATGTGGTGCCGCGTGGCATTGAGCACAGGACCGCCGCCGAAGGTGAAGCCAGGCTGATGATGATCGAGCCAAGGGGCATTTTGAATACCGGGCATGAAGGCGGTGAGCGTACCGCGTTGAATGACCAGTGGATTTGAGCGCTGAGGCTTATTGCCTTTTGTAGGAGCGGGCTTGCTCGCTCCTACTGGCATTCGGGCAAGCCCCAAGCCCTATCGCCTTTGAATCTGCACCGTAGCAAACGTCGGCTCGTCGCGCGCCTGCTCCAGTGTATTTCTGGGCTGTTGCGGGGCCAGGGATTGCCCCTCTGGCCTTAACGCAGGCGGCGGATGCAGGCGCATGTCCGAGCGCTCATCGCTGGGCGCCACGCCGAAGAAATCCCGGTAGCACTTGGAAAAATGCGGCGTGGAGACAAAGCCGCAAATCACCGCCAGTTCGACAATCGAAATGGGCGTCTGCATCAGCAACTGGCGGGCACGGGTCAGGCGCAGTTTGAGGTAATAGCGCGATGGCGTGCAGTACAGGTGCTTCTGGAACATACGCTCCAACTGGCGGCGGGACACGTGCACGTAGGCGGCCAGTTCGTCGAGGTCGATGGGTTCTTCCAGGTTGGCTTCCATCAGGGCGACCACTTCTTGCAGCTTGGGCTGTTGCGTGCCGAGCAAGTGCTTGAGCGGCACGCGTTGGTGGTCGCGCTCGTTGCGAATGCGCTCGTACACGAACATCTGGGAAATCGCCGCCGACAGCGTGTGCCCGTGATCGCGGCCGATCAGGTGCAGCATCATGTCCAGCGGCGCAGTGCCGCCAGAGCTGGTAAAGCGGTTGCCGTCGAGGGTGAACACGCTGGAGCTGACCTTGACGCGGGTAAACGCCTCCTGCATCGACGCCATCAGCTCCCAATGCACGCTGCACTGGAAGCCATCAAGCAACCCCGCCTGGGCCAGCGCCCAACTGCCGGTGCATACCGCGCCGAGACGTTTGCAGTACAGGCGCGCCTGGCTGCGCAACCAAGCGATGAGCGCAGGGCTGATAGCCTGTTGAATGCCGACGCCGCCGCACACGATCACCGCATCAAAACCGCGCTGGTCCTGCGCGCACGCATCCGGGGTCACCGACACGCCATCGCTGGCCCACACCGGCTGGCCGTCCAGGCTCAGGGTTTGCCAACGGTAGAGCTCTTCGCCCGCCAATTGGTTGGCCATGCGCAGCGGCTCGACCGCACACGACAGCGATATCAGCGTGAATTGGTCCAGCAGCAAAAAGCCGATGGTCTGGCAAACAGGTGCCTCGGTTTCCATCACCGCTACCCCACGGGCGTGATCAGGACTGTTCCAGCGCCACCGGCTTGGGTGCCCGGTTGTGCTGGCGCGACGTGACCAGGCCGATAAAGGAAATCACCAACGCCAGGCCAATGGTCGAGGACACTTCGGTGCGGTGTTCCGGCGTCACCATCATCACCCCCAGGGCCAGGCAGATGAACACGATCACCAGGTAAGTCAGCCAGGGAAACAGCCACATGCGAAAGGTCAACTCGACGTTCTGCCGAAGCAGCAAGCGACGCATACGCAGTTGCGAGATAGCGATCACCAGGTACACCAACAACGCGATGGCGCCGGAGCTGGCGAGCAGGAACTGGAACAGACCGGCCGGCATGAAGTAGCTCAGCAACGTAATGCCCGCACCGATGATGGTGCTGGCGATCACCGCAGCCCTGGGCACGCCCGCCTTTGAGGTGATTTTAAGTGCCGGTGGCGCATCGCCGCGTTTGCCCAGGGAAAACAACATGCGCGAGGAAATGTAGATTGAGGAGTTCATGCAACTGGCTACCGCGATCAACACCACCACATCGACCATGAACTTGGCGTTGGGGATGTTCATAATTTCCAGTGCACGCTGATAGGAACCCACGGACGCCAGTAGCGGATCGTTCCAGGGCACCACGGAAATCACGACGGAGATCGACAACAGGTAGAACACGCCAATGCGCCAGATCACCGAGCGGGTAGCCTTGGCGATGTTCTGCGCCGGGTTGCTCGATTCCGCTGCGGCGATGGTCACCGCCTCAGTGCCGATGAAGCTGAACATGATGGTAATGAACGCGCCTACCACCGCCGACAGGCCGTTGGGGGCGAAACCGCCGTGTTCTTCCATCAAGCGGCTCAAGCCGCTGGCTTCGCGATCCGGGATCCAGCCCATGAGGACGCTGAAGCCCAGGCCGATAAAGCCGACGATGGCGATCACCTTGGCCATGGCGAACCAGAATTCGAATTCGCCGTATTTGGCCACGCTGAACAGATTGGTGATCACCAGCAACACGATTGAGATCAACGCAAACAGCCACGCATCAACCTGAGGGAACCACTGGTTGAGCACGTGCCCGGCGGCCAAGGCTTCGATGGGAATGACCAGCACCCAGAACCACCAATACAACCAGCCGATGGTGAACCCCGCCCAAGGGCCGATGGCCTGGTCGGCGTAGGTGGAAAACGAGCCGGTGTCCGGGCGTGCCACCGCCATTTCCCCCAGCATGCGCATGACCAGCACCACCAGCAGGCCGGAAAACAGGTAAGCCAGCAACACCGCTGGCCCCGCTGCGGCGATGGCATGTCCGGAGCCGACAAACAGCCCCGCGCCGATGATGCCGGCGATGGACAACATAGTCACGTGGCGGGGCTTGAAGCCTTGCGCCAGCTGACCGTTAGAATCGTTGGGAGTCAGGCTAATCATTGTTTTTGTTGTGCTCAGGCGGCCAATGACCCTCACCTTAAGTGCGCGGGGCCCGGTACAAGTAGCCTGGTTACGCCATCATCGAGTCTGATATCGACATTGGTCATGGCGGTGCACGGGTTTACCGAGCGTCACGCCTTACTCTTGAACGCTGCGTATGAGCGAGCCAAACAGCTCCCCACGCGGCATCTTGTCCAGTGGGATACCGGCATTCTCGAACCACTCCTGGCCGGCTTCCGGATGCGGCCCGCTCAGCACCACAACGCCTTTCTGGTAGGCATAGCGCGCCGCTGCCACATCGCCATTGCGGTAAGTGGCGAGGGTCCTGTAGGGCGCGGCGGCACTGGCCTTGGGAAAGTACGGGCCGTCCTGATAGAACACATGATCAGCCTGGCCGTCCCACGTCACCCGCACAGCAGCGTCGTCGATACCGGTCACTTCAAAACCGGGGCGGCCGGCTTCGGTGTCCAGCGCCTGGGGGATCAGCCCGAGATTGTTGTCGTCCGCCAGGTAGGCGCCCATGCACAGGCCCAGGTAACGGCCACCCTTGGCAACATAGTCGCGGATAGCCTCGGCACGCTCATCACCGAGACTGTCGAGGGCGCCGGGGATGTCCTGGCCGCCGCCGGGTTGTACATAAAGGTCGTAGCGGGCCAGGGTGTGTGGGGTGATGTCGATGGGTTCGTCGGCACCCACGAAGTCGATCTGGTAATTCGGGTTGAGACGCTGCAAGGCGGTTTTCACGTTTTCCGAGCAGTCCGGGCAGCCTGCCGGGCCTCGGTAGATGGCGACATGGGTAATGGGGCCTACGCCGTGTACGGGTAAAGGGTGCAGCGTCGCAACGGCGAGAAACGTGGCAGCGAGGGCAGGCAGTTTCATGGGATAGGCTCAACGGTCAGTTGAATGGGTTTGATCCAGTGGTCGCAGCGCCAAGCCTATAACGATGAGCCTTTTGAATTCGTGAAGAGTTGTAAATCCACGCGGGCCACTCATCCACTTCCCAGCATCTGCCATAACGACGCGCCTACGCCGGTAATGCTCTCACCGGCGATCAGCCCCGCCGCTGCCGTGATCGCAAAGCGCTGCGTCACACTTGGCCAGCGACAGCTCACGGCCCAGGTCATGATCGCGCCAAGGGCCATCATCAGCGACACCGACGCAGGCAAGACAAACGCCAGTCCCAAGGCTGCCGCACTCGGCAGGTAGCGGGCGCGATGGGTGGGTAATGTGCTGTCGAGTATGCCCAGCAGCACGCCGAACAAGCTTGCAATGCCGATGGCCCAGCGGATGCTGGGGGACAGTGAATCCAAACCGTGGGTCAGGGTTTGGGCCACGGCTTTCCAGGTGGCGACGGCCGGGGCTGGCCATTGTTCGGTGAGCAGCATGGTTTGCGGGTCGGGGATCAACGCCAGGTACGCGAATACGCCGACGATGCTGCCGACAAAAATCCCAAGAATCTGGGCGATAACCTGTTTGTGCGGCGTCGCGCCAATCGCCTTGCCCACCTTGAAGTCATTCATCAGGTCCGTGCACTGCCCCGCCGAACCGCCAGCGGTGTTGGCGCTCATCAGGTTGATCGGTACCTGGCCGGGCGCAGCGATACCAAAGCTCAGCTGGGACAGTTGCCCGATGGCGCCAATCGGCGGAATACCGGTAGCCCCCACCACCCGCGCCGCGACGGCGGCCAGGCAGATTGCCAGGGGAATGGTCAGCAGCGCCATCCCAAGGTTGATACCGAACAACAGCGCTTGCAGGCTCACCACCAACGCAATCGCCAAGGCAAACCCCACGGCAGGCCCAGGCTTGGGAACCGCCCAGGGCGTGCCGCCAGCCGCTCGGGTTGAGCGATGCAACGCCCACAGGCGAATCGCCAGGGACGCCAGGGTGGAACACACCATCAGGCTCACGCCGGGCCACAGCAGCCATTCCACCAGCGCGGCAAATTGCGGGCCGCTGCTGTCGGCGGGCAGGCTCACCAAGCCATCGGCCAACAGCCACGGCCCCAGCCCGCCCCATGCCAGCAAGGCGCCGAGCAACAGGGTCAGGCCTACGCGAATGCCGATGATGCCGCCGAACCCCAGCAACAGCAGAGAGGGGTCGGCGGTGAAGGTCAGGCGCTCCAACTGGGCGTTCGGCGACCAGCGCGGGAAGGCCCACATAAAGGTATCCACCCACTTGACCAACCCGGACAACAACGCTGCGCCGAGCAGTACTTTCAAGCGCGTGGCGGCTTCGCGGCCATGGTTGTAGATGTGCAGCAGGGTTTCCAGGGTGGCCATGCCTTCGGGAAACTTCAGCGCCTTGTCATTGAGCAATGAAGGCCGCAGGTACCACGCGATCCAGATCCCCAGGAAGCTCACCGAAAACACCCAGGCGATCATCGGCAGCGCGGCCAGTTGGTTGCCTGTGAGCAAGGTATAGGCCGGGATGGGCGCCACCAGCCCACCGGAGATGATCGATGCCGCAGCCGAGGCCACGGTCTGGTTGATATTGCTTTCGTGCAGGGTCCACAGCAGGTGCTCGCCGGAACGCTTGGCCAGGCCTTGCCAGATTCCGTAGCCGATCAACAGGGCGATGATCGACATATTGAACGACCAGCCGATCTTCAAGCCTGCGTACACATTGGAAGGGGTCAGCAGGATACCCAGCACGATCCCGGTGATGACTGCCCGCAGGCTCAGTTCGCGCTCTACGGGCGCGATTGACGAGGTGGAGTGCATGCAGATTCCTTTCGAGAAAAGCCAGTGCCACCTTTTAAGTGAGCGCTGGGAGACTCGAAGGTTCACCTGACGAACCTGGGTCTAAGGCTGTAAATGTGGGAGGGGGCAAGCCTCAATGCCAGTCAGTTAAGCGAACGAAGTGTTCAAAGCAGCGAAGGTCAAATGTGGGAGCGGGCTTGCTCGCGAAGGCGTCGGCCCAGCAAACATCGAGGCTGACTGACCCACCGCTTTCGCGAGCAAGCCCGCTCCCACAGGAGATCTGCGCTTAACTGACTGGCATTAGGGCAAGCCTCCTCCAACATGGCTTCTGGCTATTTGGCGAACGCGTATTCCCCACCCCGCTCCACCGCCTTGCGATAAGCCGGCCGCGCCTGGAGCTTTTGCAGCCACGCCGCGAGGTTCGGGTAGGCCTGCAATTTGCCCTGGGCCTGGGCGACTTCGCCGATAAAGCTCATCTGGATATCCGCGCCGCTGAGTGCGTCGCCCACCAGGTACGGCGTGTGGCCCAGCACATCATTCAGGTAGCCCAGGTAGTTGGCCAGCTCCGATTCAATCCGCGGATGCAGCGGCGCACCCGCTTCACCCAGGCGTCCGACGTAGAGGTTGAGCATCAGCGGCAGCATGGCCGAGCCTTCGGCAAAATGCAGCCATTGCACATAGCTGTCGTAGGCATCGGTGGCCGGGTCGGGTTGCAGTTGGCCGTTGCCGTGGCGGCGGATGAGGTAGTCGATGATCGCGGCGGACTCGATCAGCACACGCGAGCCGTCTTCGATCACCGGGGATTTGCCCAGGGGGTGAATGGCCTTGAGTTCAGGCGGCGCCAGGTTGGTCTTGGCGTCGCGCTGGTAGCATTTGATGTCGTAGGGCAGGCCCAATTCTTCAAGCGCCCACAGGATACGTTGTGAGCGGGAATTGTTGAGGTGGTGAACAGTGATCATCGAGGCAACACCTTGGGGGGATTTAAGAGAAGACTACAGCGTAGCGGTGAAGTGCCGCGAATGTCGCCAGGCAGCACCGGCCTGCACGATCGAATGTGGGAGATGTCGAGCTTTAGCGAGGCTTCGAAGGCTGCGGCATTCACGACATGGATGTTGCCTGATACACCGCTCGAAGCCTCACTAAAGCTCCACATCTCCCACACTGGACCGGTGGCGGTCAGGCGAGCAACTGATCGATCCACTTCAACTGCTGCACGATCTCCTGCACTTTCTGCTCGGGCACCGCCTGCCGCGCCTGTTCGAGGCTGGCCAATGTCTTGCGCTTCTGGCGCAACATCCGTTGCCATTTCGCCACAAACGCCGGGCTGCGGGCCTGCATTTGCAGCGGGCCGAAGTACAGTTGCTCGGCGGTATAGGTGACCGCCTCGGCGCGTTCGGCAACGATGATTTCGTAGTAGAAGCGGTTTTCCAGCAGCAGCTCCTCGTGCAGGATCCGGTAGCCGTTGTCCATCAACCATAGGCGCAGCGGCTGCTCGCCGCCGTTGGGTTGCAGGATCAGGCGTTCCCGGCCATTGAGGTGCGCCTTGCCGCTTTCGAGAATGTCGCGGATCGTCTCGCCGCCCATGCCGCACAGGCTGATGGCGGTAATGTCATCGCCGGCTTGAATCGCCGCCAAACCATCGGCCAGGCGCACGGTGATGTGCTGCCTCAGGCCGTTGTCGGCCACGGTACGGTTGGCCGCCTGAAACGGTGTCGCGGCCACTTCCCCCGCCACGGCCGCCGCAATAGCGCCGCGGTGTATCAGGGCCACCGGCAGGTAGGCGTGGTCGGAGCCGATATCGGCCAGGCGGGCACCCGTCGGTATGTGCGCGGCAACGCGCTCCAGGCGCTGGGACAAGGTGTGTTCGTTCAACGGTGATTCCTTAAGAGTGCCCGGAAAATCGATCCCGGCTGTTGGTCAAGTGCAGCACCATGGCCGCCCGTGCGGCGTCCGGGTCCTGGCGCTTGATAGCGTTGTAGATGGCCTCGTGTTCCAGGCTCGCCAACTGCCCCAGTTGGGCAAAGTCCGCGCCGCCGCGCTCGACGGCATTCACCTGGGTGCGCGGAATCATCGCCGTGCCCAGGTGCTGCATGATGTCGGTGAAAAACGTATTGCCGGTGGCTTCGGCGATCAGTTGGTGAAAGCGCTTGTCCTCCTCCACACAGCTGTCGTTGTTGGCCAGGGAGGCTTGGTAGTCGTCCAGTGCCTGGCGCATGTGGGCCAGTTGTGCCTCGCTCCTGCGCAGCGCGGCCAACGCCACCGCTTGCACTTCCAGACCCAGGCGCAATTCGAGCATGTTGCGCACGCTGGCGACCGTGTCCACATGCAAGCGCAGGCCCGGCTGCGTGTGCTGCTCCAGCACAAAGGTGCCGATGCCGTGACGCGTCTCCACGAGCCCCGACGCCTGCAGCTTGGACAAGGCCTCACGCACCACGGTACGGCTCACCCCATGCTCAAGCACGATGGTGGATTCGGACGGCAGTTTTTCACCCGGCTTGAGTTGTCCCAACTGGATGCGCTGGGTCAGTGCCTCGACCACACCCTGTGCCAGGTTGGCGGAACGTTTACGCACAGGCGGTGTGCTTTTAATCGGCATCGAGACGGGTCCACGGGGTTGGGCTGGGGGGAGCTTATCACCCTGAGCGCACGGGGCGACGGGTGGTGGCGAAAAACACCCAACTTGTATGACAACGCACTCATCCCACCTCACCCGACCCTGTCTTCGCTTTGAGAGAAGCGCACACCCCGAGCCGTCACCAGCGAGGCAAAACCCAATAAAACCTGGCAAATAACCAAAATAGCCAATCTCAATACCGGCTTATAAGAACAAAAACAGCCCTCACAGGATTGCGGCCTTCAAAAAACAACTTGTATGATGTCTGTCAACAAAACACCAAGCCCGCATAAAAATAATCAGGGGGAGTTTTCATTCGTGAAGCATTCAAGCCCAGCACCTGCCGTACCCGAAAGTGATTCAGCGCTCGCCCGCGCCGTGAGCAAAGTGAAGCGGCATGTGCTCCCACTGTTCGTGGTCATGTTCATCCTCAACTACATCGACCGGGTCAATATCGGCTTCGTGCGCACGCACATGGAGCATGACCTGGGGATCGGTGCAGCGGCCTACGGCTTCGGCGCCGGGCTGTTCTTCATTGGCTATGCGCTGTTCGAAGTGCCGTCCAACATGCTGCTGCAAAAAGTCGGCGCGCGTATCTGGCTGACCCGCATCATGTTCACCTGGGGCATCGTCGCCACGCTGATGGCGTTTATCCAGAACGAAACCCACTTCTACATCCTGCGTTTCCTGCTGGGTGTGGCGGAAGCAGGATTCTTCCCGGGCGTGATCTATTACTTCACGCGCTGGTTGCCCGGCGTGGAGCGTGGCAAGGCCATCGCGATCTTCCTCAGTGGCTCGGCGGTGGCGTCGTTGATCTCCGGGCCGTTGTCGGGCGCGTTGTTGCAGATCGAAGGCTTTGGTTTGCATGGCTGGCAATGGATGTTCGGCATCGAGGGCCTGGCCTCGGTGGCGCTGGGCTTCTTCGTGTGGTTCTGGCTCGACTCCAAACCCCACGACGCCAAGTGGCTGAGCCGCGAAGAGCAGGATGCGCTGGTGGGCGCCATCGATCAGGAGCAACGTGATCGCGAAGCCCTGACCACGGTGAAACCCACCCTCGGCAAGCTGCTCAAGGACCGCCAGATCCTGCTGTTTTGTGCTCTGTACTTCTGCATTCAACTGACGATCTACGCCGCCACCTTCTGGCTGCCCAGCATCATCAAGAAGATGGGTGACCTCACTGATGTGCAGGTGGGTTTCTTCAACTCGATCCCCTGGCTGATCTCGATCATTGCCATGTACGCCTTCGCGTCGCTGTCGGGCAAGTTCAAGTTCCAGCAAGCCTGGGTCGCGGCGGCCCTGCTGATCGCGGCGGCCGGCATGTTCATGTCCACCACCGGCGGGCCGATTTTCGCTTTCGTTGCGATCTGCTTTGCGGCCATCGGCTTTAAATCTGCGTCTTCGCTGTTCTGGCCGATCCCTCAGTGCTACCTGGATGTGCGCATCGCCGCCGCCGTAATCGCGCTGATCAACTCCATCGGCAACCTGGGCGGTTTTGTGGCGCCGACTACCTTCGGCTTTCTCGAACAAACCACCGGCTCGATCCAGGGCGGGCTGTATGGCCTGGCCTGTACCTCGGTGCTCGCGGCCATCCTGGTGTTCTTTGCCAAGACCTCACCCTCTGCCGTACCGGCCGTGCCCAGCGGCGCCGCCATCAGCAAACCTCTTTGAACTCAGCCAGGAACGCGCCATGAATACCCCTGTCGTTACTCATTTCCAAGTCATCCCCGTCGCCGGCCACGACAGCATGTTGCTGAACCTCAGCGGCGCCCACGGCCCCTACTTCACGCGCAATATCGTCATTCTCAAGGACAGCAGCGGCAACACCGGCGTGGGCGAAGTACCCGGCGGCGAGCGCATACGCGAAACCCTTGAAGATGCCCGCGGCCTAGTGATCGGCCAGCCGATTGGCCAGTACCAGCGCGTTCTCAACCAGATGCGCAGTACCTTTGCGTCTCGAGACAGCGCGGGCCGCGGCCTGCAAACCTTCGACCTGCGCATCACCATCCACGCCGTCACCGCCATGGAGGCCGCACTGCTCGACCTGCTGGGCCAGTTCCTCGAAGTGCCGGTGGCCGCCTTGCTAGGCGAAGGCCAGCAACGCGACGCAGTGAAGATGCTCGGCTACCTGTTCTATGTGGGGGATCGCAACGCCACCGACCTGGCCTACCGCAACGAGGCCGACGCCGATGACGACTGGTTCCGCCTGCGCCATGAAACAGCCCTGACCGCCGACGCGGTAGTGCGCCTGGCCGAAGCGGCCAAGGCCAAATACGGTTTCAACGATTTCAAGCTCAAGGGCGGCGTATTGAGTGGCGACGCGGAAATCGAAGCCGTCACTGCGCTGGCCGAGCGTTTTCCCGATGCGCGCATCACCCTTGATCCCAACGGCGCATGGTCCTTAAAAGAAGCCATCCGCCTGTGCCGCGACCAGCATCATGTGCTGGCCTACGCCGAAGACCCCTGCGGCGCAGAAAACGGCTACTCGGGCCGCGAAGTCATGGCCGAATTCCGCCGCGCCACGGGCCTGAAAACCGCTACCAACATGATCGCCACCGACTGGCGTGAAATGGGCCACGCCATCCAGTTGCAATCAGTGGACATCCCCCTCGCCGACCCGCACTTCTGGACCATGCAGGGCTCGGTGCGCGTCGCGCAGATGTGCAACGAGTGGGGCCTGACCTGGGGCTCGCACTCCAATAACCACTTCGATATTTCCCTGGCGATGTTTACCCAAGTGGCGGCGGCCGCCCCCGGCGAGATCACTGCCATCGATACCCACTGGATCTGGCAGGACGGCCAACGCCTGACGCGGGAGCCGTTGAAGATTGAAGGGGGCTATGTGAAGGTGCCGGCCAAGCCTGGCCTGGGTGTGGATATTGATATGGACGCCGTAGCCCAGGCCCATGAGCTGTACAAAGGCATGGGCCTTGGAGCCCGGGATGACAGTGTGGCGATGCAGTTTCTGATCCCGGGTTGGGGCTTTGATAACAAGCGGCCTTGTTTGGTTCGGTAACTCGGTTTGAGGAACGCTCAGCGCAATGTGAGCGTGACGCAAAAAATCCGATGCCCAAACAGGCATCGGATTTTAGTCAGATCAGAAGCTTAGCGGTTTGACCTCTGGCACGTCTGCCAGAGGCCCCTTTGCGCTACTGCCGATCGGCGACCTCCAGATCCGCCTCATCCTGCTCCAGGCCAGAGAGAGCAGTGCCATTGATCATCGGCCCATAACGGCGGCTGAATTCCCAGTTGTAGGGCACATGGTCTTTGCTGATCCCGTTGTCCCAATTCACCGACCAGGTCATCAGGCCCTTGATCGACAATCCTTTGTCGTGCAAACGCTTGAATGTATTGGTCACGGCTGTCGGGTTGATCACATAACCGGTGGCAGCCGCATCGACGTTCGCAGGCAGGCCAATGACGAACTTGTCTGCCGGGATCTTGGTAAACCCGCGCGTTCCGCTCACCAGACTTTCGGTGAGGTAAAACAGGAAGTCCTCCTTCAGCGCGTCGTTGTTCTGGGCAATCCAGGCGCCGTTGCCGCTGTTGACCTCCTGCACCCAGATGCCGTCGCCACCCTGGTTGTAATACTGCGGGGCGATGAAGTCGTAATAGCCTTCCAGCGCCTGGATGTAACCGACGTATTTGCCGGCGGTGGTGAGGTACGGAAACTCCGGCGCCATGCTGATGATGAAGTGTTTGCCTTGAGCCGCGTAGTGGTCCTTGACCAGTTTCAAGGCGGCGGGTAGGACAGTCTTGTTGTCGGCGAAATCAATCGCGCTCTGTTCAAGATCGATATCCAGGCCATCAAAGCCATAGGTTTCCACCAGGCGGATAATCTCGCTGGCCAGTGGCTGTTCGTTGCCTTTATGCAGTTCGATGTGTGCATCGGCGCCGCCAAGGGAAATCAGCACCGCCCTGCCCTGGCTGTTCAGCACGCCCACCTGGCGACGAAACTCGGCATCGGACAGGTTGTACGGTTTGAAGGTTGGGATACCGTTGCCCTTCATGAAGGCCACGGCCACCACGTTGTAATCCTTTGGGACATCCGCCAGGCTGATATTGGCGAACTGGCCACGCTGGTAGCCATCGCTCGGGCCGGCAGGCCAGTTGTGCCAGAAGCCCATGAGGATCTTTTTGCCGGCAATGCTCGGCATCAGCGAAGCGGCATCGTTGAGCGGCGATTGCAGTGAGGTAAAGTCAATCTTTGACATGTTCTAATCCTTCAGAACGTGTGGGTTTAACGGTGCGGGCTTATTTGAAGTCCACATCGAAGGCTTGATAGAAGGCGTTGCCGGTGTTGGCGACGATCCACATCAACACAATCACATGCTGGCCCTTTTTGTGGGTCGGCAGTTTCACTTCATGATTGACCTTGGCCTTCAGTTCGCCTGCATGGCTGTAGTACGGCACCTGGGCATAGAAGTCTTCAGCGAACGGCTGGGTTTCCAGTTGCGCGCGGGTGATGCGCTGTTTCGGATCCCAGCCATCCTTGGTGATCAGCCAGCGATAGCCACGGGTGGTGTGCGGCGCGGTGTATGCCCAGGTGACCTTGAAGGTCTGACCCGGCTCGACATTGAGCAACGGCCAGGTGAAGGCGCGACCAAGTTTCTTGGCCATTTCCTCGTGGGTGAAGTTGATGCAGTCACGGGCATCGGTCTTGCCACCGCAGAGGATGACGCCGTCGGCGGGTGGGGTGACGCTGTCACTGTCGGTTTGATAAGGCGCCGGGAACGGACCGGCCGTCAGTGCCGGGAAGTTCTTGCCGCCTTCCATTTCGTTGACCTGCCAGGTTTCCAGCAGGCCAAGATCCACGGCAACTGCGCCACGGCTGGAAGGGGATGTGACACGACCATGGCGAAGAGGTGTCTGGGTTTGTGGTTTGTTCATGTTGTGACTCCATTGATTTGATTAAGAACTCTCCTTTCTTGAAGGAGAGGACCTCAACCTAACGGAGTTGCTTTTTTTTGCTACAGGCCCATTTTTCACTCATTTTCGTTTCAGGAGCGCGCCGACCTGCAAATACTGGATATATAACCAGTATCATGGAGGAAACCCTACGCTGCCAGAGGTCGATTTCCTACAAGACCAGGCGCACATCAACACGCCTTCTCGCGTAAATGGCGAATGGGCGCTCTGTCGACAAAAAGGGACGTATCTATTTTCAAGCAAATAAACCGTCCTGTTTTTGGTTCATCACGTTTTGCCAATGACGACCGTTTTATTAATTGCGGTCGCGGCAATCGGTTGCACCGTCAGTTCCACCCCTAATGCCAACATCAGCTTCTGGACCGTCTCATATCGCGTCTTTGAGCCGCCTTTCAGGGTTTTATACAGACTCTCCCGATTCACCCCCGCCGCTTCGGCAACCTTGTTCACTCCCTGGGCCTTGGCAACCTCGGCCAGCGCCTTCATAAGGACTTGCGGGTCGTGGCACGCCATGCTTTGCGCAAGATAGGCACTGATAGTTTGCGGGCTATCAAGGAAACGTGAAGCCTCATAGGCGCTGGTGCCGGATGTATCCAGCTCGAGGATCGGCATGTCCTCTGGTTTGAATGTTGACTGACTCATGTCATTGACCTCTCAGGGCATCGAGAATCTCTTTTGCCCGCTTAATTCCTCGGGCGTCCTGCTGATCGTATTGGTCACAGATTCAAATGTAGCCTACTGGCTACTCCTTGTAGATGCCAGTGAATTTTAATGTTGGTGTGCACCGCCAGAAAAAATCCTAGTCCAGCCGCCGTGCAGGCAGCCGAGCGAAACTATTAGCGCTTGTGTCCCTTAGCCCCTGATCGGACATCGAGTCGCCTTGCGGCAGCGTCAGCCGAAACGGGAGGCCGATCAACATACCAATGTGGGAGCAAGCCCCCTCCCACATTTTGACCTGCGCCTGGCGTCAGAAAGCCAATGAAGTGCCATCCTCAGGAATATCCACACGCCCCTCGATACCGTGCTGCTTGACGTAGCTGCGCAACGCCTCGCGGGTCAGGGACATGTGATTAATGGCGTCCATATGGACGGCCACGATTTTCGCGTTTTTCGCCACCTGTGCAGCGCGCAGCACGTCTTCCTCGCCCATGATGATCGAGCCCTCATACCCCGCCATCATGGCCTTCCCGGCATTGAGCACGATCACCTCGGGGTTGAATTTCTCGATGGCTTGGTCGACCTCTTTACGCCATACCGTGTCACCCGCCAGGTACAGTGTCTTGTAGCCGGGTGCTTGAAAAACCACGCCCATGGCTTCGCCTAACGGCTTTGCCAGCGCCGGCACGGCATACATCTCATCGGTGCCATGCTGGCCGCCGGTCTTGGTGATTTTGACGCCGCCAAATTCCGCTTCGTCGGTCAGCACACGCACATTCTTGAAACCCTGGGAACGGATCAACTGCGCGTCTTCTTCATGCTGGGCAAACAACGGGATGTCTTTGGGCAGCGCTTTTTGTGCCGCATCGTCCCAGTGATCAAGGTGCGTGTGGGTGACGATCACAGCATCGACACCGGCAATGACCTGTGCCGGCGACTCGGTCAAATCCACCAGTGGATTGCGCAGCTCGCTACGGTAGGTATGTTCGAACCCTGGATAGGTGCCCTTTTTGGCCAGCATCGGGTCAATCAGGAAGGTGGTACCGCCATAGGTGATCTTCACCGTCGCGTTACGCACTTGCTGAAGGTCGACTTTATGGGCTGCGTCAGGGGTGGCCAAGCCTGCGAATGCGGGCGTGGCAGCCGCACCGCAAGCGATGCTCAAAACCAGGGGGAGCGTCGTAAGTTTCATAAGATGAGTCCTGTTGATGTATCGAGGCGTTTATTCTTGCTGAAGCCCGCGAGGGCCAACAGTGGCCTGAATGACAGATAGCGATATAATCGGGCCATCCGACTCAGTACCAGAGGTGGCCTGATGCCTCCCATCCGCGTAGCCGTTCTCGCCTTCGATGGCGTAAGCCTGTTCCATCTTTCCGTACCGGGGATGGTGCTGGGAACCGCCCAATCCACACCCGATAAGCCCTATTACCAGGTCAATTACTGCGCAGAAGTGCCTGGCATGGTCAGCAGCGACCAAGGCCTGGGCCTCTCGGTAAGCAGTGGCCTGGAACTGATGCACACCGCCGATGTGATCATCATCCCCGCCTGGGGCGATCAATCGGTCGTGGCCTCCCCCACGCTCGTCCAAGCGCTGCAGTTGGCCAATGCACAGGGCAAGCTGATCGTCGGCTTGTGCCTGGGCGCATTCGTGCTGGGCGATGCTGGCTTGCTGGACGAAAAGGAAGCCACCACCCACTGGGCCGCCCGCGACGAGTTTGCGCGCCGCTTTCCCAGCGCGCGATTCAGGCCGCAGGCGCTTTATGTGTGTGCCGACAACATCATCACCTCCGCCGGTACCGTCGCGGCCATCGACTGCTGCCTGCACTTGATACGCCAGCGACTCGGCGCCGATGTGGCGAACCGCACCGCAAAGATGCTGGTGACCCCGCCACATCGCCAAGGTGGCCAGGCGCAATACGTTGAACACACCGTGCCGCAACTCTCCAGCGAGACACACCTGTCGGAGGTGCTGGCATGGGCGCGCACCCATCTGGCCAGCGACCTGTCGCTCGATGTGCTGGCCGACCGGGCGAAGATGAGCCGGCGCACCTTTACCCGCCGCTTCAAGGAAGCCACCGGCACCACCGTGTCCAAATGGCTGAACGCTGAGCGCGTGGCCAGGGCGCAGGCGCTGCTGGAAACCACGGAACTGCCGGTTGAATGCATTGCAGGCGAAGTGGGGTTTGGCACCGCGCTGTCGTTGAGGCAGCATTTTGCCGCGCAACTGGGGACGTCGCCTTCGGAGTATCGCAAGATGTTTTGCCTGGGGATGGGCGAGTCGGCGGCTTTCGTGGGGATTCAGTAAATCGGGGGCAGCTCTCTGTAAGATGAGGCCTGAGCCCGCTGCTCTAGCGGCAACAGCGCGGTTCTATCCCCTCCCGACATCGGAAGCGCTCTCCATGAAACTACCTGAGATCAGTACATTCATTGCTCAATGGCCCTCCCTTGGCCTGACGCAGCCTGCCGCTTGGCGGGTGGCTCAAGACTGCGAAAACCAGGTTCTAGCCTTGCTCTCACGCCTCGGCACGGGCTACCGACGCCACGGAAACTGCGCCATCCACGAAAGCGCCATTGTCGAAGAAGGCGCTGTGCTCAAGGGCCCAATCATCATCGGCGAAGGCTCATTTGTAGCAGCGGGAGCTTACCTGCGTGGCGGCGTGTATTTGGGCAGCCATTGCATTGTGGGCCCAAGCTGCGAACTCAAAAGCACCTTCATGCTGGCCGCCAGCAAGCTGGCACACTTAAATTTCGTCGGCGATTCGTTGATTGGCGAAGGCGTCAATATTGAAGCCGGTGCAATCATTGCCAATTATCGTAACGAGCTGGAAGGAGCGAATATCAAGATCCGTTACGCAGATAATGTGATCGAGACGGGAGTGAACAAATTCGGTGCCTTGGTAGGTGACGGCTGCAAAATTGGCGCAAACGCAGTCATTGCTCCTGGCGCGCTGCTACAGCCACACAGCCATGTTCCACGTCTGGGGTTGATTGACCAGTTCGCCCACGACTAAGCGGGGTAACGGCGGCACCCTGTAAACATGTCCTACAGCGCGCTGCACCACCTTGCTCCATTGCCTACAGTTGCGTCAGAATCCGCCGGCTTGTGCGCTTGGATGGGCGTCTCTAAGGTGGCTCGGTCGCTGACAACTCAGTGATCGGGTTTAGTAGCCCGAGGGTCAATTACACTTAGTGCATGAGCTTCATCTATCAGACGTTCCTGTCTGTGCCTGATGGTGGCTGTGCGTAGGGCGCCTTCGGGCGCGCCGGCTTTGTGTAATTCCCCGGTCTACTAACCTGCGTACAGCTGCCACCCTTTCGTTTAGTAGCGAAACGGTGTCGGCCCCATTCAGGAATTACGCATATGTACAAAGTCACCCCAAACCCTCCAAACGAGCCAAACCTGAAGCTTGATCAGGCAGCCCGTCGTGCGATCGATCACGCCCTCAACCCCAACGCCGAACCCTCTCCTCCACCCTCGACACCGCTGTTCAGCGTTGCCGACGATGCCAGCAATGAAATGCTCGTCGCCAATAGCTATGAAACCTTTTCCTCAGTAACCGCCCTGCTGCTCGACCTGTCGGATGAACTGACCGGTAAACAGCGCGACGTCGCGTTGGCGATTCATCAGTTAAGTGAGCTGGGAATGTTGTTGGTCGATAAGTTGATGGAGCGCGAGGCGGCTGTAGCAGCTGGCTAAACGTTCAACACGCCCAAAAAAAGCCGAGCCGTCGCGCCCCAAGACGACTCGGTTTTTTTTGCCAAAGCAGGGGTTGACCTTAAAGCGAGGTTTAAGGTGAGCATGCACCAACCGACAGGATTACTGGACCCTGGATCATGCTCAAAACCCTTATTTCTTTTGCGTTGGTAGCGATAGGTGGCGCGCTTATGACATTTGCACAGGCTGAACCCGGCCCTTCCACGGCCGCTGCGAACAATCGCCAGATCCTGGTGATCATGACCAACCACGCCAGCTACCCCTCAAGGGCCGATACCACGGGCCTCTGGCTGACTGAGCTGACGCATTTCACCGAGGTTGTGGAAGCGGCTGGCTACACGACGGTATTTGCCAGCCCCAAAGGAGGTGCTGTGCCTCTGGACGAGCGCAGCCTCGGTTGGCTGTACATGGATAAGGCGGCGCGTGAACAGTTGCAGTCCCCGGCCTTTCGCGCCCGGCTGCAAAACACGCTGCCCATCGCCAATGTCGATCCGTCGCAATTTCGCGCGATCTACTTCACCGGCGGCCACGGTGTCATGTGGGACTTCCCTGGCAACCTCGACCTGCAACGTGTCGCCCAAACCATTTACAACCAGGGCGGCATCGTCTCGGCCGTGTGCCACGGTGTGGCGGGCCTGCTGGATCTGAAGGATGAACAGGGCAACGCGATCATCAAGGGCAAAAACATCACCGGCTTCTCCAATCGCGAAGAACTGCTATCGGGCATGAAGCGTGAGGTGCCGTTCTTGCTTGAAGACCGGCTGCTGAGCCAAGGGGCGCGTTACCGCAAGGGCTGGGTGCCGTTCACCTCATTTGTCATCACCGATGGCCGCCTGATCACGGGCCAGAACCCGCAATCGCCCAGGGCCGTCGCACTCGCCGTGATAACCGAGCTGTCCCACGAACGATAGAGCCTAGGCCCCACCCGTAGCCCCTCCCTGGAGAAGACCGATTGAACATTCCAAGCGCCGTTTTAACCGGATTGCTGCTCACCCCTTTTGCCAACCTTGCGTTGGCGGGAACGCCCGAGATGCCCAGCCCCAACGACACAACCCACATCGATATCGCCGGCCAGCAGGTGCCCGTCGTCAAGGGCGGCTTGTACGACCGCTTTCGCTCCAACCCGCCGTTGTCGGTGGTTGCAGCAGAATTACCAGAGGTTGATTTAAGCTGGTTCAAAGGGTTGCAAAAGCACAAGGTCGACATCGGTTTTGAATCCTACTCGCCCAATTTTTACTATCAGAACAGTCGGGTAACAGCGGTCTATACGGCTGACATCGATAAGCTTCGGGCGTTGATGCCACCGCAGGTACTGGCCGCCGTGCAACCCTTGCAAGTCTGGCCGGGTCGCGGACTGATCGCGTTTACTGCGTACACCTATGAGCATTGCGATAACGACGCCTATAACGAAGTCGCCGTGTCGATCATCACTAACAAACCTGGCAAAGCCAACCTGGGCCCCTTCACGCTGGTGGGCCAGTCGATGTCGCAGGATTTTTGGGGCTATGTGCTCAAGCTGCCGGTGAATACCGAGCTGGCGCGGGTGCGCGGCGTGGTCGGTTACAACCTGCCGAAATGGCTGACTGGCATTGATCGCAAAGAGGATGGGCACTCGGTGGTGTATGACATTACCGACAGCCAGACCGGCAAGCTGGACGTGTCGTTCAAGGCCAAAAAGCTTGAGAAACTGTCCCATGATGCGGACCTGGTCACCAGCAGTTTCACCAATCTCGATCACCACGGCCAACTGGCCTACGGGTACGCGGTTTCCCGCCAGCTCAGCCATGGCTCCAGCCGTGACGCAGACTCAGCCACCCTCACGCTGGGCGATGGCAGCCTGTCCAATTACCTGCGCGACCTCAAGCTGGGGAAAATGGTGAAGTACGAATACGTACCCGAGTTCCAGAGCGCACTCTATGCGCCAGAGCCGCTCGCCAACCTGATTGGCGAACGCTGACCCTTGTGCGCCGGTCAGGCCCTCGGGGCCCGGCGGGCGCTTTTTCTTGTGGATGAGGCTGGAGCGCCCCCTTCCTCGCGCAGACGGTTAATCAGCATCTGCGCATTCTCCGCACAGGCCATGCCCTCGGGCTTGCCTTCGATGCCCTTGATGACGTTCAGCAACTGAGCCTTGTTCTGGGCCAGCCGTTGTTGCAGCACCTCGATTTCCTCGACCTTGTGCTTGAGCCCGCTGAGCAGCTCGTCATGCTGCCAACCACCGGCACTTCTGGGCATTAACTGCCGGATTTCTTCCAGAGAGAAACCGGCTGCCTGGGCACCCTTGATGATCTCCAACACCGCCTCGGTGCCGGGTGCATAGTCCCGATAGCCGTTGGATTTACGCTCAACCGATTGGATCAGGCCGCTCGCTTCGTAGAAACGGATGCGTGAGGCCGCCAACCCGCTGATTTTTGCCAACTCGCCTATTCTCATGTACCACCCACAAAAAACCATTGACCTTAAAGTTGACTTTAAACCTAAAGTCATTGGGCGGCCAAGGCGGCAATTGGTAGGCGGCGCGCTTGCCAGACACGCATGGGCCGCAGTGGGTCAATCCAGCGCCATGATCGCGATTCGATCAGGCCATCATTTCATTTGGGAGAGGCGAACATGGGCTACGTCACCACGCGAGACGGTGTTGAAATTTTCTACAAGGACTGGGGCCCACGCGATGCCCAGGTCATTTTCTTCCATCATGGCTGGCCACTGAGCGCAGATGATTGGGACGCGCAAATGCTGTTTTTCCTGGGCGAAGGTTACCGGGTCGTTGCCCACGACCGGCGTGGCCACGGGCGTTCCAGCCAGGTCTGGGACGGGCACGATATGGACCACTATGCCGACGACGTCGCGGCCGTGGTCGAGCATCTGGGCGTACAAACCGCGGTGCATGTCGGTCACTCCACCGGCGGCGGTGAAGTGGTTCATTACATCGCCCGCCACGGCGAAGACCGCGTCTCGAAGGCCGCCATCATCAGCGCCGTGCCACCGTTGATGGTCCAGACCCCGAGCAATCCTGGCGGCCTGCCCAAGTCAGTGTTCGACGACTTGCAGGCGCAACTGAAAGCCAACCGTGCACAGTTCTATCATGACGTTCCGGCGGGCCCTTTCTACGGCTATAACCGCCCAGGCGCCACACCGTCCGAGGGCATCATCCTGAACTGGTGGCGCCAAGGCATGATGGGCTGTGCCAAGGCGCACTATGACGGGATCGTGGCGTTTTCCCAGACCGATTTCACCGAAGACCTGAAGAGCATCCAGATTCCCGTATTGGTCATGCATGGCGACGATGACCAGATCGTCCCCCATGAAAATGCCGGGGTGCTGTCCGCCAAACTGTTGAAAAACAGCACGCTGAAAATCTACCCGGGCTTCCCGCATGGCATGCCTACTACCCATGCCGATACGATTAATGCGGATTTGCTGGCGTTTATAAGGAGCTGATTGATTATTGGGGGGGGCGGGTGACCGCCTCCCCTCTACCTGAACCGCTCGTTTCAGGTCATGCTGCGTCCTTCATTTCAAGGACGATAAAAACAATGAAAGCCCCCCTCGCCGCCCTGCTCCTGATCAGCCTGACTGGGCCTGCACTCGCCAACGACCCCATCGGTTTCCAAACCACCACCATCCCTGACACTCACAACATTCGCCCACTGGAAATGGCCGTGTGGTACCCCTCCACCAGCACCGCCCAACCCAAGCTGATCGCTGACAACCTGGTGTTCATCGGTGTGCTTGCGGTGCCTGATGCCGCACCGACACCCGGCAAACATCCGGTGGTGGTGCTCTCCCACGGCTATGGTGGCAACTGGGGCAAGCAGGCGTGGCTGGCCAGTGCGCTGGCCCGGCAGGGGTATATCGTGGCGGCAGTGAATCACCCTGGCACCACCAGCCAGGATCGCAGCGCGCAAGCCGCCGCGCAGTTGTGGCAACGGCCCAAGGATTTGAGCCGGGCCATTGATGCACTGCTGGTACAGCCCACGCCATTTGGCGCGGTGGACAGCGGCCGGATCGCGGTGATAGGCCATTCCCTGGGGGGCTGGACGGTCATGGAGAGCGCGGGGGCGCGTTTCGACCCGGCGTTGTTTGCCCGGGACTGCAGCGCCCATCCGACGTTGGTGGCGTGCACGGCCTATCGCGAGATGAACCCTGAAGGTACGCCGAACGGGAAGGCTCAACTGGCTGCGGACTTGAGCGATAAGCGCGTGACCGCTGTGGTGTCCCTGGACCTGGGCCTGTCACGCGGTTTTACCGATGCGAGCCTCGCGGCGTTGCCAGTGCCGGCCCTGGTGATCGCCGCCGGTGAGCCATCAGCGGATTTGCCGGCGCAGATGGAATCGGCTGACATGGCCAAGCGGCTGCCAAAAACGTCGACTCAGTACGTGGAGATCCAGGACGCCAACCACTTCAGTTTTATGTCTCAGTGCAAACCGGGCGCGGCAGCGTTGCTTGACGCTGATGTGCCCGGCGACAGCATCATTTGCCAGGACGGCAAAGGCGCGCGGCCACGGCCCGTGATCCAGCAGCAGGTGATCACACTGATCAGCGAGTTCCTGGCGCGCTGAACCGGTAGTATCATCCGCGCCTTTCCCCTTCAGGCAACGGAACATGAACCGCCAGAAAAAACTTCAGCAGCTCTTCAAAGCCAAAGCGAAAAAGGCCAGCGCCAAGCTGGCGCCAAAAAGCAAAGACAAATACATCAGCAAGGCGGACCGTTTGAAGCTGGCGACCGAGGCCGGCCAAGCGCCGGTCACGGCTGTCGAGACGCCTGCTGAGTAAGGCGCATGGCTGAAGGGGTGGCCGCTTCATATTTGCCCCAGATACGCCGCAGATGCCGCGCCGAGCCAAAGCCTGCGCGCTCGGCGATGGCTTCTATGTCCAGGGCCGACTCGGCCAGCAGTTCACGGGCCACGGCCAGGCGCAGGCGATGCAGGTAATCCAACGGGCGGATGCCGACATGCTCTTGGAACAGGCGCGCCAGGTGCCGGCTGCTGGTGCAGGCCAGGCTTGCCATGCGGGTGAGCGTCCAGGCCTCGCAGGGGGCGGCGGCGATGGCGTCCTGCACGCGATGGACCGCCGGGTGCAGGTGATTGCGCCCGGTCACCCAAGGCGATAGCTGCGGGTCGCTGCCGCTGCGGCGCAGGTACACCACCATGTCCCGCGCCACGGCGCAGGCCAAGCGTGGCCCGGCCAGTTCGGCGACCAGCTGCAACATCAGGTCGATACCCGCCGTGATACCGGCGCTGCAACTGACCGGGCCATCGGTGACGTACAGGCGGTTTTCCAGGACCCGGGCCTTGGGTGCGAGGGCTTGCAAGGTGACGCACAGCGAATGGTGCGTGGTGCATTGGCGCCCATCGAGCAGCCCGGCCCTGGCGGCACTCAACGCGCCGGCGCACACGCACACCAGGCGTTCGGCCGAGGGCGCGAACACGTTTTGCAACCACAGGGTGAGCTGATGGCTGGCCGATTCGAAAGCCTTTTGGTGGGCCTTTGATACGTTCATCGTGGAGCCCACCAGCACCACCAGCGTGCCGGGCGCCAGAGTCTGCGGCAGGGGCGCCAGCCCGGTCAGTGGCAAGCCGATGGAGCTGTGCAGCGACTCCACCGGGCTGACGTACTGCAGATCGAAATCCACCGCCGCCGGGTCCTCGGCTTGCGCGGCCAGGCGCAACACTTCGGCAGGCCCCGCCAGGTCGAGCATCAGCACATTGGGCAACAGCACGAACAGCACCGGCACGCTCACGGGTTCATCCTTCCAAGGCCTGTTCGACCGTGACGATGCGCGCAAAACGCTCTTCCAGCACTAGCTCCGTGCGTTCGCGGATTTGCGCCGAGGTGTACTCCCGGCCGCTACGCAGGTGGGTCATGGGGAATGTCAGTGTGGCTTCACTGACAAAGTCCACTTTGAAGCCGCTGTCCGACGCCTGCCGCGTGGTGGTCTCGCAGCATTGCTCGGTCCGGATGCCACTGACGATCAGCGTGGTGACGCCCATCTCCGTGAGGCGAGCGGCCAGGGGCGTACCGGCGAAGGCGCTGTGGTAACGCTTGTGGATCACCAACTGTGGATTGATCGACAGCTCGCTCAATGCCCTGACGTTGCCCGATTGCATGGAGAAATGCCCCTGGTCTTCAACATGGAAGACTTGTACCACCGGGATGCCGCGCTGAACACAACCATCGATGAGGGCCTGCTGTTTTTCCAGATAGTCGGGCAGGTCATTTTCGGACCAGTAGGTTGAATGGCGGAAGGAATGTTGGGCGTCGATCACGATCAGGGCTTTATGGGTCATGGACAGTCCTTGTGGCTTGCATCAGTGGGTAAACGATGCACGCCATGGTAAGGACCACCCACAGTGCGCGACAGACGCAAGGCGGACTACTTCAGGACGGATTCGGACATGTCACCGGGCACGCCATGGCACAACGGCTGCCGGGTTCGAAGCCATGGGCGTATTCATCCGCCAGGATTGTTTCCAGACGCGGATCGACGTGAATTGCAAAGCCCAGGCGCCGGTAGAACGGAGCATTCCAGGGTACATGCTTGAAGGTGGTCAGCGTCACCGCACGCAGGTGTTGGGCGCGGGCATGCTCTATCGCCGTTTCCACCAATCTGCGCCCCCAGCCCTGGCCTTGCAGCGGCTGGGCAACCGACACTTCATGGATATGCAGGTCGTCGCCAAAGCGTTCTGCGCTGAGGAAGCCTTGAGGGTGATCGTGGTCATCAACCACCACCCAACAGGTCGATAGCGCGATCCATTGCCGATGGCGTTCGATGCTGATCGACGCCGCATCCGCCAGCCAAGCCAGCCCTTCGATTGCGCCAAATGCCTGGGCTGCGCACTGCTCGATGGCGGGCAACAAACCGGCATCTTGCGCGCGCGCCAGGCGAATAATGTGGGTGGACTGCTCAGCAGCCACTCAATGCCACCTGGGGCCGTTCACCCGCAAAGAAGAAGGGCCGCAAACGTACGCCCACGCCGTTGCCGATAAAGGCCGCCACCAGCCACACCCAGCCATGCAGGCTGCCCGAGGCGATGCCACTGAAGTACGCGCCGATGTTGCAGCCATAGGCCAGACGCGACCCATAGCCGAGCATCAGGCCGCCGATCACCGCCGCGATCAACGAGCGCAGCGGGATGTTCAGGCTGGGCGCGAAACGCCCGGCCAGGCCTGCGGCCAGCAGCGCGCCGAGGACAATGCCGATGTCCATGACGCTGGTGATGTCTTCCCACACCGGTGCAGCCAGGGCCTTGGCATTGCCCGGCATCTGCCAGAATGCCCAACTGGCGACATCCACGCCCAGCCCGCTCGCCACCTTGGCGCCCCACAGCGCGAACGCCGAGGTGATGCCCCACGGCCGTCCGGCCAGGGCGAGGGTGGCGTAGTTGAGCAGCGCCAGGCCAATCGCGCCCCACACCAGCGGCCAGGGTCCGCGCAGGAAGCGGCGTAGCCCTTGGTGCTCGCTTTGCACGCCTTGTTCAAGCTGGCCGTGACGGCGCTTTTCCAGGCGCACTGTCACCACTGCAATCAGCGCGAACACCGCCAGGCTCAAGACCAGCGCCGGCAGCACACCGAAACTTTTGACAATGGAAACCGCCGGGAACGATGGCAGTGCAAACCACCAGTCGACGTGATGGGTGGCGATCAACGAGCCACAGATAAAGAACAGCAGCGTCACCAACATCCGGGCATTACCGCCGCCCACGGTGAACAAAGTACCCGACGCACAACCACCACCCAGCTGCATGCCGATCCCGAAGATGAACGCCCCGAACACCACCGACACACCGGCCGGCGCCACCAGCCCCACGACCGGCTGACCGAACAAAGTGCCCGCGCCCAACGCCGGGAAAAACAACAGCACCGCCACCGCCAGCATCACCATCTGCGCACGCAAGCCAGCGCCACGCCGATCATTAATGAACACACGCCAGGCCGAAGTGAAGCCGAAGGCCGCGTGATACAGCGTCAGGCCCAGCGCGGCGCCGACCACCAGCAGCAACACCTGGCGTGCGCCGACCATGTTTTGCAGGAACAGCGCGCCCGCCACCAGGATGATAAAGGCAATCAGTGGCGCGAGCGGCTTGCGCGCAGGCGTCAGGGAAAGAGAGGTGCTCATGGGGTTCTCGATTGGTTGGAAGGAGGCAAGTATAGCCCTAGACGGAATTTGATCAGATGGCGGCATTGCCGAAAGGCTCATCGCCTGAACCACCGCTTTCGCAGCCTCGCTAAAGCTCGACAGCTCCCACAGGGGATCGGCGGTGTATGTGGAATACCGCTTTGCAGGGC
>NZ_MPOR01000109.1:0-351 GCF_001896155.1 Pseudomonas sp. FSL W5-0203
GACCGCTCCGGCCGAGGCAAACGAAGGTGGGCAGATCACGTACACCGCCACGCTTTCCAACAAAGCGGGCACTGACGTAACACTGAAACTCGACAACGGTTCAAGCATCACCATCAAGGCTGGCGACACCGTTGGCACCGTAACCGTGCCTGCGCCTACCGATGACGTGTTTATCGATAAGAGCACGCAGACCGTCAAGATCACCGACGTTTCCGGCGGCAACTTCGAAAAACTGGAAGTTGCAGGCAGCGGCGCAACGACCACGATCAACGACACCATCGACAAGGTCGATGTAGTCCTGACCGCGACCACCACCGTTGGCGAAGGCGGCAACATCGTTTACACCGCCCT
>NZ_MPOR01000058.1:0-26866 GCF_001896155.1 Pseudomonas sp. FSL W5-0203
TTCTCCGAACGAATATGCAAAGAGCTTGAGGCAGAAGACTGGATAACCAGCTTCATGGCGTACGCTGCCGGGGGACAGGCCCATGGTTACTTTGGGCTGGGCCGGCACTCCGGCTCTTTTCCAAAGTGACCCGCTGTCAGAGCGGAACCCTAAGCGGCCGTTACCGCAGCAATGGATATGTACACAATCCAACTGTGTTGACTGTCAGTCCGCCTTCGCGAGCAAGCCCGCTCCCACAGTTGGATCGTGGGGTGTCTGGTAGATAGGCGTTGGCTTTCAGGCCCTCATCGCAGGCAAGCCAGCTCCCACATCTGGATCGTCGGGGTGTCAGGTAGATAGGTGTCGGCTTTCAGGCCGTCATCGCAGGCAAGCCAGCCACAGTTGGATCGCGGCGAGTCAGGTAGATAGGCGTAGGCTGTCATCCCACACTGGCCTCACTCACCAACCAATCCATCAGCGCGACCAACCCAACCGACGGTTCCTTCCCCGGCGGATACACCAGGAAATACCCCATCCCCGTCGACACCCGCAGTTCAAACGGCATCGCCAACCGCCCCGCCCTCAGATCCTCGCCAATCAACGCACTGTCGCCCATCGCCACCCCGGAGCCCTGGGACGCTACGGTCATTGCCAAGTCCAAGGTTTCGAAGTGGTGCCGTTGGATGGGGTCGCTCAAGCAGGCATTGGCAGCCTTGAGCCACAACGTCCAATCGCGCTCGTCTCGGGTCGGGTGCAACAGTACCTGATGCTGCAAATCCTGCGGCGTACGCAAACTGCCCAGCAACCCAGGCACGCAGACCGGCGTGAGACGCTCGTCGAACAGATGCCGCGCCTCGGCCGACTGCTCGGCGATGGGCCCGTAGATCACCGCCGCGTCAAACGGCTCACGACGAAAGTCGACGTTATAGGCCACCGTCGTGGTGAGCTCCACCGGCACATCCGGGCGTTCTTTTTGCCATTGCAGCAAGCGCGGCAACAACCAGCGCATCACGCAGGTGGACGCTTTGAGCTGCAAGGTGCGGCGCCGGTCACCGATGTGCTCCACCGCGTCAGCGAGCAAGCCAAACACCTGTTGCGCGCATGCCAGCCATTCGCGCCCCTCCTCCGTCAGGCTCAAGCCACGCGCCTGGCGCTGAAACAAGGCATAGCCCAACTGGCTTTCCAACCCGGCCACCTGTCGACTCACCGCGCCCTGGGTAATGTGCAGGTGTTCGGCGGCACGGGTGAAGTTGCAGCACTGGGCTGTGACCCAGAAGGTGTGCAACGCAGGTAACGGTGGGAGGCGTTTCATCGGGGCGCAGCCATGACGGGAGGACATGGCGAGTATGACTTTTTATCGATTGTTGCCGCCACCGGCCAACCGCTCCAATAGCGCTTCGACCCCATCACAAGAGCGACCTGTATGGCGACCTGCGGCGAAGTATTGGTGCACCTCCTGGAACGCTACGGCGTGGACCACGTATTCGGCATTCCCGGCGTACATACCGTGGAGCTGTACCGGGGCTTGGCCCGCTCCAGCATTCGACATGTCACCCCGCGCCACGAACAGGGCGCCGGCTTCATGGCCGACGGTTATGCGCGCACCCGTGGCAAGCCCGGCGTGTGCTTTATCATCACCGGCCCCGGCATGACCAATATCACCACGGCCATGGGCCAGGCCTATGCCGACTCGATCCCGATGCTGGTGATATCCAGCGTACAGTCACGCAGCCAACTGGGCGGTGGGCGCGGCAAGTTGCATGAGCTGCCGAACCAGAGCGCGCTGGTGGCCGGGGTGGCGGCGTTCTCCCACACCTTGATGTCGGCGGCTGAACTGCCCGCCGTGCTGGCGCGGGCGTTTGCGTTGTTCCAGGCCGGTCGGCCGCGCCCGGTGCATATCGAGATCCCCCTGGATGTGTTGGTGGAAAATGCCGACGCGTTGCTGGGTAGCACGCCTGTCAGCGTCACCCGCGCTGGCGCGGCACCGGCGGCCGTGCAGCAGATGAGCCAGAGGCTGGCTGCGGCCAAGCGCCCGCTGATCCTGGCCGGTGGCGGCGCCATTGACGCAGCCGCCGAACTGACCCGCCTCGCAGAAGCCCTCGGCGCGCCCGTGGCCCTCACTATCAACGCCAAGGGCATGTTGCCGGCCGCGCACCCGCTGCTGATCGGCTCCACGCAAACACTGCCCGCCACCCGTGCCCTGGTGGCTGAGGCTGACGTGGTATTGGCGATCGGCACCGAGTTGGCAGAGACCGACTACGACGTCACCTTCGCCGGTGGTTTCAACATTCCCGGTGCGCTGTTGCGCATCGATATTGACCCGGACCAGACCGTACGCAACTACCCGCCCCAAGTGGCACTGGTGGCCGACGCACGCATCGCCGCCCAGGCCCTGCTTACCGCACTCAACCGCCAGCCGCTGGCGCCGCGCACTGCCGACTGGGGTGCAGCACGCGCCTCCCGTTTGTGGGCCGAGCTGGAACCTGCCTGGGACGCTTCGACGCGTGCGCAAACCCGGTTTCTCAACGCGGTTCTGGAGGAATTGCCCGGCGTGGTGTTCGTGGGCGACTCCACTCAACCGGTGTACAGCGGCAACCTGACCCTGAACCTCGACCACCCACGCCGCTGGTTCAATTCCTCCACCGGTTACGGCACCCTGGGTTATGCCCTGCCTGCGGCCATTGGTGCCTGGCTCGGGCGCGGCGATGGCCAACCTGTGGTGTGCCTGATCGGCGACGGCGGCCTGCAATTTACCCTGCCGGAGCTGGCCAGCGCGGTGGAAGCGCGTACACCGGTGATCGTGCTGTTGTGGAATAACCAGGGTTATGAAGAGATCAAGAAGTACATGGTCAACCGTGACATCGAACCGGTGGGTGTGGACATCTACACGCCGGACTTTATCGGTGTGGCCAAGGCTCTGGGCTGCGCGGCACAAAGCGTCCATGGCATTGAAGGGTTGCGCACGGCTTTACGTGCCGCCGCTGATCGCCAGGGGCCCACATTGCTTGAAATCGACCAGGCGCGGTGGGAGTTGCCGAGTCTGTAATCCCGCTAAGTTGGGCCTGTGGCGAGGGAGCTTGCTCCCGTGACGGCCTGACAGCCGACGCCCAATGCGCTTTTACCTCACCACTTCGCATCCGCATTTTTTCAATAGCCCCTGCGACTTTCTGATTTGCCCCGCTACACACTCCATGGCCTGATTCGCCCTTGTGCATTCAAGGCAGGCCCATGGAAAACGTTCAGGCAAAATCCACCTGCGCACTATGGCTGATGATCAGCGTGGTGCTCGTCGCCCTCAATTTGCGTCCGTCGATGGCGGCCGTGGGGCCGTTATTGGCGTCGATTCGTGCGGATGTGCCGCTAAGTTTCAGCAGCGCCGCCTTACTGACCATGTTGCCAGTCATGGCCATGGGCCTGGCGATGTTCTTTGGCATGGGCCTGGCCAAGCGCGTGGGCGAGCATCGCAGCATTGTGGTGTCGTTGCTGGTGATTGGGCTGGCGACTGTGTCGCGGTTGTTCCTGGATTCGGCACTGGAGCTGATCGCGAGTGCCATTGCGGCGGGTGTCGGCATTGCGCTAATCCAGGCGTTGATGCCGGCGCTGATCAAGTCGCGTTTCAGCGCCAATGTTTCGTTATTCATGGGCCTGTATGTCACCGCGATCATGGGCGGCGCGGCCCTGGCTGCTTCGTTCTCGCCGTTGGTGCAAACCCAGACCGGCAGCTGGCGTATCGGCCTGGCGATCTGGGCACTGCTGGCGTTGTTGGCCCTGGTGTTCTGGTATGCGCAGCGTTCGGCCCTGCCGCCCTTACCCCACGCCGGTTCGGGCCCCCAGGAGGCTTTTTTCAGCAATCGCCGCGCCTGGTTGCTGGCGATCTTTTTTGGCCTCGGCACCGCGTCCTACACCTGTGTGCTGGCATGGCTGGCGCCGTACTACGTCGAGCAGGGTTGGAGTGAACAGAATGCCGGTTTGCTGCTGGGTTTCTTGACTGCCATGGAAGTGATCTCCGGCCTGGTCACACCGGCCATCGCCAACCGCCGCCAGGATAAACGCGGCGTGGTGGCGGTGCTGCTGGTGCTGATCATCCTGGGTTTCTGCGGCCTAATCCTCAGCCCGCAACATTGGAGCCTGTTGTGGCCCTGCCTGCTAGGCCTGGGGATTGGCGGCCTGTTCCCGATGAGCCTGATCCTGTCCCTGGACCACCTCGACAACCCGCGCCGTGCCGGTGGCCTTACCGCGTTTGTGCAGGGCATCGGTTATCTGATCGCCGGCCTGTCGCCGCTGATCGCCGGCATGATCCGCGACCAGTTGGGCAGCTTCGAATGGGCCTGGTGGTCATTGATGGCAGTGAGCGGGCTGATGCTGCTGATCGTCATGCGTTTCAACCCGGCGCATTACGCACGCCATATCCGCTGACGTCGTATTAAAAACATTTTTTGTCCCACCCAAAACATTGAAAGGTCCTACAGCGCTTTCTATTGGTACGAGCGTTCCGTTAACATTTTGCTCAGTCTTGTACTGAGTTCGGTACAAAGGGTTTACGGACGAAACCGATGCTAAACAGTAACTTGCTCAGAAAGCTCGATATGCAGGATTTGATGGTGTTTATCGCCGTCTACGACCAGAGCAGCGTTACCGAGGTGTCTGAAACGCTGTTCGTCAGCCAGTCCACCGTGAGCTATAGCCTGAAGAAGCTGCGCACCAGCTTTGAAGATGAGCTGTTTATCAACACCCGCGCAGGCATGCGTCCTACGTACAAGGCCACCACCATGTACGAGCATGTGCAGAAGATTCTGGAAAGCATCAACCTGTGCCATGCCGGTGGCCAGGCTTTTGATCCGACCCAACAGGCCGTGACCTTCAATGTGTGTGCGCCGGAATATTTCGAGCAGCTGATTCTGCCGCGCCTGTTGAAGCGTTTCGACCATGCCGACCTGCCGGTGATCGTCAACGTGCAGAAGCTGGAAACCGACATCCCCGCCGACGACCTGCGTGAGGGTCGCCTGGACCTGGTGATCTGTTTCGGCCCGCACTTTCACCGCGCTCACAAAGACTTCAAGACCCAGATGCTGTTGGAGGACGACTTGGTCTGCGTGTGCGACCAACGCTCAGCGCCGAGGGAACAGGCGTTCAGCCTGCAGTCCTTCGTTGAGCGGCGCCACGTATTCCCCACACCCTGGACCTCCGACACCAACATGATCGACGGCTGGCTTGCGCGCCAGGCGCGCAAGCGTCAGGTGATTGCACGGGCCAACAGCTACAGCGCGGCATTGAAGATGATTGCCGGCACCGACTTCATCGTCACCCTGCCCCGCCGCGTGCAAAAGTTACTGGCACCGGCGCCGGCATTCGGTGTTTGCGAAGCACCTAACGGTTTGCCGGGGTTCACCCTGGATATGCAGTGGAACGAAACCAGTGGGCAGGACAGCGCCAATACCTGGTTTCGGGAGCAAGTGGTGAAGGTGTGTGCGGATCAGGGCCTTTTGTAATTGGATGGCGATGGTGGAAGTCAGCCGATGGCGATTTTGCTGTAGGAATCGCGATCAATATCCAGCAGCTCGACACTCAGTTGTACCTGCACACCTTCGGGCCACGGGCCCAGGTCCTGAAGCACCGCCAGCAGGCTTTCTGATAGCTGCTTCTTGATCTGCGGTGAACGCCCGCTCAATAACGCCAGACGCACCGCGACAAAACCGCGCTCACCCAGGCCAGTGCCGACCCGAAATCGCTCGACCGCCACCGCACGGCTCTTGATGTCGAACTCGGCGCCGAACTGACCGGAGGCCACCAACGCATGGTTAAGGCGCAACAGGGCCTTGTCGATGTCCAGTTGCGTCAGGTTGGCGGTGTGTTCCAAGTGCAGGTGCGGCATGCTTTTCTCCGAGTTTTTTGTAGGAAGATGCCAAGCTATATACCACGGAAAAACACCTCAAGCCTTGGCCACCAGCCCTCTATCACTCATGAATGCCTCCAGCCGCGAGCGCATCCAGCGCTCCGCCGGGTCGGTGTCGACATGGCTGAGCCACACCATCGACAAATCCAGAGTCGGGGTTTCGAACGGGAACGGCTCGCAGAACAGGTTCCCGCTGGCAGCCATGGCCTGGGCGGTGTAATCGGGCAGGCTGGCGATCATGTCGGTGCCGGCAAGCAAGGCCGGCAACGAGCTGTATTGCGGCACCGAGAGCACTACATGGCGTTTGCGGCCCACCTCGGCCAGCCACTCATCGGCAAACCCGGCGACGTTGGCGGTGTGGGACACCAGCACATGGGGCCGTGCGCAATATTCGTCGAGGGTCAGCGGTGTGTCCGAGGCATCGGCGCGCAGCAGGCACGGGCGGATGTGCCGCAACAGCTTACGCTTGGCATTGGCCGGCAGCCCGCGGGTCTGGGTGATGCCGACGGTAATATCGCCGGAAGCCAACAGGTCCGGAATGCGCCAGTAATCCACATGCTGCACCACAAACACCACCTGCGGCGCCTCCTGGCGCAAGGCGCGCAGCAAGGGTGGCAGCAGGCCGAACTCCACGTCATCGGACAGGCCGATGCGGAAAGTCATGGTGCTGATGGACGGGTCGAAATCATGGGTCAGGCTCAGGGCCGAAGACAGCGAGTCCAGGGCTGGCGACAGGTGCTGGATGATCTCCTCGGCGCGCGCCGTAGGCTCCATGCGATGGCCGACACGAATAAACAGTGGGTCGTTGAACAGGGTACGCAGGCGGTTGAGGGCCGAGCTGATGGTCGGTTGGCCGAGAAACAGCTTCTCCGCCACCCGCGTCACATTGCGCTCGAGCATCAGTGCTTCGAAGACCACCATCAAGTTGATGTCGGCCTTGCGTAATTCATTGCGATTCATCGGCGCCTGCCCCTTTGCCCAAGACAAGCGGCAGTTTAGGAAGGCTGCGGGGCTGCGTCTATGTGCGCACTGTTCAATAAACGGGTTTGGGACTATAAATCAGGTCTTGAAGGTTGCAGGTACCCCCTTGTGCTGCTCATTTTCGCCTTAAGCGTCCTGCTCAGCGGGGCTTTGCTCTGGGCCATCAAATTCATTGTGCACCCCACCGCCAGGACACTGCTGCGCGCATTTGTCGGCTTGTGCCTGGCGGCGGTGCTGGCTTACCTGGTGCTGGCTTCCGGATTCCCCACTTCGTTGCTGGTGTGAGACGCTTCCTGGCCCTGGCGCAGGCGTAAAGCCGACAACGCAGCCACCACCAACACCACGGTAATGACTTTCAAGCCGTTCATGGCATTGCCCGTGCTCATCTCAATGGCGCCCATCACCGACGGCCCGACAAAGCCGCCCAACAACCCGCACGCATTCACAAACCCCAGCCCTCCCGCCAAGGCCACGCCTTTGAGGCGCGAGGCCGGGTAGAGAAACACGATCGACTGCACCACAAAAAACATCACTGCAGACAGGCAAAAACCCAACAGGCTGAACACCGGCCCCGACACCGACGCAATGCCCAGCCCCAATGCCATGGTCAGCAACCCAGTGACCAGCAGCCGGCGGCAACGCCCGGGCGTGGTCGCAAAACGCGGGATCAATACCGCACCCAGTGCCGCCGCGATCCACGGCAACGAGGTCAGCAGGCCGACACTCATGGTGCTCAACTCGCCGTATTTGCTGATGATGCTCGGCAAGAAAAAGATCACGGTGTAGAGGGTGATCTGATGGCAAAAATACACAAAGATCGCCAGCAGGATTTGCGGCGTCAGCCAGTTTTTCAACGCATGGCCGCCCGCCCCCGCACCTTCCTCGGTTTCCTGGGCGATACGCTGTTCAATACCGCGTGCTTCTTCGGCCGACAGCCACGGCGCCTTGCTCGGACGGTCCGGCAACTTGCGCCACACCACCCAGGCAAACGCCACGGCGGGCAGGCCTTCGAGTAGGAACATCCACTGCCAGCCGTGCCAGCCGAGCATACCGTCCATACGCATCAAAGCCGCGCCCACAGGGCCACCGATGATGTTGGCAAAGCACACGCCCAGCAGGAAATACCCGGTGGCGCGCGCCCGCTGTTCGCGGTTGAACCAGTAGGTCAGGTACAGCATGACACCGGGAAATAAACCGGCTTCGGCAATACCCAGCAGCAGGCGCAATACGTAGAACGACGTTTCGCCCTGCACAAACGCCATCGCCGCAGAGATCAGGCCCCAGGTCACCATGATGCGGGCGATCCAGAACCGCGCTCCAACCTTGTGCATGATCAGGTTGCTGGGGATTTCTGACAGTGCATAGGTCAGGAAAAACAGTCCGGCGCCCAACCCGTAGGCGGCGGCAGAAATACCCAGGTCGACGTCCAGGTGATGCTTGGCCAGGGCGATGTTGGTGCGATCCAGAAAGCTCAGAATGTAGGCAATGATCAACAGTGGCATCAACTTGGCAAACATCAGTCTGTTGAGGGCCTGCGGTTCACGGGGTGAACCGGTCTTGACGTGCTTGGGCACTTCGATACGCATGGTGTGATCCCCTTATTGTTGTTGTGCGGGAATGTCGGCCACGTCATGACGCGGCCTTTTTGTCGATAAATAAACGGGATCAGAAATTGACCTGGTCACGCCCCTTGAGCCCGAGGATTTCCCGCGCTTCATCGGGCGTGGCGACGCGGTGGCCGAGAGCCTCGATCACCGTGCGAATGCGCCGTACCTGGTCGGCATTCGAAGCCGCCAGCTTGCCCGGCCCGTCCCACAACGAATCCTCCAGGCCCACCCGTGCGTTGCTGCCCATAGACAGGCCCATGGTCGCCAGCGGGATCTGCCCACGCCCGGCACCGAGGATCGACCACACGTAGTCATCGCCAAACAGGCGGTCGGCAGTGCGCCGCATGTGCGCCAGGTCTTCCGGGTGCCCACCGATGCCGCCACGCAGACCAAACACCGACTGGATAAACAGTGGTGGTTTGAGCAGGCCGCGTTCCAGGAAATGCGCGGCGGTGTAGAGGTGGCCGATGTCGTAGCACTCGATTTCAAAGCGGGTGCGGTTATCGGCACAGGCATTGAGGATGTGGGCAATGTCGCGGAAGGTGTTGCGAAAGATCCGGTCGTCGCTCTCTTCCAGATACGGGCGTTCCCAATCGTGCTGGAACTCGGTAAAGCGGTTGAGCATTTCGTACAGCCCGAAATTCATCGACCCCATGTTCAACGAGGCCAATTCCGGCTTGAACTGCATCACCGGTTGCAGGCGCTCCTCCACGCCCATAGTCGGCGCGCCGCCGGTGGTGATGTTGATCACCACGTCACTGGCCGCCTTGATCTGCGGCAAAAATTCGGCGAACAGCGCCGGGTCCTGGCTAGGGCGCCCATCAATCGGGTCACGGGCATGCAAGTGCACAATGGCCGCGCCAGCTTGGGCGGCGCCGATGGCTGCGTCGGCGATTTGCTGCGCGGTGATGGGCAAATGCGGTGACATCGACGGCGTATGAATGGCGCCGGTAACAGCACAGGTAATGATGACAGGGCGATTTTTGGGCATGACGATTCTCCGACTTTTATTCTTATGAAAAAAATCCTGGGTGCAGCGCGATATGTGCTTGCGTGGCTTACAGGTACTCGACGTTACCGTCGACACTGATCGCCTGGCCGGTCACGTTGCGTGCGGCGGGCGAACAGAGGAACAAGGCCATGGCAGCCACGTCTTCGGCGGTGACCATGCGCTTGAGGGAGATCTTGTTGAGGTATTCCTGGCGCATCTGAGCTTCGGGCACGCCGAGTTGCTCAGCGCGGGCGCGGATCACACCGTCCATGCGCGGGCCTTCGACAATGCCGGGCAGCAAGGCGTTGACGCGGATGTCGCTCTCGCCCAACTCCGAAGCCAAGGATTTCATCAGGCCGACAATGGCCCATTTGGTCGCCGCATAGGGCGTACGCCACGCGTAGCCTAGCCGCCCCGCCACCGAGGCGATATGCAGCAAATGGCCGTGGGACGATTCCTTGAGCAGCGGTACTGCGTGGTGGGCAAAGCGGTATTGGGCCGTGAGATTGATGTTGATGGTGGCTTGCCACTCGGCGTCGCTGATGGTGTCGATACCTCCCGTAGGCCCCGCAATTCCGGCATTGTTGACCAACACGTCCAAACCGCCGAACTGCTCGCGCTGCACCTTGAATACCGCCTCGACCTGCGCGGCATCGCTGACATCGGCGCGGGTCGCGACGCTGCCAGGGTATTTATCCCGAAACGCCGCCAGCGCCGGCTCGCTCACATCACACACATGCACTTGGGCGCCGGCTTCCATATAGGCCGCGGCCAACACTTCACCAATGCCGGCAGCCCCGCCGGAAATCAACACACGTAACCCAGGATAAGGCTGTAGCCGTTGTAGGACACTCATGCACGTTTACCTCCTGATACAGACGACCGCGCACGGTCGTTTTTGACGAGCAAGCGCGCCAGGGAATCGGCGGCCTGCATGATGTCGTCGGTCACCGCTGCCCGCGCGCCGGCGCCATCGCGGGCAGCCAGGGCTTCAACGATGCGCGTATGCGCTTCCATCGAACGTTGCAGGTGGGCTTTATCGGGGGCGACCAGGGCAAAACACGGCCCCATGTGCAGCCAGAAATTCTCCACCGCTGCCATGGTCAATTCGGCCTGGGCCACTGCATAAATGCGACGGTGAAAGGCGAAGTTGGTCCACAGGTAGCGGGATACGTCGACCTCATCGGCGGCGTGTTGCATCTGGTTGCACAGATCGGTGATTTCGTCGAGGTCGTGTTTTTGCAGGAGCAGCACGGCTTTTTCCGCCAGCAAGCCTTCAAGGGCTACCCGCGTGTCGCGAATTTCACGCAAGCGTTCGGCGGTCATCAAACGCACTCGCAGGCGGGAAGTTTCGGTGACTTCAAAGGCGTTTTCGGCGCTCAGGCGTTGCAACGCTTCACGTACCGGCATGGGGCTGGAGCCGAGCGCTTCGGCGAGGCCACGGATGGTGAGTTTCTGGCCAGGCTGGAAACGGCCACTCATCAGCGCTTCGCGGATCTGGCGGTAGACCTGGTCTTGCAGGGTATCGCGGGACACCTGACGCAAGGTGGGCAGGAGGAGCGGACCATCGGTCATGAGGCAAAACCTGTGTTGTGGTTGTTATGGCCTCAATATGTGATCACAAATCAAATATGTCAAATGATCTCCCGCCAATGAGCGTGAGCACATAGACATGTGGGGAGCGGGCCTGGCCGCGATGCAGTGGGTCAGTCACACATTGGTTGACTGACACACCGCCATCGCGGGCAAGCCCGCTCCCACAATTTGACCGCGTTTGACCTGTTACTCAGGGTTTGAGCGGACGCTCCTGGTCACGCTCGGAAAGCTCGGTGCCGTCGTCCGGATGCTTCCAGGTTTGCGGCTTTTCTTCTTCAGGCTTCTGCCGATGCTCTTCACGCTCCGGCTCGTGGTGCTGCTTCTGTTCGTTCCCCATAAAGGTCTGCGCCCATAAGAATTGGATACAGCTTCAAGCATAGAACACAGCAGGCTGTTTTGAAGCCGGCCCAGATTGATAGCAAATACGCATCAATTCATCCAAATTAGTCACTTATCATTTCTAAATGTGTCAGCCACTATCCCAAGTCTTAAGCGAAACAAGCACTTTAAAAAGAACGCTGGAGACACAAAACCATGACGACCCCTTCCCGGCCTGCGGCTGCCCCCTCCAAAGTAGGCGCTGTATTGCGCGTTACTTCGGGCAACTTCCTCGAACAGTTCGACTTCTTTCTGTTCGGTTTCTATGCCACCTATATCGCTGCCGCGTTCTTCCCGGCCGCTAATGAGTTTGCGTCATTAATGATGACCTTCGCCGTGTTCGGCGCTGGCTTCCTTATGCGTCCATTGGGCGCGATCATTCTGGGTGCCTACATCGACGACGTGGGCCGTCGCAAAGGCTTGATCGTGACCTTGTCGATCATGGCCAGCGGTACGCTGCTGATCGTACTGGTGCCCAGTTATCAGACCATCGGCCTATGGGCACCGTTTCTGGTGCTGTTGGGGCGCCTCCTGCAAGGCTTCTCGGCCGGCGCGGAGCTGGGTGGCGTGTCGGTGTACCTGTCCGAAATGGCTACGCCGGGCCGTAAAGGCTTCTACACCAGCTGGCAGTCGGGCAGCCAACAGATCTCCATCGTCGTCGCCGCGGCCCTGGGTTATGGCCTGAACGTGTGGATGGAACCTGCGGTGGTGGCCGATTGGGGCTGGCGTATTCCGTTTGCCGTCGGTTGCGTGATCATTCCGTTTATCTTCGTGTTGCGTCGCAACCTGCAGGAAACCGAAGAGTTCGCCAACCGCAAGCATCGCCCGACCATGCGTGAAGTGATGGCGACCCTGGTGAAGAACTGGACCGTGGTCATCGGCGGCATGCTGATGGTGGCCATGACCACCACCGCGTTCTACCTGATCACTGTGTACGCACCGACCTTCGGCAAAACCGTGTTGCACCTGAGCACCTCGGACGCCCTGCTGGTGACCTTGCTGGTCGCGATTTCGAACTTCTTCTGGCTGCCAATCGGCGGCACGTTAAGCGACCGCTTCGGCCGCAAACCGGTGCTGATTGCCATGACAGTGCTGACTGTCCTTACGGCTTATCCGGCATTGTCCTACGTGGTCAACGCACCAAGCTTTGCGCACATGCTGGAAACCCTGCTGTGGTTCTCGTTCCTGTATGGCATGTATAACGGCGCGATGATCCCGGCGTTGACTGAAATCATGCCGGTGGAAGTGCGTGTGGCGGGTTTTTCCCTGGCCTACAGCCTGGCGACAGCAGTGTTCGGTGGCTTTACCCCGGCGATCTCCACCTGGTTCATTCACATCACTGAAGACAAGGCTTCACCTGCGTATTGGATGATCTTTGCCGCGCTGTGTGCATTGTGTTCGACCCTGGCGTTGTATCGCCGCGCCAATACCCGTGGCCAAGTCCTGCAGGAGGCCGCGCAATGAAGCCGCTGTTCAAGACCCTCACCGCTGTCGTCCTCGGCACCCTGGCGCTGGCCGCCCAGGCTGAGCAACTCAAAGTCATGACCTCGGGCGGCTTCACCGCCGCGTATAAGTTGCTCGGCCCGCAATACGCCAAGCAAAGTGGTGACACCCTCGAGACCATTCTTGGCCCGTCCATGGGCAAGGCGCCGGAAGCGATTCCCAACCGCCTGGCCCGTGGCGAGCACGCCGATGTGGTGATCATGGTCGGCTATGCCCTGGACGAATTGATCAAACAAGGCAAAGTCGACCCCGCCTCCCGCGTGGAATTGGCGGACTCGCGGATCGGCCTGGTGGTGAAGGAAGGTGCGGCCAAACCTTCGATCAATACCGACGCCGAGCTCAAGGCTGTGCTGAGCCAAGCCAAGTCGGTGGCCTATTCGGATAGCGCCAGCGGCGTGTATGTCGAGAAGCAATTGTTCAAGAAACTCGGCATGCCGGCCAAGGGCACCATGATCGAACGCGTGCCGGTGGGCGAGCAGGTGGCCAAGGGCGATTACGAGGTCGGCTTGCAACAAGTGGCGGAGCTGTTGCCAGTCAAGGGTGTAACGTTTGTGGGCAAGATCCCGGAAGACGTGCAGTCGGTGACGCGCTTTGCCGCGGGCATTCCGGTAAACGCCGAACACCCGGAGCAGGCCAAGGCGCTGTTGCAGTTCATGGCATCGCCCGAGGCCCAGCCAGAGGTGCAATCCACCGGCCTGGACTCGGTGTCACGCTGACCGGAACGGCATCTCCCGCACCAACCGCTCCAACTCCAGCGCCGCCGGTGGCAATGTCCGCCCGCGGCGCTTGATCAAGCCCACATTGCGCAGCACCTGGGGCTCCACCAGCGGCACACTGACCAGAATCGGGTGAGTGTGCGCCGGCATCGCAATCGACGGCACCATCGCTACGCCCAACCCTGCCTCCACCAGCCCGATCATCGTGGTCACGTGGTGCGTCTCGCAGATACTCGGCTTTTTCACCCGCACCCCTCGCAGGGCCTGGTCGAGCAGGAAGCGGTTGCCCGACGTCTTATCCACCTCGATGTAGTCATGCTCATAGGCCTCGGTCCAGCTCACGCTGTCACGCTCAGCCAACGGGTGGTCACGCCGACAGGCCAACACATAGCGCTCCTGCAACAGCAACTCGAATTCCACCTCATCGGCCAGGCTGCCGCTGAAACTCACACCAAAGTCCGCCTCGCCGCTGGCCACCGCATTGCACACCTCGCCGGCACTGGCATCCAACACCCGCAGGCGAATCTTCGGGTACAGCTTATGGAATTCGGAGATCACGTGGGGCATGAAGTAGTACGCGGTAGACGGCACGCAGGCGATGGTGACGTTGCCCATGCGTGTGGACGCGACGTTGCTGATGCCCATCAAGGCGATGTCCAGATCATCGAGCATTCGCTCCACCTGGGGCAAAAACGCACGCCCGACCATGGTCAGGCTGACCCGCCGCGTGGTGCGTTCGAACAGCTTTACATCCAGCGCGGATTCGAGCTTTTCGATACGCCGGCTGAGGGCCGGTTGCGAGATACGGATGGCCTCGGCAGCGCCACGAAAACTGCCCTTGTCCACCACGGCGCGGAAGGCTTGGAGGTCGTTGAGGTCGAAGTTGATGATCACGGGAGGCTGGCCAAAGGTGGTCGAGGTGACAAGCATTATCGTATGGGAGCCGGTGGGACGCCATGTATGCCGAGACGGTTTGCCGAGATCATCCTGTTACACATATGAAGTCATACATATCAGCAAGTTATCGGCCGCCTGCGGCCACGCGATCGCCAAAACGGGTCAATACTTGGGGCCTGACCTACACAACTGGAGACGTAGCAACTCATGGAAACCTACCCCTTCTGGATGGACGACGAGTCGCCGGGCATCGGCATCGATCAGTTGCTTCTTGCATCGCGCCAATGGTCGAGTAGGATTGAATCCTACTCAACCCTGGCGGATAACCCCATGCGCTCAACCCAGCAAATGAGCATCACCTTGCCCCTTGAAATGGCTGCCATGGTCAAAGCCAAGGTGGCTGCTGGCGAATATGCCAGCGAAAGTGAAGTGATTCGCGATGGCCTGCGGGCGTTGCTGGCGCGTGATCGTGCCATGGAAGATTGGCTCAGAGACGAAGTCATCCCAGCAGCGACCGCCCTTGAGGCGAAGCCTGAGCTTGGGTTATCGCCAGAACAGGTCCGCGAACATATGGCCGCCAGACGACGGGGCAAAGGCACAGGGCAAGCGTGAGCTACTCGGTAGTTTTTTCGCCCGAGGTCTTGGCGCAGCTCGATGCCCTCGAAGACTACATCAGCGATGTGGGCTCCCCTCTTGTAGCGGTGCGTTTTATCGACAATCTTGTCAGCTACTGCGAAAGCCTTGCCCTGTTTCCCTTGCGCGGCATGCACCGTGACAACCTGCTGAAAGACTTGCGCATCACTCACTATCGTAGCAGCACCATTATTGCGTTCAGGGTGAAGCCTGACTTCAAAACGGTATCGATAGTGGGGGTGTTTTACGGCGGGCAAGACTACACGGCGTTGTTGCATGCAGATGAGAACGAACACCCGACAAGGGCTGAAAAGCCTGCTGAAAACTGATCAGCAGGCTTTTAGCGTTCAATCACCCTTTAGCGAAGGGCCTGATAGCGCGTTCCACGCCGTTGGTGCACCGAAAAACGCCTGGGCATTACTGTCCAACGTTTCCAAGTGATACCCGCCTTCCTGCACGATCACGCAGGGTAACCCCAGCGCGCGGATGCGGGCTCCCAACCGCGCAAAGCCTTCCCGCGTCACCGCGACTTTGCTTTGTGGGTCCAGCTCGTAGATATCGAAGCCCAGTGACAACACCAGCACATCCGCCGAAAAGTCCTTCACCGCTGCCAGGGCCTGCTCCAGCTTTTCGAAGAACACCGCTTCGCTGGCACCATGGGGCATCGGCAGGTTGAGGTTATACCCCTCGCCGGCGCCACTGCCTTTTTCCTCGGCAAAGCCTGCCACGCCAGGATAGAAGTTGGTCGGGTCGCCGTGGATCGACACATACAGCACGTCGTCGCGGTCGTAGAAAATTTCCTGGATGCCTTGGCCGTGATGCATATCGGTATCGAGCACGGCGACACGCTGGAAACCTTGGCGCAGTGCTTGCGCAGCCACGGCCGCATTGTTGATGTAACAGAAGCCACCGGCCGCGTCGAAGCGGGCGTGATGGCCCGGGGGCCGGCACAAGGCGTAGGCGGCAGGGGCGCCATCGAGGATGTCTCCCGCTGCGGCGATGGCGCTTTGGGCTGACCAATAAGCCGAGCGCCAGGTCAATTCACCGATGGGGCAACTGCCATCGGCCAGGTAGCGTGCCGCCTGGGCCAGGATGCCGCGCAAGGCGTTGGGTTCACGCACGAAGATGTTGGACATGACTTCGTCGCCCCAGTCTTCGGGGATTTCTTTCCAGCGCTGGTGAGCTTCTTGAAGAAAAGCCAGGTAGTCGCCGCCGTGCACGGCGAGCAACGGATCCAGACCGTAGTCGGCCGGTTGCTGGATATCGAAGCCCAGGGTTTGCGCAGCCAGCAACAGGTTGCGCGCGCGCTCGGGAACCTCCTGGGGCGTGCGCATCTGGCCGCGGGAGTAGTAACTACGTGGGTGATGCAGGAGTTGTTCGGGGTGAAAAAACGTCTTCATGAGTTGCTCCTGGATAAACACAGAACCTGTGGGAGCTGGCTTGCCTGCGATAGCGGTGAATCAGGCAGTACATTGTTCTCTGACAGTCCGCTATCGCAGGCAAGCCAGCTCCCACAGGGGTGCGGCGTCGGCCTTTAGAAATGAACATGCCCGGCGCGTTTCAAGACGGCGTTAAGCAATACATCGGTGCCCTGGCGCACATCGTCGGGCAAGACATCTTCGGCTTCATTGTGGCTGAGGCCGCCAACGCAGGGGATGAAGATCATGGCGGTGGGACAATAGCGCGCCAGGTGAATCGCATCGTGGCCGGCACCGCTGACGATGGTCTGCTGGCTGTAGCCCAAGCCGTCCACCGCAGCCTGCACGCAAGCCACGCATTCGGCGTCGAACGGCGTGGCCGGGCTGATCCAGTGAGGCGTGATGGTGACGCTCAGGCCACGGTGGTCAGCGATAGCCTGCAGGCGTGCACGCACTTGCTGCTCCATGGCGTCGATGTCGGCGTCGCGGTGATGGCGCAGGTCGACGGTAAAATTGAGCAAGCCGGGAATAGTGTTGCGCGACGACTTGGCGATGCTCAGTTCACCCACAGTGGTGAGGCCCTGCGGGGCAAAATCGGCAGCGAGATTTTCCAGGGCCTGGATCATTTTCGCCGCGCCGTACAGCGCATCTTTACGCAACGGCATCGGCGTGGTCCCGGCGTGCGCGGCCATGCCTTCGACCCGTACATCAAGCCAGCGAATCGCTTGACCACCGGTGACTACGCCGATGCTGTTGGCGTTGTCTTCCAGGATCGGGCCTTGCTCGATATGCGCCTCGAAATACGCATCCACTGCGCCACCCAACGGGCGCTCACCGTTGTAGCCGGTGGTGCGCAACGCCTCGTTCACGCTGATACCGTCGACATCAACGGTGGCCAGTGCCTTATCCAGGGCGAGCGTGCCGGTGAACACCGCCGAGCCCAGCATCGCTGGCGTGAAACGGGCGCCCTCCTCGTTGGTCCACACTGCAATTTCCAACGGCTTGCGCGTCTGGATGCCGTGGTCGTCGAGACTGCGGATCACCTCCAGGCCAGCCAACACGCCGTACACCCCATCGAAGCGTCCGCCTTCGGGCTGGGTATCCAGATGGCTGCCCATCATCACAGGGGCTGCGTCCTTATCGGTGCCGCCGCGGCGGGCGAACAGGTTGCCAATAGCGTCCACGCTCAACGTCAGGCCAGCGGCTGTACACCAGTGACTGAACAGCTCACGACCGGCCTTGTCTTCAGCGCTCAATGCCAGACGGCAGCTGCCACCGCGTGCCGTCGCGCCGATCTCGGCCATGTCCATCAGGCTATGCCACAGGCGCTCGCCATTAATCTTCAACATTACTGACTCCCTCAACTGTGTGCCATTTCCAGGCGGTGAGCCGTGGCGTGGCGGCGGGACAAGGCCAGCACGCACACCAACGAGACCGCCGCGATCACGCTGTAAAACACTGCCATCGGCCACCATTGGCCCAGGTATTGATGAGCCAGCCAGGTGCCGATCAGCGGCGTCAAACCACCGGCCAACGCGCCGCATACCTGGTAGGCGAGGGAAATCGCGGTGTAGCGCACACGGGTTTCAAACAGGCCGCTGACAAAACCTGCGATGACGGCGTAGAACGACGCCATGCACACCACCGCCAAGGCAATGCCGAGGATGATCAAGGGCGCCTGGCCGCTGCTGACCAAGACGAACATCGGATACGGCGAAGCCATTGCCAGTACACACATGGCGCACAGGAACCGCGTAGCGCCGACCTTCTCCGCCACCCAGGCGGCCAATGGCTGAACGCAGAACTGGATAATGGCAACGAAGAACAGGCATTCCAGGATCAGCGATCGCGGTAGGTCCAATTGCTGAGTGCTGTAGGCAATCATGAAGGTGTTAGTGAAATACACGCCGGCAATCCCCAACGTATTGGCGCCAATGCACAGCAATAGCGGGCGCCAAGCGGTCTTCAGCACTTCGAGGACGGGGGCTTGGTCCTTTTTAATAGCACGGGCCTTTTCCGCTAGGGCCTTGTCTTCAAGGAACTCCGGCGACTCGTTCACACCCAGGCGAATCGCCAGGCCGACCACTAGCAGTAAGGCGCTGGCCAGGAACGGCAGGCGCCAGCCCCAACTGAGCAGGTCTTCTTCCGGCAGACGAGTGACGGCGCTGAACGCCAGCAAGGACAGAATCAAACCGGCCGGGCTGCCCAACTGCGCGAAAGATGCAAAGAAGTTACGTCGCCCCTTTGGCGCATGTTCCCCGGCCATCAACACCGCCCCACCCCACTCGCCGCCGACCGCAATGCCCTGCACCACTCGCAACAGTATCAGCAGCACTGGCGCGGCAGCGCCGATCTGCGCATAGGTCGGTAACAGGCCGATGCACACCGTCACCACGCCCATCATCACGAGGGTAATCACCAGGGACTTCTTGCGCCCGATGCGGTCGCCGATATGGCCAAACACGATGCCGCCCAACGGCCGTGCGAAAAAGCCCACGGCGAAGGTGCCGAAGGCGGCCATGGTGCTGAACAGTCTATCGTCGGAAGGGAAGAACAGCTGACCGAACACCAGCGCGGCGGCGGTGGCATAGATGTAAAAGTCGTACCACTCGATCATGGTGCCGATAAAGGCGGCGGCCGCGGCACGGCGAGGCTGCGGCGAAGCAGAAGGCTTCATGGGGCTGGCTCCTTTGGTTATTTTTTTGGCAGGAGAAGATCAAACCAGTGCGCTCTGGTGGCGCTCGTTAAGCCCGATTTTTCGGCCTGGGGCTATGATTAGTCAATTTTCTATTTATTATCTTAATTATAAAAACTGCTTATTATCGAGCGATGCCATGCCCGAATCCCGCCGCGATATTCACCCCCTGCTCAACGACCGCCTGGACTGGAACCTGCTGCGCACCTTCCGCGTGATCGGCCAGGAACTGAGCATCAGCCGCGCTGCTGCCCGCCTGCATCTGACGCAACCGGCGATCAGCCAGGCGCTCAAGCGCCTGGAAGAACAGCTGGATTGCCAGCTCATCCTGCGCCGTGGCCCGCGCTTCGTACTCACCGAGGCGGGTGAACAGATCTTCGCCATTGCCGGGGAGATGTACGGCCAGGTTTCGCAGATGAGCAACGCCCTGCAAAAGCCGGGTGATGAAGTGATCGGCAAAGTGCGCTTGCTGATGATCAGCCGGATTAATTCCGACACTTTCGATGACTTTCTCGCAGGCTTTCATCGCGAGCACCCACGGGTAGACCTGGAGGTCGAAGTGATGCGCAGCTCCGACATTGTTGCCGCGCTGCTGGAAAAAACCGCGACCCTGGGGCTCAGCCTCAACCGCCGGCCACAACCGCGCCTGGAACAGCATCTGTTTCTGCGTCAGCGTTATGCGTTTTTTTGTGGGAAACACCACCCATTGTTCGGACGCACAGGGTTGGTCGAAGGGGATCTGCAATCGGAAAATTTCGTGAGCTTTACCAGCGACCAGATTGGCGGGATGCTCTCGCCGCTGACTATTTTCCGTGATCAGCAAGGGTTCGGCGGGCGGATTGTGGCGTCGTCATCCAGCCTGGAAGAAGTGCGGCGCCTGGTGATTGCCGGGTATGGCCTGGGATGCCTGCCAGTGCATGTAGTGGCCGAAGATGTGCAGAACGGGCTGCTCTGGCGGCTGCCGCCGGATGAGGGCATTGCGGATGTGGATATTCACGTGCTTTGGAACCGGGAGCAGAAGATGAGTCGGGCGGAGGGGGTGTTTATTGAGTGCCTTTTGGAGCGGTTGGCCAGAACATAATTGGCCGCATCCGAGTGCGCCAAAAAGCAGTTACAACTCACCGGATGCGCACCGAAGCGCGCACGGCTAGGATTGCAGCGAACTAAGCCAATGGCGTACATTAGCGATGATTTTCATTGAGACATCGGTCTTCACACGTCGCGTTAAAGAATTGATCGACGAAGATGCCTACACGGCCTTTCAGAACGTGCTTGTAGTGAATCCCGCTGCAGGCGATGTGATTGAGGGTACGGGCGGTATCCGCAAAATACGAGTAGCAGCCAAGAGCCATGGTAAACGAGGCGGGGCACGTGTGATCTATTAGCACTTCGCCTCGGCATCACAGATTGTTTTACTGATGATCTATCCCAAAAATGAACAGCAGACTTGAGCGCCGACGAACGCAAGTCACTGAAGGCTGCGATTGAGCACTGGAGATAGCTATGAGCCGACTTTTTGATGAATTGATGGAAAGCGTTCAAGAGATGAACGAGATCCTGCGCGGAGAACGGGAGCCATCCCGTGAATTTCATGTCGACTCAATGCGAGTTAAAGAGATCCGTAAGGCAACAGGGCTGACCCAGGCTAAATTCGCAGCGCTGATTGACGTTCAGCTCGGTACGTTGCGCAACTGGGAGCAGGGTCGTCGCGAACCTACTGGGCCGGCAAAGGCGTTGTTGAAAGCTATCCATAACGACCCGGTGCATGTACTGAACGCGCTGGCTAGCTAAAATAAAACTCCCCCCCTGCACCTTAAACATCGTCATAACCGGAAAAGCTCGGAGCTGATTCAACTTCGGGCTTTTTCGTTTGTGATGCTGAGTGAGGACTCTTCAAAAACCTCACATCGATAGCACTGATGATTACTATCGAAACGAGCGCCTGCTCGATTGCCAACACTGATTCCTATAATCGCCCCCAGCTTCCCTCTCCTGCGTCTGACCTCAGGCGACTTTCACCTTGGAATCCCACACCATGCCAAGCGCGAGCCAGGCCTCTAACGGCCTTCCCGAACATAATCAACAAAGCGTCAAACAGCAGTGGCTGGCGATTCTTTCGGTCGCCGTGGGTGCCTTTGCCCTGGTGACCAGTGAATTCCTGCCGGTGGGCGTACTCAACGACGTCGCCAGCGACCTGGGTATCAGTGCCGGTCACGCCGGATTGATGGTCACATTACCCGGCATCATGGCCGCCCTCGCCGCGCCGTTTCTGTCGGTCAGCATTGGCGCCATGGACCGTCGCTACCTGCTGATTGGCCTGACACTGGTGATGATCATCGCCAACTCGGTGGTGGCCTTTGCCACCGATTTCAGCCTACTGCTGTTCGGCCGCGTATTGCTCGGCATCAGCATCGGCGGCTTCTGGGCCACCGCCATTGCCCTCAGCGGGCGGCTGGCGCCCAAAGGCGTGGGGGTTGCGAAAGCCACCTCGATCATCATGATGGGCGTAACCCTGGCCACCGTGTTGGGCGTGCCGGTAGGTACATGGCTCAGCGGCCTGATGGGCTGGCGCATGACCTTCCTGGTCACGGCGTTGGTGGGCATTCCGGTACTGCTGGCGCAGATCTTCCTGCTGCCGCGACTCACCCCGGAGAAAGCCATTCAGATCCGTGACCTGCCGGCTTTGTTTATCAACCCACAAGCACGGGTCGGGTTGATCGCCGTGCTGCTGATCGGTCTCGCACACTTTGCCGCATACACCTATGTCGCACCGTTCTTTAAACACAGCTCCGGCTTCGACGGACCGACGATTGGCTCGCTGTTGTTGCTGTATGGCGTGGCTGGGGTGCTGGGCAATATCTTCGCCGGCTTTGCCGCCAACCGCAGCGTACGCAACACCCTGTTGCTGGTCGCACTGATGATCGGCACCAGCACCGCGCTGTTCCCCTACTTCGCCACCGGCATGACCGGCGCGGCGATGCTGATCGCCCTGTGGGGCTTCGCCTTCGGGGCTTTCCCGGCCTGCGCGAGCATCTGGATGTTCGTCGTGGCGCCCAAGGATGTAGAACGCGGCATGCCGCTGTTTGTGGCGCTGTTTCAGGTGATCATTGCCCTGGGCTCGTTCTTTGGCGGGCGGATCGTCGACCAGATGGGCAGCTCGGTGTTGTTGAGCCTGGCCACGGTGTTGGTGGGTTTCGGATTTGCGACCGTGCTGGTGTTGGGACGCAAGGTGAGTAATAGCCTGGTGGCGCAGCCAGCCTGACCGGGTTGTAGGCGCAAAAAAGCCTGCTGAGCATTGAGCTCAGCAGGCTTTTTTCGTTTCAGGGAGCAGGTATTTATTTGGCCGTGGGGAAATCACGCTCAAGGACAGCATCCACCAAGGCTTGCGCGTTCTCGATCAATTGAGCCAGGGCCATGATCACGGGCGACTGCGTGCTGACTGGATCTTCGGCGCATTGGTAGGCGGATTGAAGGGCGGATGAGAGGGTTTCGGTGGCGTTTATAAGGGTTTCTTCGGTGCCGACATCATCGGCTACGCAAAAGATTTTGCGTGCATGCCCTTCGGTAGAATCAGCGGTGATCTTATTCATGATGTAACCCCAGCCAACGCAACCCTGCACGAAAACTGCCGAACCTGCACAACGTAAGCACCTGTTTCGGCAAAGCTTGGTAACCAGAATCTCCACCGGGAACCTTGTGTGCATAAGCCTGCGAGCTAGTCTCAAAAAGTCGCCGCCGTGGCGACATACTGTCAAGGGTGCTGATATGCCAACGAGATATCGCGATGCGGTCACAGGTGAATACGTAACCGAGCAAGAGGCGAAGAAAAGACCAAGGGAAACGGTGAAAGAAACCGATAAAAAGCGCCCGGCAAAGCCGACGGCCAAAAAGTAGGATCAACAGATGAGAGCGACTGCCGTATGTCCAGACAAACTTGCCAATGAAACCCGATTGCTCCAATGTAATGACCAACGTCATTACACAAGGAGCTATCCCTTGGCATCTATCAACATTCGTATCGATGACGACCTGAAAGCTCGCGCCTACCTGGAGCTGGAGAAACTTGGTGTCACCCCTTCCGAACTGATACGCCAGGCGTTGCAATATGTTGCCGAGCGCGGCCAGTTGCCATTTAAGCCTGTGCTGATGACTGAAGAGGATGAAGCCTTGATGGCGACCGTACGTGAGCGTCTTGCATCGCCTCAACGCGTAAGGGTTTCTTTGGATGACCTATAGCCTTGATTTTGATGCGCGTGCATTGAAGGAATGGCAATAGCTCGGTGACACCCTCCGTCAGCAACTCAAAAAGAAGCTGGTCGAAATCCTGAACAACCCACGTATTGAGGCTAATCGCCTACATCGCCTGCCTGACTGCTACAAGATCAAACTGCGTAGTAGCGGGTACAGGCTGGTGTATCAAGTGATCGATCAGGAAATTACGGTGTTCGTGGTCGCCGTTGATAAACGTGAGCGTGATCAAGCTTATCGCAAAGCGTCTGAGCGCCTTGATCAGCGTTAGGCAGGACTGGAAAATATCCCTGAAGCAGTCGCTGATAAAGACTGGAAATGAAAAAGCCCCGCAGCTTATTCAGCTGCGGGGCTTTTTCTATGTAATGGCGGAGAGATAGGGATTCGAACCCGACCAAGGTTAGCTGTAGTCCGCTCAAGGCCACGAAATTAGACCATGTAGCACCTGAGTTTAGGCCTATATAGGCCTAAAGCGGTGTTCGCTGTGCCCTAAAAATGCCCTAAGATCACTGCGCTTCGAACCGGCATTGGCAGAGGAAAGCGTCCAGATACAGGTGATCATTTAGTGGAAAATTACAAATTTTTGTATGAGCTCTCTAGAAAAGCACTGGATGAGGAGCTTGACCGATACAAAAAACTCGACGAGAAAGCGAGTAGATTTCTCAGCATCCTCAGCATCGGCATCGTTGCCTACACAGCTCTCCTTAATGCAGCGTCTTCAAAAATATTACCTATCAGCACCTTCGGCGTTCTCGGATGGGTATTTGCCATACTTTCGGGACTGACATTTGTAGCTCTGTTTTCGGCATGGTTCAGAATTTTCAATAGCATTAAGCTTTCTGACAGCCCCACCATCGCTATCGGAAAAACCGCAAACGAGCTTGCCGATCAGGAAGAAATCATCACGATGTATTATTCACTGGCGCTTTCCTGCCAGGAAGCGCTGATGGTAGCCCGCTCGGTGCTACAGGCAAAGACCGACTATCTAGAGAGTGCGTACAGAGAAATTTTCGCGTCCACATGTCTTTTAGCCGCTTGCCTGCTACTTTATTTCTGGATTGCAGCATCTTCCCAAGGAGTAGGATCATGACCGATAACAAAAAACCGGATACAAAACCTGCTGATAAACCAAAACCTAACCCAGCGGCAAAGAGGCCTGAGGTGGTAATGGTTCTCAGTCATCAGGAGAAATTCAAAAAACGCTGAAACCCGAAATCCTGTTATCAGCTTTCCAAGCTGATAACAGGGTTCGATTTCCTTAACCCGCTCGACTATTTTCAAGGCCTCCAGCCTGCCCTCCAATTGCCTCTGACTAAGCACATCCCGATTGTGTTGGAGTATGTGGGGAGCTTTGAGGAATCGGCCCGTGGTTATTGGCCCTAGCATCTGTTCAGGCAATATTGCACAAATGCATAGTTTGGCGTACGGCTTGCCCCATTTTTGCCCCATTTTTGCCCCATGCAACTCCTGCAGCTCACCAGCAGACTCCAAATGCTGGTCGCAGTCAGCTTCGCTGGTCAGTTTTTTTCCTCAAGCAGTAGCCAAACCCACTGCAAATTCGGTACAGTCGTCTCTACGACATGCGCTTTGACGTATGCTCTGACAGAAGCGAATGCCGAAAAAAGCATCTTGAGATGCTACGTTTGCTTCAATGACTCTAAATCACATGAGTTCCATGGACCTTCAAGCAGGGCCATCAAAAATGCAAAGACACGAAGACACAACACGTCGCAACGAGCCAGCGCGCTTCAATTATGATCTGGCACGGATGTCCTCCGCCATCGAGAGTGGTAGCATGACCCTCCCACGCGGACAAAACCACGCAGAGCGGAAAGAATGGATTCGAGCACAACTAGCCAAGCTGGACACGTTGTAGACTTAAGCATTCTTTTTTCAAGAATATACCTGACTGTGGCCGCAAACGACGGCGAAATTCTCGATCGTTTTATTAATCATGCTCAAACCCACGGCCTGGAAAATCTACCAGGCCGACTCAAGCCCTCGTGGGACGTCCACAGAGATGATCCATTCTTTCTCAAAAAAGTTGAATACGCCCGACACTGGGATTTGTGGCACTACCACGTCGGAATGCCATATTTTGATGAAACCAACGGTCACGGCGATTTCACCTCCGAATGGGTTCTACATCTACGTCGCCTCCCGTGCGGTACGCGGACACAAATCGTAGACTGGGACAAACATCCGCCATTTGAGCTTCCTAAAGAAAAGTATTTTGTGATGCCTGGCGATGAGCATCCTTTTGTTTTCCCAAAGAAGTTGAAGTAGGTGAGTCAAATACAAGATACGGCCCATAGCTGATCCAGCCTTGTCGTATAACTCTGACTCATCATCTCGCGTCGCATCCCCCATTCAGGATTCGCTGGTACGCTGGCCGAACGCAGGGTGCCCCTCCCCCAACGTCCATTGATCTGGTCAAGCACTGTCATCACCCGAGTAGCGTCGGCTGGCTGTGATGTTGCGAACAGATCATCTGTGTACTCGCCTGGCTGGCAGAGGTTGAGCAACATCACCTCGGCCTTGCTGTACTTGAAGCCTGATCGAAATATACGATCAAGCGCCCCCACCGCCGCCTGGGTGAGCAGGCGAACGTCGTCAGTGGGGTAAGGCATATCTACCACCACACCGTTGGCGTATTTCGCCTCTTCCGGATTGAACATGCCGGTACGGATGCTCACGCGCACCTTCTTGCACAGCGAATTCTGGGCGCGAAGCTTCTCAGAAGCTCGCATCATGTAGGTGGCCACCGCCTCTTTGATAGGCACCAGCTCCGTCAGCCGCTGGCCGAACATCCGACTGCAGCAAATCTCCTGCTTTGGCGGATCCGGCTCGTCCAGCTCCAAGCAAGGCGTGCCGCCCAGCTCCCTGGCCGTCTTCTCGATCACAACGCTGAACTTCTTGCGGAGCGTCCATGGGTCCGCCTTAGCAAGATCCATTGCAGACTTGATACCCATCGCATCAAGATGAAGTTTCATCTTTCGACCAACGCCCCACACCTCCGCCACGTCCGTATTGCGCAGCACCCAGTCCCGCTTAACCGGGTCGGTGATATTGACCACACCACCGGTCTGCGATTGCAGGCGCTTTGCGGTGTGGTTTGCCAGCTTCGCCAGGGTCTTTGTATGAGCGATACCAACACCGACAGGTATGCCGGTGCAGCGAAGTACCTGGGCGCGGATCTGCCGGCCTAACGCATCCAACCCACTGACACCGGTCAGATCGGCAAATGCCTCATCGATGTAAAGGAAAGATTGTGAACTATGGACATAGCCACAGAGCAGTCATGGTCTGCTGTTGACTCTGATCTCTGATG
>NZ_MPOR01000059.1:0-24978 GCF_001896155.1 Pseudomonas sp. FSL W5-0203
ACCGTTCAGGGCGCGCGCGCCCTGAACGGTCATCGGGTATTTGGTTATGCTCATGCCTTCAATCCTGCGTGTAGATCCTGCAAGCGACGCACGGTCTTTTCCGGACCGAACTTCAGCGCTTCACAGATAGCTTCGCCAGCAGCAATGGTAGTGGTGCAGTAAATCTTGTGCTGCAAGGCATTACGACGAATGGAATAGGAGTCCGCGATCGACTGGCGACCTTCGGTGGTGTTGATGATCAGAGTGACTTCGTCATTCTTGATCATGTCGACCACATGCGGACGGCCTTCCGTCACCTTGTTCACGCGACGTACTTTCAGGCCGGCAGCTTCGATCAGCTTGGCGGTCCCGGCGGTAGCCACGACTTCAAAGCCCAAGTTGATCAGATCGCGGGCGACCCCTGCAACCAGTGGTTTGTCATCATCACGTACGCTGATAAACGCAGTACCGCCGGTCGGCAGCACTTCACTGGCACCCATCTGGGCCTTGGCGAACGCTTCACCGAAGGTATCGCCCACACCCATCACCTCACCGGTGGACTTCATCTCTGGGCCCAGGATTGGGTCCACGCCAGGGAATTTAGCGAACGGGAACACCGCCTCTTTCACACTGTAGAAGTTCGGAATGATTTCCTTGGTAAAGCCGATTTCCTTCAGGGTCTTACCAGCCATCACACGCGCAGCGATCATGGCCAGGGACACACCGATGCACTTGGACACGAACGGTACGGTACGCGAAGCACGCGGGTTGACTTCAATGACGTAGATGTCTTCGCCTTGCAGCGCCAACTGTACGTTCATCAGGCCGACCACACCCAGTTCCAGGGCCATCTTCTTGACCTGTTCGCGCATCTCGTCCTGGATATGCGCCGGCAGCGAGTACGGCGGCAGGGAGCACGCGGAGTCACCGGAGTGAACGCCGGCCTGCTCGATGTGCTGCATGATCGCGCCGATCACGACGTCAGTACCGTCGCAGACCGCGTCCACGTCCATTTCGATGGCGCAGTTGAGGAAGTGGTCCAGCAGCACCGGGCTGTCGTTGGAGACTTTCACCGCATCACGCAGGTAGCGCTTGAGTTCTTCTTCTTCGTAGACGATTTCCATCGCCCGGCCGCCCAGTACGTAGGACGGACGCACCACCAGCGGATAGCCGATCTTGCTGGCCGCGCGAATGGCTTCGTCTTCGCTGCGCACGGTGGCGTTCGGCGGCTGACGCAGGTTCAGGCGCTCAACCATCTGCTGGAAACGCTCACGGTCTTCGGCACGGTCGATTGCATCCGGGCTGGTACCGATGATCGGCACGCCAGCGGCTTCGAGGGCACGCGCCAGTTTCAGCGGGGTCTGGCCGCCGTACTGGACGATCACGCCTTTAGGCTTCTCGACCCGACAGATTTCCAATACGTCTTCCAGCGTTACCGGCTCGAAGTACAGACGGTCGGACGTGTCGTAGTCAGTGGAAACCGTTTCCGGGTTGCAGTTGACCATGATGGTCTCGTACCCGTCTTCGCGCAGGGCGAGGGCGGCGTGTACGCAGCAGTAGTCGAACTCGATGCCCTGGCCGATACGGTTCGGACCGCCACCCAGGATGATGATCTTGTCGCGGCCCGTCGGCGCGGCTTCGCACTCTTCCTCATAGGTGGAGTACATGTAGGCCGTGTCGGTGGCGAATTCTGCGGCGCAGGTGTCAACGCGCTTGTAGACCGGGAAGATATCCAGCTTGTGGCGATGAGTACGCAGGTTCTTCTCGGTCACACCCAGCAGCTTGGCCAGACGCTGGTCGGAGAAGCCTTTGCGCTTGAGGCGGAACATCAGGTCGCGGTCGATAGACGACAGACCCAGCGTCTTGACCTTCTCTTCTTCCTTGATCAGATCTTCGATCTGCACCAGGAACCACGGGTCGATCATGTTCATGCCGAAGATATCTTCGACGCTCAGGCCGGCACGGAAGGCGTCAGCCACGTACCAGATACGCTCGGCGCCCGGCACGGTCAGCTCGCGCTTGAGGATGCTCATGCTTTCCGGGTTGCTCAGGTCGAGCTTCTCGTCCAGGCCGCAAACACCGACTTCCAGGCCGCGCAGCGCTTTCTGCAGGGATTCCTGGAACGTGCGGCCGATGGCCATGACTTCACCGACCGACTTCATCTGGGTGGTCAGGCGCGCATCCGCCTTGGCGAATTTCTCGAAGGCAAAGCGCGGCAGCTTGGTCACGACGTAGTCGATAGACGGTTCGAAAGACGCCGGCATAGCGCCGCCGGTGATTTCGTTTTGCAGCTCGTCCAAGGTGTAGCCGATAGCCAGCTTGGCAGCGATACGCGCAATCGGGAAACCGGTCGCTTTCGAGGCCAGCGCCGAAGAACGCGATACACGTGGGTTCATCTCGATCACGACCATGCGGCCGGTGTCCGGGCAGATGCCGAACTGGACGTTGGAACCGCCGGTTTCAACGCCGATCTCGCGCAATACCGCCAAGGAGGCGTTACGCAGGATCTGGTATTCCTTGTCGGTCAGGGTCTGTGCTGGCGCCACGGTGATCGAGTCACCGGTGTGCACGCCCATCGGGTCGAAGTTTTCGATGGAGCAGACGATGATGCAGTTGTCCTTCTTATCGCGGACAACCTCCATCTCATATTCTTTCCAGCCGATCAGCGATTCGTCGATCAGCAGCTCTTTGGTCGGCGACAGGTCCAGGCCACGCGCGCAGATTTCTTCGAACTCTTCACGGTTGTAAGCAATACCACCGCCGGTGCCGCCCATGGTGAAGGACGGACGGATGATGCACGGGAAGCCCAGGGTCTCGAGGACCGCATTGGCCTCTTCCATGCTGTGGGCGATACCGGAACGCGGGCACGCCAGGCCGATGGACTTCATGGCCTTGTCGAAACGCGAACGGTCTTCAGCCTTGTCGATGGTGTCGGCATTGGCACCGATCATCTCTACGCCGAACTTTTCCAGGACGCCTTCGCGCTCCAGGTCCAAGGCGCAGTTCAGAGCGGTCTGGCCACCCATGGTTGGCAGCAGCGCGTCCGGACGCTCTTTTTCGATGATCTTGGCAACGGTCTGCCACTTGATCGGCTCGATGTAGGTGGCGTCGGCCATGGCCGGGTCGGTCATGATGGTGGCCGGGTTGGAGTTCACCAGGATGACGCGGTAGCCCTCCTCGCGCAGGGCTTTACAGGCCTGGGCGCCGGAGTAGTCGAATTCGCAGGCCTGGCCGATCACGATCGGGCCAGCGCCGAGAATCAGGATGCTTTTTATGTCTGTACGTTTTGGCATGGGTTTGTCACTCAAATCCGCAGGTCAGTCGGCAAGCCGTCTTGAACAATCTTTGAAGAGCCTGCGGGGGCCACCGCAAACCGGGGCCGCCCGCTGGCCACTCAGTCAGCGTCGCTTGGCCATCTCATTGATGAAACGGTCGAACAGCGGCGCTACGTCGTTCGGGCCCGGGCTGGCTTCAGGGTGGCCCTGGAAGCTGAACGCGCTCTTGTCGGTGCGTTCGATGCCTTGCAGGGAACCGTCGAACAGCGACTTGTGAATGGCGCGCACGTTGCTCGGCAGGGAGGCTTCATCCACCGCAAAACCGTGGTTCTGGCTGGTGATCATCACAACGCCGGTGTCCAGGTCTTGTACCGGGTGGTTGGCACCGTGGTGGCCGTGGCCCATTTTCAGGGTTTTGGCGCCGGAGGCCAAAGCCAGCAACTGGTGGCCAAGACAGATGCCGAACACCGGAATCTCGGTCTCCAGCACGTCCTTGATGGCCTGGATAGCGTAGTCGCATGGCTCAGGGTCACCCGGGCCGTTGGACAGGAACACACCGTCCGGCTGCATCGCGAGCACATCGCTGGCAGGGGTTTGCGCGGGCACCACGGTCACACGGCAACCGCGCTCGACCAGCATGCGCAGGATGTTGTACTTGACGCCGTAGTCATAGGCGACCACGTGGTAAGGCAGATCGGCAGCCTCGATAGTCGCGTGGCTGTCGGTCTTCAGATCCCACACAGTGGAACGCCACTCGTACTTCTCTTTGACGCTGACGACTTTCGCCAGGTCCATGCCCTTCAGGCCAGGGAAGCCTTGCGCTGCGGCAATCGCCGCCTCTTCGGAAATATTGTCACCGACCATGATGCAGCCGTTCTGCGAGCCTTTTTCACGCAGGATGCGCGTGAGGCGGCGCGTATCGATACCGGCGATCGCCACAACGTTGTTGGCTTTCAGGTAATCGGACAGCGACATCGTGTTACGCCAGTTGCTCGCAACCAGTGGCAGGTCACGAATTACCAGGCCCGCCGACCAGACACGATCAGACTCGACATCTTCCGGCGTAGTGCCGGTATTGCCGATGTGCGGATAGGTCAGGGTAACGATCTGTTGGGCGTAGGAAGGATCGGTAAGGATTTCCTGATAGCCGGTCATGGCAGTGTTAAACACCACCTCTCCAACGGTCTGACCGTCGGCTCCAATGGCTTCGCCGCGAAAAATGCTGCCATCAGCAAGGGCGAGTATGGCTGGCTTAGTCAAGAAGACCTCCCGTAAATAAAGCCTGAAAGGGCGATCGCAGGTTGTAAAAAAGCGGAGTGACGTATGGACACGTCACCCCGCTTCTTCACTGAATTATTCTGCGCGCTTTTAGTGGACACACTAAAGCTGTAGCTTACAGAAAAAGGCTTTTTTGGTCCACCGCTAATGAGCCTTAAAGGCAGGGGAATGCGACAGGACGTCGCCTAGCGGGTAAAAACGGGGCCACAGGATAATCCTGAGCCCCCGTTTTAGCTACTGGTTAGTGCAAATCCAGCACGTCACGCATGTCGTACAGGCCCGGCTCGCGGCCGTCCAACCAAAGCGCAGCACGCACCGCGCCCTTGGCGAAAGTCATGCGGCTGGAGGCTTTGTGCGTGATCTCCAGGCGCTCGCCTTCGGTGGCGAACAGCACGGTGTGATCGCCAACCACATCACCACCGCGCACGGTTGCAAAACCGATGGTGTCGCGTGCGCGCTCCCCTGTGTGGCCTTCACGCCCGTATACCGCCACTTTCGACAAATCGCGGCCCAGCGCATCGGCAATAGCTTCACCCATGCGCAACGCAGTGCCCGACGGGGCGTCGATCTTGTGACGGTGATGAGTCTCGATAATCTCGATATCAGCCTCATCACCCAGCACGCGCGCCGCCAGGTCCAGCAATTTCAGCGACAGGTTTACGCCCACGCTGAAATTGGCAGCGAAGACGATCGGAATATCCTTGCCCGCCTCCACCAGCAACTGTTTCTGCTCGGCGCTCAAACCGGTGGTACCGATCACCATAGCCTTGCCCGCCTTACGGCAGAAGGTCAGATTTTTCAGCATCACTTCCGGCAGGGTGAAGTCGATCAGCACGTCGAACTCGTCAGCCACCTGCTCAAGGTTGCCAGACAACGAAACACCGATGCGGCCCAATGAGGCCAACTCACCTGCGTCCGCGCCGATCAACGTACTGCCTGGGCGAACAATCGCCGCCGTCAGCCCGGAGGCCGGCGAGCGTTGCTGCACCGCCTCGACCAGCGTCTTGCCCATGCGCCCGGCAGCGCCCATTACGGCTATACGTCGCATATTCAGATCCTTACAGGTCGCCGAAGAAGCGTTTTACACCGTCGAAGAAGCCCGTAGTCTTCGGCGAGTGGGAGTCATCGCCTTCCAGCGAGCTGCGGAACTCTTCCAGCAGTTCACGCTGACGACGATTCAGGTTCACCGGGGTTTCCACCGCCACACGGCACATCAGGTCGCCAGCACCGCCACCGCGCACGGGCGCAACGCCTTTGCCACGAATGCGGAACTGCTTGCCGGTTTGAGTCCCCTCGGGAATCTTGAGCTTGACCCGACCATCCAGCGTCGGAATCTCCAGCTCGCCACCCAGGGCCGCATCAACAAAGCTGATCGGCACTTCGCAGAACAAGTGCTTGCCGTCACGCTGGAAGATCGAGTGCTCGCGCACATTGATCACCACGTACAGGTCGCCCGTAGGGCCACCCTGGGCACCCGCCTCGCCTTCGCCCGACAGTCGAATACGATCACCGGTATCCACACCCGCCGGCACTTTCACCGACAGCGTCTTGTACTCTTCGACGCGGCCTTCGCCGTGGCAGGAGTCGCACGGATCGGAAATGATCTTGCCCTGGCCATGGCAACGCGGGCAGGTTTGCTGCACCGAGAAGAAGCCCTGCTGCATGCGTACCTGCCCGATACCGCCGCAGGTCGGGCACGTGATCGGCGAGGAGCCTTTCTTCGCACCCGAGCCGTCGCACGGCTTGCAGTTGACCAGCGTCGGCACACGGATATTGACACTGGTGCCGCGCACGGCTTCTTCCAGGTTCAGTTCCAGGGTGTAACGCAGGTCGCTGCCGCGCTGAGGGCCGCCACGCTGACCGCCACGGCCACCGCCGAAGAAGTCGCTGAATACGTCGCCGAAAATATCGGAGAAGTTCTGGCCACCAAAACCGGCACCGCCGCCGCCCATGCTCGGGTCGACGCCAGCATGGCCATACTGGTCGTAGGCCGCACGCTTATTGGGATCACACAGGCATTCGTAGGCCTCGTTGGCCTCTTTGAACATCTCTTCGGATTCTTTGCTATCCGGATTACGGTCCGGGTGGTGCTTCATCGCCAGGCGACGGTAGGCTTTTTTCAGCTCCGCCTCGCTGGCGCCACGCTCCACACCCAATACTTCGTAATAGTCACGCTTTGCCATAAGTCTTTGCACTCTTAAGGACGTTCGACCTGGCCCTCCTGAACCCTGCCAAACTCGTTGAGCCCCAATACAGGCCCGGACCCAACTCACGTCAATTCAACGATCCTGGTCATTACTGTTTTCAGCCAGGGAGCCGGCCAAAAACGCGGTGACTGTCATTCGGAAAGCAGGAGCATTCCCGTTCACACCGCCAGCATCCGAGCGTTGTCGCATGCTGTAAAAATTCGCATACCCCAGACACGCCAACGCGGGAGCAAGCTCCCGCGCGGCGACATCCTACCAGTCACCGCTTGTGCGCGGTCAACCGGGCGACAACTTACTTGTTGTCTTTAACTTCTTCGAACTCAGCATCGACAACATCGTCGTGCTTGGCTTCAGGCTCGGCTTGTTGCGCAGCGCCGTCAGCCGGCTGGCCTTGCTCGGCGTACATTTTCTGAGCAACTGGCGCGGAGACTTTCGACAGCTCCTCAACCTTGGCTTCGATGGCAGCCTTGTCGTCGCCTTTAATGGCGGCTTCCAGCGCAACCACTGCCGCTTCGATTGCGGTTTTCTCTTCGTCTGTCACTTTGTCGCCAGCATCAGCGATCATTTTGCGCGTCGAGTGAACCAGCGCGTCACCCTGGTTACGGGCGCCTGCCAACTCTTCGAACTTCTTGTCGGCTTCAGCATTGGTTTCAGCATCACGGATCATCTGTTGAATTTCTTCATCAGACAGGCCGGAGTTGGCCTTGATGGTGATCTTCTGCTCTTTGCCGGTGGCCTTGTCTTTCGCGCCGACGTGCAGGATGCCGTTGGCGTCGATGTCGAAGGTCACTTCGATTTGTGGCACGCCACGTGGTGCTGGTGGAATCTCAGCCAGGTCGAACTTGCCCAGGGACTTGTTCTGAGCGGCTTGCTTACGCTCGCCCTGCAGCACGTGGATAGTCACGGCGCCCTGGTTGTCATCGGCAGTCGAGAACACCTGAGATTTCTTGGTAGGAATCGTGGTGTTTTTCTCGATCAGCGCAGTCATCACGCCACCCATGGTTTCGATACCCAGGGTCAGCGGGCTTACGTCCAGCAGCAGCACGTCTTTTACGTCGCCGGCCAATACCGCACCCTGGATGGCAGCACCCATGGCAACAGCTTCGTCCGGGTTCACGTCTTTACGGGCTTCTTTGCCGAAGAACTCGGTAACCAGCTTCTGAACCAGTGGCATACGGGTCTGACCGCCCACCAGGATCACGTCGTTGATCGAGCCAACGTCGATACCGGAGTCTTTCAGCGCGATGCGGCAAGGTTCGATGGTGCGCTGAACCAGGTCTTCAACCAATGCTTCGAGCTTGGAACGCGAGATCTTCACGTTCAAGTGCTTAGGACCGGTAGCGTCTGCAGTGATGTACGGCAGGTTCACGTCAGTCGACTGAGCGGAAGACAGCTCGATCTTGGCTTTTTCAGCGGCTTCTTTCAGGCGCTGCATGGCCAGCGGGTCACCCTTGAGGTTCATGCCGCTTTCTTTCTTGAATTCGTCAACGAGGTAGTCGATCAGACGAATGTCAAAGTCTTCACCACCCAGGAAGGTGTCACCGTTGGTGGCCAACACTTCGAACTGGTGCTCGCCGTCAACTTCTGCGATCTCGATCACGGAGACGTCGAACGTACCGCCACCCAGGTCGTAAACGATCACGGTGTGGTCGCCCTTGGCCTTGTCCATACCGTAAGCCAGCGCGGCTGCGGTTGGTTCGTTGATGATACGTTTTACATCCAGGCCCGCGATGCGGCCGGCGTCTTTGGTAGCCTGGCGCTGGCTGTCGTTGAAGTAGGCCGGAACGGTGATCACCGCTTCAGTCACCGCTTCACCGAGGTAGTCTTCGGCGGTCTTTTTCATCTTTTTCAAGATTTCAGCCGAGATTTGCGGCGGCGACATTTTCTGGCCGTTCACTTCAACCCAGGCGTCACCGTTGTCGGCCTTGGCGATTTTGTAAGGCACCATCTTGATGTCTTTCTGTACGACTTCTTCGTCGAACTTACGACCAATCAGACGCTTTACCGCGTACAGGGTGTTGTGCGGGTTGGTCACCGCCTGACGCTTGGCCGATTGACCGACGAGGATTTCACCGTCGTTGGCGTAAGCGATGATCGACGGAGTGGTACGTGCGCCTTCGGCGTTTTCAATAACTTTTGCAACGCCGTTTTCCAGCACGGAGACGCAGGAGTTGGTGGTCCCCAGGTCGATACCGATAATTTTGCCCATGATTTACTCTCCCGAAACTTGAATTTGGTTGCCGCAGCAGTTTTGGCTAACTGCGGTAGCACTTAAACGCTTGACTTATAAATGGGGGCCTTGCGGCGAATTTCAAGCCTGCTCATCAATAGAAGGTGCAACGGGTGCAGGAGCCTTGCTCACCACCACCATTGCCGGACGCATCAGGCGACCGTTGAGCTGGTAACCCTTCTGGAACACCTTGATTACGCTATTGGGTTCCAGGTCATGGCTTTCCTGCATGGCCATGGCTTGGTGATGTTCAGCATTGAACGGCTCGCCGGCTTGCGGATCGATAGCTTCCAACTGATAACGCTTCAGGGTGTCCTGGAACATTTTCAGGGTCAGCTCAATGCCTTCGCGCATTGGGCGGATGTTTTCATCGTCCGGGTTGGACAACTCAAGACCACGCTCCAGGCTGTCGATGATCGGCAGCAGGTCACCGGCGAATTTTTCCAGCGCGAACTTGTGAGCCTTCTCTACATCCTGCTCGGCACGGCGGCGGACGTTCTGCAGATCGGCGGCAACACGCAACGATTGATCCTGCGCAGCGGCCAATTGCTCTTCGAGCACTTGCACACGAGTCGCCAGTTCATCGCCGGCAGCCGAATTGGCGTCTGGAGTTTGCGTATCCTGCGTCTGTTCGTCAGCCATAGATTTCTCCTTTCAAAATCATGCGCGAACTCAACTCGCGCTTCTGCTCCGGTATATGGGGCCACAATTTTGAGGTTCAAGGGCGCAGGCGTTACCAAAAGTCTTTCGATTGACCTGGATCATTTCCTTCACGCTCATTCCACATCGCGCTAAAAAAATTAACGACTCAAGCAAATCGAGCTAAGTGCCAGGATTGTCAGGCCTGAACAAAACACTGTATAAATAACCAGACCTAAAGCCTGGGAGCGGCCGTCATGCTCGTGCACCTGTCTGTACATAACTACGCCATCGTTGAACATCTGGATCTTGAACTGGATCGCGGGATGAGCGTAATCACAGGCGAAACCGGCGCCGGCAAGTCGATCATGCTCGACGCCCTCGGCCTGACGCTTGGCGACCGCGCCGACAGTGGCGTGGTACGCCCTGGCTCCGACAAGGCCGACATCCTGGCCACCTTCGACCTGGCGGACATCCCCGAAGCCGAGGCATGGCTGGCCGAGCGCGACCTTAATAATGAAGGCCCCTGCATTCTGCGCCGGGTGATCACCGCCGAGGGGCGCTCGCGCGGCTATATCAACGGCACGCCTTGCCCACTGGGCGACTTGAAAGCCCTGGGCGAATTGCTGATCGATATCCACAGTCAGCACGAACACCAATCCCTGTTGAAAACCGATACCCACCGTCGCCTGCTCGATGAGTACGCCGGCGCCACCGATCTTTCCCGGCAAGTTCAACTGGCCGCCCAACGCTGGCGCCAGACACGCCAGGAACTGGAACGCCTCTCCAACTCCGGCGACGAACAACGCGCCCGCCACCAGTTGCTCAGCTATCAACTGGAAGAGCTCGAGAGTCTGGGCCTGGGTGAGACAGAGCTGGAGCAACTTGAGCAGGAACACAAGAACCTGACCAACGCCGAGACCCTGCTGGGTATCTGCCGCCAGGTCGTCGAGCAATGTAGTGAGAGCGACTCCGGCAATGTCCTTAATGCACTGACCGCCAGCCTCAACCGCCTGTCCAGCGTGAACAATGCTTCCGGCTCACTGAGCGAAGCGACCACCCTGTTGACCAGCGCGCAGATCCAGGTTGAAGAGGCCGTGGGCGAACTCAATCGTTTCCTGGACCATTTCGACGCCGACCCAGCTCGCCTGCAGGAAATAGAAGAACGCCTGGACACTATTTATACACTGGCTCGCAAGCATCGAATCCAGCCGACAGAAGTCGCAACCATGCAGCAGAAACTGCTGGATGAAATCGAAACACTCAACGCGAACGACGAATCTATCGAACGACTGGGCGAAGAGCTCGCTTCGTTTGCCCGTCATTATCAGGAAAAGGCCCGGGAGCTGAGCGCACTGCGCCAGCAGGCAGCTACTAGCCTGGCAAGCGCCGTTGAGCTGGAAATCCAACGCCTGGGCATGCCAGGCGGGCGCTTCACCATTGAGCTGCATCCCAACGCCAGTCAAGAATTGCAGCCCCATGGGCTGGAGCACGTCGAACTGCTGGTGAGTGCCAACCCCGGCCAACCGCTCAAGGCCCTGGCCAAAGTGGCCTCCGGCGGCGAACTCTCGCGGATCAGCCTGGCGATCCAAGTGATTACCGCCCAGACCTCACGGGTACCCACCCTGGTATTCGATGAAGTGGATGTGGGCATTGGCGGGCCGACCGCAGAAATTGTTGGCCAATTGCTGCGTCGCTTGGGGGTTCGCGGCCAGGTGCTTACGGTGACGCACTTGCCGCAAGTGGCAGCCCAAGGGCATCAGCACCTGTTTGTGCATAAGGTGCGCGGCAGTGACGCGACACACACCGCCGTCTCCAAGCTGAACAAGTCGGAACGGGTGGAAGAAGTGGCGCGGATGCTCGGCGGTATCGACTTGACCAAGGAGTCCTTGGCTCACGCGAAAAAAATGGTGGTGGCCGCGAAGGCTTGAAGCGACATTTTCCACTCTATAGAAAGCACGAAGGCGACCCGAGGGTCGCCTTCAATCGTTTCGCAAAGCAAAACTGCGTCGATTTTTACTTTTTCTTACGGATGTACAACACGAGATTGTGGTCGACCAAATCGAACCCGTGCTCCTCAGCAATCTTGTGCTGCAGCGCTTCGATTTCAGGGCTGGTGAACTCGATAACCTCGTTGGTATCCAAGTCAACCATGTGGTCATGGTGACCACCGTCAGCCAATTCAAACACCGCATGACCGCCGTCGAAATTATGACGAACCACCAGCCCTGCGGCTTCAAACTGGGTCAGTACACGGTAGACCGTGGCCAGGCCGACGTCCTCGTTAGACTCCATCAGCGCCTTGTAAACATCTTCGGCACTCATGTGACGCTGCTCAGCAGAATCGAGCATTTGTAGAATCTTGACTCGTGGCAGAGTCACTTTGAGACCGGCTTTGCGTAGTTCGCTATTTTCAACCATGGTTAGCTTTCTCGCGGATGCTGCTTCGCAGCTTCTCTTAATACGGGTATGATCGGCGTTTACGTTGTCCCAGCCAAGATAGTGGAAGTCGCCCACCGATGCAAAACACCAAGCTCTTGCTAACCAGTTTCACCTTTGTGGGACTGCTCGCACTCGCCGGTTGTTCATTCCCCGGGGTTTACAAAATCGACATCCAGCAGGGCAATGTCGTCACGCAGGACATGATAGACCAGTTACGCCCGGGAATGACCCGACGGCAAGTACGGTTTATCATGGGTAATCCCCTGCTGACCGACACTTTCCATGCCGATCGCTGGGATTATCTCTACAGCCTGCAGCCTGGTGGCGGTGAACGCCAGCAGGAGCGCGTCAGTGTCATCTTCAATGGCAATGACCAGCTTGTGAGCCTGTCCGGCGACTTCATGCCCGGCGTAAGCCGCGATGAAGCCTTGCTGGGCAAGGACAGCGGCACCAACGTGACCGCACCTACGCAGGAAGCTGAAAAACCAAAATCCGAGGTACCGGCCAAGCCTGGTTCGTTGCTGGACACCATCCAGAAAGACATCGACAACGTGGAAACCGTGCCCGTCCCGACGCCTGAGCCTCTGGACACCAGCCCGCAATAATTTTGCGCTCGATAAAAAGCCCGGCATGCCGGGCTTTTTGTTGCCTGCCATTTACATAGGCATCTCTACATAACCTTGGTGCGACGCTGAACCTGTGGGAGCTGGCTTGCCTGCGAAAGCGATCTGACAGTCAACCAGGATCCTGGATCAGATCGAGAACATACCAGTTATCGGGACCGCCCCTTCCACATTTGGATCGCGGGTATCAGGTAGATATGCGCCGGCTATCAGGGCGTCATCGCAGGCAAGCCAGCTCCCACAGTTGGATCGCGGCGCTCCAGATAGCTAGGCTGCCATTTGGCAAGCTCAAGAATTCGTTTGCCTGGCCAATGCCGCCTTGGCCGCGCGCAACCTGCGCACCTCTTTAGGGTCGGCCAGCAAAGGCCGGTAGATCTCAATACGGTCGCCCGCTTGCACGCAACGCGCCCCGGCATCCACGACAACCTTGCCAAATATACCCAGCGGGCAATCAGCCAGATCAACGTCAGGAAAATGCGCCGCTATTCCCGACGCCCGCACCGCCTCGCGCAAACTAGTGCCTTCAGCCACCTTTACCCCCAGCAACACCTGGCGATCCTCAGCGGCGAACACCACCTCAATCTCAACCATGCAGTTGCTTGGCGCGCTGACAGAACGCGTCCACCAGGGTATTGGCTGCCTGATTGAACAAAGGCCCCAACGTCGCACGAACAATCGGCCCGGCATAATCAAACGAAAGATCCAGGCTGATCTTGCAGGCCTTGTCCGTCAGCGCCTTGAACACCCACACACCGTGCAGTTGGGTGAACGGCCCTTCCTGCAGGTTCATTTCGATGGACTGACCCGGCACCAGCACATTACGCGTCACAAAATGCTGGCTGAGGCCGCCCTTGGCCACCCCCACGCTGGCAACCATGTGCTCGTCACTGCTCTCCAGAACCTCGGCCGTCGAGCACCAAGGCAGAAACTCCGGGTAACGCGCCACGTCGTTGACCAGGTCATAGAGCGCCTGCGCCGGGTAGGGCAACAGGGCCGAACGTTGAATATGCGTCGTCATGTGAGCGTTACTTCCACTGCTTAAGGCAAACATCGCGAAAGAACAGCCCAATCCGCGAGAGAAAAAAACCAAAGAACTGCCCGCATTGTCCGGGATTCGTCCAACTCGCTCAAGCACACAGGTTGACCGTAGCCGACACGCTCGCAACTCCCTATAATGCCGCCCCTATGGCTAAACAAAAGAAACACCCCACAGGGACCATCGCGCAAAATAAAAAAGCGCGACACGATTACTTCATCGAACATCGGTTCGAGGCTGGTCTGGTCCTGGCCGGCTGGGAAGTAAAAAGTCTGCGTGCCAGCAAACTGCAGCTGGTCGACAGTTATGTGCTGCTCAAGGATGGCGAGGCATGGCTGCTTGGCAGTCATATCACTCCGCTGACCACCGCGAGCACCCACGTGATTGCCGACCCGGTGCGTACGCGCAAGTTGTTGCTCAATGCCCGCGAGCTCGAAAAACTCGCCGCAGCCGTGCAGCAAAAAGGCTACGCGTGTGTCTGCTTGTCCTGGTACTGGAGCAAGCACCTGGTCAAATGCGAGATCGCATTGGGCAAGGGCAAGAAGGAATACGACAAGCGCGACACCGAACGCGAGCGCGATTCTAATCGCGAACTGCATCGCGCCGTGCGCAACAAGGGCAAGGAAGAATAATCCTTGTGACGGTGTAGCCCACGCGGGCTACATCCCTTTGCGTCGCTCCGCCCGAGCCACGCGTTGAACCTCCTGACGCACCTCCTCCAACACCTCCTGCACATACAGCAGATGCCGTGTCGAGACTTCGCGCGCCTGCTCGGCCCGCCCCTCGATGATGGCCAGGTACAAGTCCCGATGCTGATTGATCAGCATGTCGCGGGTCTCGGTACGCTGCTGGTACATGCCACCAATATTCGTCACCACGTTACGCTTGAGCAGGTCGAACAGCCCGCGAATGGTGTGCAGCAACACGGCGTTATGACTGGCTTCGGCAATCGCCAAGTGAAACCTTGCATCCGCAGCACCCTCCTCCACTCGGCTCACTTCGTCGGCGCGCGCATAGCAATCCTGCAACGCTTCAAACGCTGCGGTCAGCCGTTCACGGTCAACCTCCGTGGCGCGTAACGCCGCGTAATAAGCACACGAAGCCTCAAGGGTCTGGCGAAACTCCAGCAGATCGCGCTGCGCTTCGGGATTGCTTTCCAACAAGTGCAACAGCGGATCGCTGAAGGTCGAACCCAGGGAGTCCACCACATAGTTGCCACCGCCCTGACGACTGACCAACAACCCCTTGGCCGCCAGTTTCTGAATCGCCTCACGCAACGACGGGCGCGACACACCAAAGCGCTCGGCTAACGCGCGCTCGGCCGGCAAGCGTTCGCCCGACTTCAGCGTGCCCTCGAGAATCATCCCCTCAAGCTGCTCGACAATATCGTCAGACAAACGGCGCTGACGCACCTGATCAAACCCCATAACTCACTCTCCACCATCCCGACCACTCGCCGGGGCCCCTATTCTGGCCTATCGACGTGCCGGCAGCACCTATCAGAACGCCTTCAATTTCGCCGATCAGAACGCCCCGCCTACCGACCTACGACCAAAGTTTCGCAGGCGGCAAATTGACACACCCCTGCCCAGGCTCTTAATCTAGCCCACAGCGACTGTAAATTGGTATTACCAATTAACCAAGCTCACCAAACAACAACAATCAGGGGCCACCCCATATGCAAACCTGGCAACAGCTTTACAGCCCACTCGGTAGCCTCGGCCTGTCCGCACTGGCCGCCGTCATTCCTATCGTATTCTTCTTCCTGGCGCTGGCCGTGTTCCGCCTCAAAGGCCATGTGGCCGGCAGCATCACCCTGGCCCTGTCGATCCTGGTCGCCATTTTCGCCTTCCAGATGCCCGTAGACATGGCATTGGCTGCGGCCGGTTATGGTTTTGCCTACGGCCTGTGGCCCATCGCCTGGATCATCGTCGCAGCGGTATTCCTGTACAAATTGACGGTCAAGAGCGGCCAGTTCGAAATCATCCGCAGCTCCGTTTTGTCGATCACCGACGACCAGCGCTTGCAGGTGTTGCTGATCGGTTTTTGCTTTGGTGCCTTCTTGGAAGGTGCGGCCGGTTTTGGCGCGCCCGTGGCGATCACCGCCGCGCTGCTGGTAGGCCTGGGTTTCAACCCGCTGTACGCCGCCGGCTTATGCCTGATTGCCAATACCGCGCCCGTGGCTTTCGGCGCATTGGGCATTCCGATCATTGTCGCCGGCCAGGTCACCGGTATTGATGCGTTCAAGATTGGCGCCATGACCGGCCGCCAACTGCCGCTGCTGTCGCTGTTCGTGCCGTTCTGGCTGGTGTTCATGATGGACGGCCTGCGCGGCGTTCGCGAAACCTGGCCGGCAGCCTTGGTGGCGGGCTTGAGCTTTGCCGTCACCCAATATTTCACCTCCAACTTCATTGGCCCAGAGCTGCCGGACATCACCTCGGCACTCGCCAGCCTGATTGCCCTGACGCTGTTCCTGAAAGTCTGGCAGCCCAAGCGCACCGCAGGCGCACAAATTGCCGGCGCCTCCTCCAGCGTAGCGGTCACTTCCAGCGCCGGCGGCTTCGGCTTGCCACGCAACACCGTGGTTTCGCCCTACAGCCTGGGGCAAATTTTCAAGGCGTGGTCGCCGTTCCTGATCCTCACCGTACTGGTGACCATCTGGACTCTCAAACCCTTCAAGGCCCTGTTCGCCGCGGGCGGCTCGATGTACGGCTGGGTGTTCAATTTCGCGATCCCGCACCTGGATCAACTGGTGGTTAAAGTCGCGCCCATCGTGACCAACCCCACCGCCATCCCGGCCGTCTTCAAGCTGGACCCGATATCTGCCACCGGCACTGCAATCTTCTTCTCGGCACTGGTCTCCATGCTGGTGTTGAAAATCGACGTCAAAACTGGTCTTACCACTTTAAAAGAAACCTTCTTTGAGCTGCGCTGGCCGATCCTGTCCATCGGCATGGTGCTGGCATTCGCCTTCGTCACCAACTACTCCGGCATGTCCTCGACCATGGCGCTGGTTCTGGCGGGCACCGGTGCAGCCTTCCCGTTCTTCTCGCCATTCCTTGGCTGGCTGGGAGTTTTCCTGACAGGCTCCGATACCTCATCCAACGCCCTGTTCAGCTCACTGCAAGCCACTACCGCGCACCAGATCGGCGTCAACGACACCCTGCTGGTAGCCGCGAACACCAGCGGTGGCGTGACCGGCAAAATGATCTCGCCGCAATCGATCGCCGTGGCCTGCGCCGCCACCGGCCTGGTGGGCAAGGAATCCGACCTGTTCCGCTTTACCCTCAAGCACAGCCTGTTTTTTGCCACCATCGTCGGGCTGATCACCTTGGCGCAGGCGTACTGGTTCACCGGTATGCTGGTGCACTGAGACCTGCACGTAATAGGGTAAGAATCGACGCCGGGGCACCCTTCCGGCGTCTGCTATTTCTGGAGGACCGATGAGCCTGCCTGCTGCTTTCCTGAGCGACGTCGCACAACTGATCCCGCAAGATCGCCGCTTCGACGATCCACTTTCCACCCTCGCCTTCGGCACCGACGCCAGCTTCTACCGACTGATCCCACAGCTGGTGATCCGCGTGGAGTCAGAAGACGAAGTGGTAACCCTGCTGCAACTGGCCCAGCGCGACCGCGTACCGGTGACCTTCCGTGCCGCAGGCACCAGCCTCTCGGGCCAGGCCATCAGCGACTCGGTGCTGATCGTGTTGGGTGATAACTGGAACCACCGCGAAATTCGCGGGCAAGGCACCCAGATCCGCCTGCAGCCGGGCGTGATCGGCGCCCAGGCCAACGCCTGGCTCGCACCGTTCGGGCGCAAGATCGGGCCGGACCCAGCGTCCATCAATGCTTGCAAAATCGGCGGTATCGTCGCCAACAACGCCAGTGGCATGTGCTGCGGCACGGCGCAAAACACCTACCACACCCTGGCGGGCATCCGCCTGGTACTGGCCGATGGCAGCCGCCTGGACACCGAAGATGCCGCCAGCGTGCAAGCCTTCCGCCAGTCACATAGCGCACTGCTTGAAAGCCTGGCCCTACTAGGTCGCCAGACACGGGCAAATACTGAGCTGGCGGCAAAGATCCGCCACAAATACCGCCTGAAAAATACCACCGGCCTGTCACTCAACGCCCTGGTGGATTTCGATGACCCGCTGGATATCCTCAGCCACCTGCTGGTCGGCTCCGAGGGCACCCTGGGGTTTATCAGTGCGGTCACCTACGACACCGTGATCGATCACCCCAACAAAGCCTCGGCGCTGATCGTCTTCCCGGATGTCGAAACCTGCTGCAACGCCGTCACCGTGCTGAAAACCCAGCCGGTCTCCGCCGTTGAACTGCTGGACCGACGCAGCATGCGTTCGGTGCAGGACAAACCGGGCATGCCTGCTTTCGTGCAGCACCTATCGGAAAACGCCTGCGCACTGCTGATCGAGTCCCGCGCCGCTTCGTCATCACTGCTGCACGAACAACTGACGCGCATCATGGCGTCCCTGGCGGCGTTTCCCGTGGAGAAACAAGTCGACTTCACCGAAGACCCATTGGAAAACGCCCGCCTGTGGGCCATCCGCAAAGACACCTTCCCGGCCGTAGGCGCCGTACGCAAAACCGGCACCACCGTGATCATCGAAGACGTGACCTTCCCGGTCGAACAACTGGCGATTGGCGTGAACCGCTTGATCGCACTGTTCGACAAACATCACTACGACGAAGCCATCCTTTTCGGACATGCCCTGGAAGGCAATCTGCACTTTGTGTTCACTCAAGGCTTCAACAGCAGCGAAGAAGTCGCACGCTATCAAGCGTTCATGGACGACGTCGCGCAACTGGTGGCCGTGGAGTTCGGTGGCTCGCTGAAGGCTGAACACGGCACCGGCCGCAATATGGCGCCGTTCGTTGAACTGGAATGGGGCAGCGACGCCTATCAACTGATGTGGCAACTCAAGCGCCTGCTCGACCCTAACGGCATCCTCAACCCCGATGTGGTGCTCAGCGAAGACCCGCAAATCCACCTCAAACACCTCAAGCCCCTGCCCGCCGCCGATGAGCTTGTGGATAAGTGCATCGAATGCGGGTTCTGCGAACCGGTGTGCCCTTCAAAAGGCCTGACCCTGAGCCCGCGCCAGCGCATCGTGATCTGGCGCGACATCCAGGCCAAAAAACGCGCAGGCGTGGACACCACCGAACTGGAAGCGGCCTACCACTACCAGGGCATCGACACCTGCGCCGCCACCGGCTTATGCGCGCAACGTTGCCCTGTAGGCATCAATACCGGCGACCTGGTGAAAAAGCTGCGCAGCCGCGCAGCCGACCGTACGAAAACCGCCGACTGGCTCGCCAGCCATTTCGCCACCGCACTGCAAGGTGCGCGCTTTACCCTGCACGTCGCCAATGGCGCACGCATGCTGCTGGGGGCTCCACGGCTGGCCAAGCTCTCGAGCACACTGACCAAGCTGTCCAAAGGGCAAATTCCGCAGTGGACCAACGCCATGCCACAGCCGGAAAAAGCCATCCGCTTCAGTCCGGCAGTGACGGACGCGCGCCCGCGCGTGGTTTACCTGGCCGCCTGCGTCTCCCGCGCCATGGGCCCGGCAGCCGGCGATAAAGAGCAAATGTCGCTGTACGACAAAACCCGCCAGTTGCTGGAAAAAGCCGGCTACCAGGTAGTCTTCCCCGACAACCAAGACAGCCTCTGCTGCGGCCAACCCTTCGCCTCCAAAGGCTACGCCGAGCAGGCCGAACACAAGCGCCAGGAACTGATCGGCGCCCTGCTCCACGCCAGCCGCGGCGGCCTCGACCCCATCTACTGCGACACCAGCCCCTGCACCCTGCGCCTGGTGCAGGAATTGGGAGAAACGCGCCTGGACCTCTACGACCCCGTGCGCTTTATCCGCACCCACCTGATGGACCGCCTCGACTTCACACCCCAGGAAGCCCCCATCGCCGTGCACGTCACCTGCAGCACCCAACACCTGGGCGAGAGCCAGGCCCTGATCGAACTGGCGAGACGCTGCGCAAAAACCGTGGTGATCCCCGAAGGCATTCATTGCTGCGGCTTTGCCGGCGACAAAGGCTTCACCACACCAGAGCTCAACGCCCACGCCCTGCGCTCACTCAAGGACGCCGTGCAATATTGCAGCGAAGGCATCTCCACCAGCCGCACCTGCGAGATCGGCCTGAGCCAGCATGGCGGCATCGACTACCACGGCCTGGTCTACCTGGTAGACCGCGTCACCCGCGCCCGCGCCCACTGACCCGGCAAAAAAACCGAACCCTCGCGCGCCGGCGCAGTCATCTGCATAGGCCTCGACAAACGAGGCCCATCAGTGATGTCGCTGGCAGCGGTTGCACGCCAGCAGCGTCGAGCCCTTTTGCGCAAGGAGACACCCTATGAAGCGTTCCGCTCTTGCTGGCTTGTTCATGACCGCTGCGATGCTCGCCTCCCCCGCTTTCGCCGCCAGTGACAAAGACCTGTGCCAGATCAACCTGGACAAAATCAACAACGGCAAAGCCCTGCTCGCCACCGACACCAGCGGTAAAAGTGGCGAAATAGACACCGCCGTCTCCCAGGCCAAGGCCGCCCACGCCGCAGGTGATGAGAAGAAGTGCATCGAAATCACCTCCAAGGCCCTGCAAGACCTGCAGAACAGCGAGAAAGGCGGCCAGTAAGCGAGAGGGCCAACCTTCGGGTTGGCCTTCGCTGACGTTTTGGCGTACACTGCACAGGCTTGTCACTCACTAAGAAACAACGAGTTACAAGCACGGGGCCGTTTAGGATTCGACGCCGGTCGCGAAACTTTAGGTGCATGCCGAGTTGGTAACAGAACTCGTAAATCCACTGTTGCAACTTCTTATAGTTGCCAATGACGAAAACTACGGCCAGGAATTCGCTCTCGCTGCGTAAGCAGCCTTAGCCCTGAGCTTCTGGTACCTTCGGGTCCAGCAATCACCAGGGGATGTCTGTAAACCCAAAGTGATTGTCATATAGAACAGAATCGCCGTGCAGTACGTTGTGGACGAAGCGGCTAAAACTTACACAACTCGCCCAAAGCACCCTGCCCTTCGGGTCGCTGAGGGTTAACTTAATAGAAACGGCTACGCATGTAGTACCGACAGCGGAGTACTGGCGGACGGGGGTTCAAATCCCCCCGGCTCCACCAAAATCTGGATAAGCCGTTCATTTCTAAAGACTTTTTTCACCCTGACGGGGTGGCAGCTCTTCAAAAGGGCGGCAAAGGTCGGAAGGAATGGGCGGCATATCTCTCCCTCCTTGACGCGCTCTCTTTTGGAGTGCGTTATGCCAAATTACATCGAGAAGAGCCGCCACGGTCTCTACTATCTCCGACTACCCTCCCGCCTCGCTCACTTGAACGCCGGCAAAAGAATTTCTCTCAAAACGCACAGCAAGCGCCTTGCTATAAGCCGCGCCAGATCCCATATCTCTGCGATAGAGCAGCTGATGAGGACCGCAATGCCGCCTAAAGCCAAAGATCACGAAGAAATCGACTTCGAGGAAGCCGCTCGCGCCCTTGCAGCGGAACTGGATGAAGATAATGCCCGGCTGGATAGCATCCTGCGAGCACACCCAGATCCTGACGCTCCTGAAGCGATAGGAGTTGTTTCACAAGAAAGACTGCGGAATGTGATGATGCATCAGCTCAGCGCGCTCATTTCCGAACAGGTTCGTGGTGGCTATCTCGCACCTGGACTCACCCTCAACGGTCAGAATCAAATTTTTCATAACCTTGTCCAGTATGCAGAGAACGTCTCAATTGAGATCACTGGTTCTCGCACTATGGACGGAACAATCAGTGCTGTTTCGCTCGCTAAAGCCCAAAAGAGCTATCGAGAACTTCTTTACGGTGCCTACCTTGAACTCTGCGATGCAGCCAGGTCAGGTGCGGCGATCAGCCCCACGAACATGGACCATACAGAGACCAAGCCCACTCTTGTGAAAAATGAGGTCACCCATACTCTTCTAGAACTTTATGGCGGATGGAAACTAAAGCATGAAGGTATGAATGGCGAAACCAGCTTTTCGACCGAGCAGGAGTATGAACGACACGCATTTGTTCTCACGGTGCTGAGCGAAAACGCGCCAATTGAAGATTTTACGAAAGGCGATTTTGAGCGATTGCATAGACTGACTCTTGAGGTGAAAGCCTACGCGGCCACCGGAAAGGATCGGTCCACCCTTACAGCCCAAATGCTTGTACCAAAAAAAGAAGAATACAAAAGAATTACCCCTGAAACGGCATCAGCTTATTCGAGGCGGCTTACTGCGCTTCATGTGTACGCATTTCAGGAGGGCTACACCACTATAAACCCTGAGCATATTGCTACACCTAATTTCGACAAACTCACTGCGGACATAAAACGCCGCCAGCCAATCGACGAAACACCAAAAAAATCCAATTCGATTACCGAACTTCAGGCCGTTTTCGATGGTTGGATCTACCGTCCCACTAAGATCAATAACAATACTTCGGTCTATCCATATCAATTCTGGATGCCTCTTATTGCAGCCTTTAGTGCAATGCGGATTGCAGAAATAGCAGGTCTCACACCGGGGGACATCGTGGAGCGCGACGGAATCTGGTGTATGAAAGTAGAAGAGAACGAAGAAATTGGAAAGAGAGTCAAAACTTTATCTTCGAAACGGCTGGTGCCTATTCACTCGAAATTGCGGGAACTAGGATTCATCGAGTATGCGACCTCTAGAAGAAAATCCAGATCAACAATGCTATTTGAAGGCATATCTTATAATAAAAAAAATGGTTGGGGCCATGCAGCTTCCACGTTTTTTACCCGAGTTCCTTCTCAGAGCACACCGCACGGGGGTTATTTCTACAACGTTGGTATTCACATGAGCGCGCACGATGGTCGAGACATGCACTCATTTAGACACACGATGATCGACGAATTAAAAAACTGTGGAGAATCCGAAAACTATAGTGAATATATTGTGGAATCTATCAGCGGCCATCAAAAACGCCAAAAAACAGAAGCTGATCACTACGGTGATGAGCTATCCCTCGAAAAGAAATCTGAGTATCTTGAACGTGTGACATATCAGGGGCTTAATCTAGGCCACGTGAGCTACGAGTCGTTCACAAGATTCTATAGCGCTAATATTAAAAGATCGCTAGCCCGATTTAATAAATCTAAAGAAAAATAAACTTGTACCATGTGGCCTCTAAGAGGCCACATTTGAAACGACCGTTTGAAAATAATTAGCAGCCCTCACTAACACCTCCCCCGAACTCATAGCCTAGATCCCTAACCAACAAACTCACTCCTGTCAACTTATTGAAGTTTTAGATGGTTGAATTAGCTTTGCCTTTGTTTTAATCTAGAGAAACAAACAATAACAAGAGCATATAAAAATGTCCGACTATTTTTTAGATTTTGTGAAGGTATCACAAAAAATCTGTCTATCTCGTTACACAATTTACAGACTAATCAACGACGAAACATTTCCAAAACCTAGGAAAATTGGAAAAGCTAGCCGCTGGATGAATTCCGAAATCGAAACGTGGATGAAGAATCTCCCGGCAGCCTCGGCTGACGCTCAAGATTGCAATACTGCTGATTTGTGATTCAAAACAATGTATCTCAACCAACCAGAATTTTCGCAATCTGAAAATAATGTCATTACATTATTCGACCCGCGCAACACGAAACTGTTGCGCCGTTTGACTGCGGATCAAGTTAGCGGGCTGACAAAACAATTCATCTCCGAAATACAAGCAAAGATAAATTCGATTCAGCAGAATAATCTTCCGGAATATAGACGACTATTTTCCGGCGATTTCAATTCCCAACCGACTCTAGACTTCGATCAAAAGCTGAAGTTAATCGCACTGGGTGACAATTACTGCAAAGCAGTAGAGGGCATACTGAAAAAAGAAGCCGCTCGAATCGAGACGGAAATGCGAGACTTATCGGAATTTCAGATTTCGCTGATGCCATACCTGCGCGCTCCCGTCCATAATTGTGACCATGTAATGCAGCTTAGCTACCTAACTGATTTCAGCTTCGTGAAGCGAAGATTCACAAAAGCCGTGCATTTCGCTCGCTTAGAATTTGAAGCAAAAACCAGAGCAGTCGGGGGCAGAACTGATATCGATTACTGCTCAAACGAAACCGTAAAATTTATACAACGTCGAGACGAAAAAAACGCGGAATTCTTAAAGAGGAGAAGCATTCTTGTTAAGGAAACCGGCCAGCTCATTAATCTATACGATCTACATTTGAAGCAGGCAGAGAGAAAATTCAATGAAAGCTACTACATTATAAAAAATCTAGAAGCTATTGCGATTGAACGGGGCCTCACGCCCTACATGCTAACGCTCACTGCACCAGCGAATTATCATCCGAACCCACAGAATGGAAGGTCTAGTTTCGACCAAGCTAGCAGCTATGATAGCCAGAAATATCTAAGCCGTACCTGGGCAAAGCTCCGATCCCTATTAAGCAAACGCGGAACTCCATTTTCACTTGAGAAATGCTTCGGTGTGCGAACAGCAGAGCTTCATAAGGATGGATGCGTCCATTGGCACATCCTCATGTTCATAGATCCCACCACTCTAGACAGCTTTCAAAAGTGTCTAGATTTCTATTTCACTTTACGACAGGCCGACGTCAAAGAAATCGATGGGGTGGCGGCTGCGACCTATGTACTTAAATACATAGGAAAGACAGTCGATACCACTAAACTCGGCCGCACCGACCTCTACGATGAGCAGGCTGATAAAATCAGGAAAGAGCAGGACCTATCAACAATAGCCGACGTTGAGCGAGTTCGCGCCGGTATTCGAGCTATGGGGATAAGGCAAATGCAATATTACGGAATAGAAGGATCTCTAACGCTATTTCGGGCCCTGAATAAAATAACTGACCTGACATCAGCACTTCCAGTGAGTGTGCGCGCAATCTTAACAGAATGCCGCATGCATGATAGATCCGACGGAAATACAAAAATAACAAATTTTCTAGCCTTTAAAAACTTTCTATGCAACCACTTGGCAGATGTTGAATTAGTTCGCGAAGAAACTACAAATAAGCATGGAGCAGCGACAAAACGCGTTATTGGAGTTCGCTTTCTTGAAAGCATGATTGAAATACTGACTAACGATAAGTACGAGGTCGTCACGAACATCGAAGACTCGGCGGTTGCAGGAGCTGAGTGCAACACGGTTATTGAATTGAAGCCGGAGCATCATGCCGCATTGCCATGGAATTTTGCATGACCTCTCCCATCACCTCG
>NZ_MPOR01000005.1:0-250352 GCF_001896155.1 Pseudomonas sp. FSL W5-0203
CGGGCGATCAAGGCATGGGCCAGGCGGTTGGCCTGGCGATCCAGTTCACCGTAAGTCAGGGTTTGCGCGTCGAATTTAACCGCCACTGCGTCCGGGGTTTGCCGGGCGCGATCGCCGACCAATTCATGCACCAGGCGCTCGGCTGAAAAACCGGTGTCGGCCTGATTCCACAGCTCAAGAATCTGCTGTTGCTCATCCTCGCCCAGCAAGCTCAATTGGCTGATGGGTTGCTGTGGGTCGATCACCATTGCCCGCAAGAGGTTCTGCCAATGCCCGGCCATGCGCTCGATGGTCGCCACGGCGAACAGATCGGTGGCATAACTCAGAGAGGCCCGCAGGGCCGTCTGGCTTTCTTCCACATCCAGCGCCAGGTCGAACTGGGCCACGCCTTCGTCCAGGTCCAGGACTTCGACGTGCAGGTCGGCCAGGCGATGCAGATGGCTGTCGGCAGCGCTCACACGGTGGTTGAACAACACTTGGAACAACGGGCTCAGGCTAAGGCTGCGCTCCGGTTGCAATGCCTGCACAAGCTGTTCGAACGGCAGGTCCTGGTGAGCCTGGGCCTCCAGGGAACGCTGACGCACCTGGTGCAGCAGTTGCTCGGTGCTCATTTGCCCGTGGATATCGGCCTTGAGCACTTGGGTGTTGACGAAGAAGCCGATCAACCCCTCGGTTTCCAGGCGATTGCGGTTGGCAATCGGCACGCCCACGCGCACATCTTCCTGGCCGCTGTAGCGATGCAGCAACGCCTGGTAAGACGCCAGCAGCAGCATCGGCAGCGTGACGCCAGCGTGCTGCGCCAGTGCGCGCAAACTGCCCAACAACTCCGGATGCAACTCGATAGCCAAGCGTGCGCCACGATGGCTTGGCTGTGCCGGGCGCGGCTGGTCGAACGGCAACTCCAGCACCGGTTGCTCGCCGCTCAACTGCTCGCGCCAGTAGGCCAGTTGACGCGCCTGCTCCCCCGCCTCCATCCAACCGCGCTGCCACACGGCATAATCGGCGTACTGGATCGGCAGCGCCGGCAATTGCACGTCTTGGCCTTGGCTGTTAGCGGCATACGCCTGCACCAACTCTTCGACCATCAACTGCATCGACCAGCCGTCAGAGACGATGTGATGCTGCACCAGCACGAGCACGTGGTCGTCCTCGGCCAGGCGCAGCAAGGTAACCCGCAGCAGCGGCCCACGCAGCAGGTCGAAAGGCTGGGCGACCACCTGCGCGACCCGCGCCTTGAGGCCGGCATAGTCGCTGTCGACCTGCTCGATATCGACCCGGCCCTGGGCGTCAACGACTTGAACCGCGCCGGTGGCGTCCTGACGGAAATACGTGCGCAGGCTTTCATGGCGAGCCAGCAAGTTATCAAAGCTCTCTTGCAGCGCGGTCAGGTCCAACGGCCCCTGCAAACGCAAGGCGCTGGGGATGTGATACGCGGCGCCGGCCGGGTCCAGTTGCCAGAGGAACCACTGGCGCTCCTGGGCATAAGATAGCGGCAGAGGCTGCGTGCGGTCGGCCTTGATCAACGCCGGCGCGGTGACGCCCTCCTCGCCCATGGCCCGCACGAAATCACCCAGTAGCGGCTGTTCGAACAAGGCCTTGAGTGGGACTTCCAGCGCCAGGGCCTGACGCACCCGTGACACCACCCGCGTGGCCAGCAATGAATGCCCGCCCAACTCGAAGAAATGATCGTCGAGGCCCACCCGGGGCAATTCCAGTACCTCGGCCCAGATCGCCGCTACCTGCTGCTCACGCGGGGTGACGGGCGCTACATGGCCCTTGAGCGACAGGCTGGCATCCGGTTTGGGCAATGCCTTGCGGTCGAGCTTGCCGTTGGGGGTCAGCGGCAGGCTGTCGAGGAACAGCCACTGCGCGGGCACCATGTAGTCCGGCAAGCGCTCGCGCAGCGCGGTTTTATAGACCTGCGACGCCTGCGGCGCGGCGCTGACCAGGTAAGCGATCAGCCGGTCGTTATCGGCCAGCACCACGGCTTCGCGTACGCCGTCGAACTCACGCAAGCAGGCTTCGATTTCACCCAGCTCGATACGGAAACCCCGGACCTTGACCTGATGGTCGACGCGGCCGATGTATTCCACCACGCCGTCGGCCCGATAGCGTGCCAGGTCGCCGGTACGGTACAGGCGTTCGCCCGGAGCCCCAAACGGGTTGGGCACGAAGCGTTCGGCGGTCAGCGCCGGCTGCCCGTGGTAACCCCGCGCCAGGCCGACACCGCCGATCAGCAGCTCACCGGACACACCTTGGGGGCATGGCGTGAGACCGGCATTGAGAATGAACAAGCCGGTATTGGCGATGGGCCGTCCAACGAACGGCAATGCCTGGTGCAAACGATGAGCCGCCGACCAGATGGTGGTTTCCGTCGGGCCATAGAGGTTCCACAGCGGGCCTTGCAGGTCGAGCATGCGCTGGGCCAAATCGACGGGCAGCGCTTCGCCACCGCACAGGCAGGCGATGCCACGCAGTGAATGAGCCCGTGGGCTGTCGAGCAACATGCGCCAGGTCGAAGGCGTGGCTTGCAGCACATTCGCCGCCTGACGCTGGGCCAGATCGAGGATCGCCTCGGGGTCGAGGGCCGTTGCCTGGGCGCTCAGCAACACGGTACCGCCGACACTCAGCGGCACATACAGCTCCAGGGCGAAGATGTCGAACGAGAAGGTGGTCAGCGACAACAGCCGCGCATCCTGGCCGATACTCAACGTACCGGCCATGCCGCTGGTGAAGCTGCACAGCGCCTTGTGACGAACCATCACCCCTTTGGGCTTGCCAGTGGAGCCAGAGGTGTAGATCACGTAGGCCAGATGCTCCGGTGTCACGGCAACCTGGGGATTGTGCTGCGCTGTGCCGGCCTCCTCCACCATCAGCACCTGCACGCCGTGCGGCTGCGCCAGGTGCCCCAGCAGGTGCGGTTGCGTCAGCAATACCCGGGCGCGGCTGTCTTCAAGCATGTAGCCCAGGCGCTCTGCCGGGAATTGCGGGTCGAGCGGCACATAGGCGCCACCGGCCTTGAGGGTCGCGAGCAAGCCAACCACCATGTCCAGGGAACGCTCCACGTGCACCGCCACCAGCACGTCCGGGCCGACGCCCCTGTCGATCAGACGATGGGCCAGCCGATTGGCGCGACGGTTGAGTTCGCCGTAGCTCAGGTGCTCGTCATTGAAGTGCAGCGCGATGGCGTCGGGTTGCGCCGCGGCCTGGGCCTCAAACAACTGGTGTACGCAGCGTTCGCGTGGGTAGTCGGTGTCGCTGCGGTTCCAGTCGTGCACCATTTGCTGCGATTGCGACGGGCTGAGCATCGCCAGGTCGTCCAAGGCCATCGAGGCATCCTGCAGGACCGCGCGCAGCAGGTTTTGCCAATGCTCGGCCAGGCGTTCCGCGGTCGCCGCGTCAAACAGGTCCGTGGCGTAAGTCAGCGAGGCCCAGAGACCGTCCACCGATTCCTCGGTTTCCAGGTTCAGGTCGAACTGAGTGCTGTGACCGGCCCAATCCACTGGCTGCAAAGCCAGGCCGGGCAATTGCACCGGGGCTGAACGCAGGCTGTCCTGATGGTTGAACATCACCTGGAACAGCGGGTTATGGCTGAGGCTGCGCTCGGGCTGCAACATTTGCACGAGCTGCTCGAACGGCAGGTCCTGATGGGCCTGCGCTTCCAGGGCACGTTGCTTGACCTGGGCCAGCAACTGGTCGAACGGCATGTGCCCGTGCACGTCAGCTTGCAGCACCTGGGTATTGACGAAAAAGCCCAGCAGTCGCTCGGTTTCGAAGCGATTACGGTTGGCGACCGGCACGCCGACACGCACCTGTGCCTGGCCGCTGTAGCGGTGCAGCAAGGTCTGGAACGACGCCAGCAACAGCATGAACAGCGTCACGTCCTGACGCTGGGCCAGGGCCTTGAGTTCAGTCAGCAGCGCACGCTCCAGATGAATCTGGCGGCGCGCGCCACGATGGCTCTGCACTGCGGGGCGTGGATAGCCCAGCGGCAGGTCCAGCAACGAATGCTCGCGCCCCAGACGAGCGCACCAGTAATCGAGCTGGCGTTGTTGTTCCCCAGCCGCCATCCAGTCGCGCTGCCACTGGGCGTAGTCGGCGTACTGGATCGGCAAGGCCGGCAACCCTGCGTCGCCTTGGTACAGCGCCACCCACTCGTCGATCATCACTTGCATCGACCAGCCGTCAGAGATGATGTGGTGCTGGGTGATGACCAGCACATGGTGATCAGGCGCGACGATCAGCAACTTGACGCGCATCAGCGGGCCGTTGCGCAGGTCGAACGGGCGCTGGATCTCTTCGGTGACAGCCTGCTCGATAGCGCCGGCGTCGACCTCTTGTTGTTCAACCGGCACTGCCAGGCCTGGGTGGATGACTTGCACACTGTGCTCGCCCGCCTCCACAAAGGTGGTGCGCAGCGGTTCATGGCGCTGCACCAGGGCCTCGACGGCGCGCTCCAGCGCCGCGACGTCAAGTTCACCGCGCAGGTGCAAGGCGGTGGGCACATGATAGGCCGCGCTGGTAGGGTCCAATTGCCAGAGAAACCACTGCCGCTCCTGGGCAAAGGACAACGCCAGCGGCTGGTCACGGCCAACTGCCTGGATCACGGGCGCGGTATCGGCCTGCACGCCTGCGCACGCCGCTGCGAAAGCGGCCAGCGTCGGCTGCTCGAACAGGGCCCGCAACGGCACTTCCAGCTTGAGATCGTGGCGCACCCGGGAGATCACTTGGGTGGCCAGCAAGGAGTGGCCGCCGCGTTCGAAGAAGTGATCTTCCAGGCCAACCTGCTCGACCTGCAACACTGCTTGCCAGATCGCCGCCAACTGGATTTGCAATGGACTCTGCGGCGCCACGTAGGCGGCGCTGGCCTGGTTCAGGTCGGGTGTGGGCAGCGCACGGCGGTCGAGCTTGCCGTTGTGGTTCAACGGCAAGGCATCGAGGACCACCCAATGGCCCGGCACCATGTAGTCCGGCAACGTCTGGCGCAAGCGCGCCGCCAGTGCCTGGGGCTCCAGCGCTTGGCCTTCGGCTGGCACCACGTACGCCACCAACTGCACGCCGGTCGCGCTCGGCTGCGCAAGCACGGCGGCTTCCCGCACGTTGGGCAAGGCTTGCAGGCTGGCTTCGATTTCGCCCATTTCGATACGCAGGCCACGAATTTTCACTTGATGGTCGATACGCCCGACGTACTCCAGCGCACCCGCCGGGTTATACCGGGCCAGGTCGCCACTTCGATAAAGCCGCGCACCGGGCGTGGCGCAAAACGGGTCCGGCAAGAAGCGCTCGGCGGTCAGCGCCGGGCGGTCGAAATAGCGTTGCGCCAAGCCAACCTCAGCACCAATGCACAGCTCGCCCACGCCATCGGTGGCCAACAGTTCGAAACCGCTGTCGAGTACATACAGGCCGCGCCCGGCAATCGCCTGCCCGATTGGCACGCCGTAGGCGTCGTTGGCATCGGCCAATTGGCACTCATGCACGCTGGAGACCACCGTGGCTTCGGTCGGCCCGTAGGTGTTGACCAGGCGCACATTGCCCAAGCCTGCGGCGTACCACGCACGCACGCCCTCCACTGACATGGCTTCACCGCCCACATGCACCTGGCGCAGCTTGCCCAGGAAGCGACGGTGCTCGGCGCACTCTTGCGCCAACAGGTACCAGTAGGCGGCGGGCAAATCGGCCAGGGTCACGCCCTGCTCGACAATCTCTTGCGCCAGTTGCCCGGCATCCCAGAGTTCATCGCCACGCATGATCAACGCCGCGCCCGCACACAGGGGCGGGAAGCACTGTTCGACAAAACCATCGAAACTGAAGGTCGCAAACTGCAACACGCGGTCTTCGGCGCTCAGTCGGCTGTACAGCGTGGCGCTGTCACAAAACTGGCCGAGGGCGGCATGGTCGATGGCCACGCCCTTGGGCTGGCCGGTGGAGCCAGAGGTGTAGATCACATAGGCCAGGTCAGCCGCCGCCGCGTGATTGGGCGGATTGGTCGTCGGGTAGCCGGTCAGTTCGTCGCCACTGGCGCTGAAATCCACGCGGGTCAGGCCGCGGGGCAAAGGCAAGTCGGCGAGCAAGCCGGTTTCGCTGAGCAGCACGTCCAGGCGGCTGTCGGCGAGCATATAGGCCAAACGTTCTGCTGGGTATTCAGGGTCCAGCGGTACGTAGGCCGCCCCGCTTTTGAGCACTGCCAGCAGGCTGACGATCAACTGCGGGCCACGCCGCGAAGCCAGGCCCACCCGTTGGCCGGGGCCGACACCAAGCGCCAACAGGCGATGGGCCAGGCGGTTGGCGCGCTGGTTCAACTGGGCGTAGCTCAAGCTGGCGTCACCGGCCTGTACAGCCAGGGCGTCTGGCGTCGCCTCGGCCTGGGCTGCAATACGCTGGTGCACGCGTTCGTTGGTCTGGGGCGCTGCGGCTGAGCGGCTCAGAGCGAGCATCTGCCGTTGCGCAGGGGCGTCGAGAAGACGCAGGTTGCCCAGCGGCATGTGAGCGTCTGCGAGCAATTGCGCCAGCAGGTGTTGCAGGTTGGCGCTCAACTGCGCCACGTGCGCCTCGCTGAACTGGGCACGGTCATAACTGAATTCCAGGCGCAGGCTGGCGCCCAGTTCGATGCCCAGGGTTAATGGGTAGTGCGTGCGCTCATGGTTGTGCAGGCGACCGAAAGTCAGGCCGGCCGGCGCGCCTTGCTTGAGCGCCTCGGCGACCGGGAAGTTCTCGAACACCAGCAAGGTGTCGAACAGCGCGCCCTGCTGGCCGGCCCAGCCCTGGATGTCATAGAGCGGCACATGTTCATGGTCGCGCAGGCTGAGGTTGAGCGCTTGCAGTTCGCTGAGCCACGTCGCGGCCGACTGGGCTGGCGAGGCTGCGCTGATGATCGGCAAGGTGTTGATGAACAGGCCCAGTTGCTGCTCGATCCCCGGCAGCGGTGCGGAACGCCCGGCCACGGTGGCACCGAAGGCGACGCAGTCCTGGCCGGTGTAGCGTTGCAGCAACAGGCTCCAAGCCCCTTGCAACAGGGTATTGAGGGTGACTTTGTGCTGGCGTGCGAACTCGCCGAGGCGGCGGGTAAAGTCGCTCTCCAGTGCTACGTGATGGTCAGCCATGCCCACCCCGGCTACCGGCGTGCGCAGCGCTTGCGCCAGCAGAGTCGGCGCCGGCAATGCCGTCAGGGCGGATTTCCAGAACGCTTCGCCCGAGGACTGTTGTTGCAGCCAGGCGAGGTAATCGCGGAACTGCCCGAGCGGCGCCGGCACTGCCTGCCCCGCATAGTGAGCGATGACTTCACCGAGCAACTGCGCGTTACTCCAGCCGTCCATGAGGATGTGGTGGCTGGTGAAGATAAAGTGCCAGGCCGCACCGGCACCGCGCACCAGCGTCAGGCGAAACAGCGGCGCGGCATTCAGGGCAAAACCGCGTTCGCGTTCGGCCTGGGCCAGGGTGTCGAAATCGGCGTCGGGGTCTTCGATCACTTGCAGTTGCAGGTCGACCTGGCGCTGGATCAGCTGATGAGCACTGTCCAGGCCCAGCCAATGGAAGCTGCTGCGCAGGATGTCGTGACGATCCAGTGCGGCCTGCCAGGCACGTCCGAAGGCGAGCAAATCAAGGCCCTCGATGTCGAGGCGCAACTGGTTGATATAGGCCTGTGCCTCGGGTTCCAACAGGGTGTGGAACAGCATGCCTTGCTGCATCGGCGACAGCGGATAAAGGTCGGCAATCGCCGGCCCGGCCACGGGCAAGGCATCCAGTTGCTGCTGGGTGAGGCGTGCCAGCGGGAAATCCGAGGGGCTCACCTGGCCTGCCGGCGTGGCACAGCAATGCTCGATCAACGCCTTGAGTTCGGCTGCGTACTCATCCGCCAACCGCTGCACAGTCGCCGCCTCGAACATCTCCCGACTGAACCCCCATTGCAACGACAACTCGCCGCCATACACCTGACCTTCCAGCGTCAACCAGTTGGCCAGCGGCGCCTCTGGATCCTGGGCCTGGCCACTGCCCTGACTGGCCGGCACGAACAGTGCCGACTCGTTGAACTGACGGTCGAACTGGCCCAGGTAGTTGAACGTGATGCGCGGCGCGGTAAGGTTCGCCAGGCTTTCCTGCGCGTGTGGCGCGCCCAGGTAGCGCAACAGGCCGTAACCCAGGCCTTTGTCGGGCACGGCGCGCAGTTGTTCCTTGACCGCTTTGATCGCCTCGGGCAACTCGCCTTTGGCATGCAGGCGCACCGGGTACAGGCTGGTGAACCAGCCGACGGTGCGGCTCAGGTCGATGTCGTCGAAGAGGTCTTCGCGACCATGGCCTTCCAATTGAATGAGCGCAGCAGGTTGCTCGCTCCAACGGCTGATCACCCGCGCCAGGGCGGTCAACAGCAGGTCGTTGACCTGGGTGCGATAGGCCGCTGGCGCGTCTTGCAGCAGTCGAAGGGTGTGCTCGACGTCGAGGCGTGTTTCCAGCTTGGCACCCAGGCGGTTTTGCAGGCCGCCTTCGGGGTGATCACACGGCAGTTCGGCGTCGATGGATTGGGCTTGCCAGTACGACAGTTGCTCCTCGACGGTCTGCGCGTGGCGGTGCAGCTGTTGCGCCCAGCGCTGGTAGGCACTGGTTTTTGCCGGCAGCACCTGTTCTCGGTAAGCCTGTTGCAGGTCTTCAAGCAGGATGCGCCAAGACACGCCATCCACCACCAAGTGATGGATCACCAGCAGCAAACGTTGGCTGCCATCGGCCCAATTCACCAACGCGGCGCGCAGCAGCGGGCCTTGGGCAAGGTCAAGGCTGCGCTGGGCTTCATCACACAACACCGCCAGTTCAGCGTCGGTGCTGGCCTGGCATTGCCACAACAGCGATTCGCTGACATAGGCTGCATGGCTCTGCTGCCAGCCTTGCGCCTGCTGCACAAAGCGCAGGCGCAAGGCGTCGTGATGCTGGATCAACCGCGCCAGCGCTGCCTCCAACCGTGCAGGCTCAAGCACCTCGCCGGGCACCAGCAACAAGGATTGATTCCAGTGATGCCGCGCCGGGATCGGCTGGTCGAAAAAGCTGTGTTGCACGGGCGTCAGCATGACCTCGCCGCTGACCGGGCCCTGGTCGATCAGGCTGACCTGCTCAAAGCGCGCCACCAGCGCCAGGCTGCGGATGCTCTGGTACTGGAACAGGTCACGCGGGCTCAGGCGAATGCCGGCCTGACGCGCGCGGCTGACCACCTGGATGGAGATGATCGAATCGCCGCCCAGCTCGAAAAAGTTATCGTCCTGGCCGACCTGCTCAACGCCCAGCACGTCGCTCCAGATGGCAGCCAGGGCTGTTTGCAGGTCGCCTTGGGGGGCGACAAATGCCTGCGGCTGAGCCGCATCCGGCGCTGGCAACGCCTTGCGGTCGAGCTTGCCGTTGGCGGTCACCGGCAGCTTGGGCAGCGCAATGAAATGCGTCGGCACCATGTATTCCGGCAAGCTGCCGAGCAACCAGGCCTTGAGGTCCGTTGGCGCCTCGCCTGCGTGCACCAGATAGGCGATCAACTGCTTGCCGCCCTGTACCAGTACCACGGCTTCGCGCACGTGTGGATGCTGCATCAGGCGTGCTTCGATTTCGCCCAGCTCGATACGCAAGCCGCGCAATTTGACCTGATGATCGAGGCGGCCGAGGTATTCGATCACCCCATCGGCGCGTTGGCGCACGCGGTCACCGGTGCGATACAGGCGCTCGCCCGTCACGAACGGGCTGGGCACGAAACGTTCGGCAGTCAACGCCGGGCGTCGGTGGTAACTGCGCGCCAGGCCAACGCCGCCCAGGTAGAGTTCGCCACTGACACCGGCCGGCACCGGGTTGAGTTGCGCGTCCAGCACGTAGGTGCCGAGGTTGGCGATGGGGCGGCCGATGGGCACGCTGTCGGCGCCTTCGTCGATGCAGGTCCAGTGCGTGACGTCGATGGCCGCCTCGGTCGGGCCATAGAGGTTGTACAGCGCCGCAGCGGGCAACTTGGCGAACACTTGCTGTTGCGCATCCAGGGGCAAGGCTTCGCCGCTGCAGACGATGCGCGTAAGGCTTGCGCACGCCTGTACGCCCGGCTCATGGATAAACGCCTGCAACATCGACGGCACGAAGTGCAAGGTGGTAATGGCGTGCCGACCAATGGTGTCGATCAGGCGCGCCGGTTCACGGTGCTCCCCAGGCGCCGCGACCACCAGGCGGGCGCCGGTCATCAGTGGCCAGAAGAACTCCCACACCGACACGTCGAAGCTGAACGGGGTTTTCTGCAACACCGCGTCGTTGGCACCCAGGCCATACGCCTGTTGCATCCAGCTCAAGCGGTTGACCAAGGCGCGATGGCTATTGCCGGCGCCTTTGGGCTTGCCGGTGGAGCCCGAGGTGTAGATCACGTAGGCCAGGTTAAGGGCATTCAAGGCCACGTTCGGCGATTCGCTGCTGTAGCCGTCGAGCCATAGCGCCGGCTGGTCCAGGGCAATCAACTGGATACCGGCGACGGGCAGCGACGCCAGCAGGCTCTGCTGGCTGAGCAGCAGTTGTATGCCGCTGTCTTCGATCATGTAGGCCAGGCGTTCCTGGGGATACTCAGGGTCGAGAGGCACGTAGGCGCCACCGGCCTTGAGAATCGCCAGCAGGCCAACCACCATTTCGATGGAGCGCTCGATGCAGATACCCACCAGCACGTCGGGCCCCACGCCCTGCTCGCCCAGGGCATGGGCCAACTGGTTGGCGCGCGCATCCAGTTGGGCGTAGGTCAAGGTGGTGGTACCGAACACCAGTGCCGGTGCATCGGGGCTGCGCCGCGCCTGGTCTTCGATCAGGTGATGAATCCCGCGCTCGGTCGGGTACGCCTCGGTGGTCTGGTTCCAGCTGTGGACCAGCCGTTGCTGTTCAGCCGCGTCAAGCATGGGCAATTCGCCAATGCGCTGTTCGCCATCGAGCACCATGGCTTGCAACAGGCTGATCCAATGCCGGGCCATGCGCTCGATGGTGGGCGTATCGAACAAGTCATTGGCGTAGGTCAGCGCGGCATGCAGGGTGCCGGACTTTTCATAGGTGTCCAGGGTCAGGTCGAACTGGGTGGTGCGGCCTTGCCATTCCACCAGGGCCAATTCCAGCCCCGATGCGGTGCTGACCGAGGCGATGTCGGCGACGACCGGCTGATGGTTATACATCACCTGGAACAGCGGCGTGTGGCTCAGGCTGCGCTCGATTTTCAGCGCTTCCACCAGCCGTTCGAAGGGCAACTCCTGATGGGCCTGGGCGCCCAGGGCATGCTCCTTGATACCTTGCAGCAACTCGGCAACCCGGGTTTGCCCGGTCAGTTCGGTGCGCAACACCTGGGTGTTGACGAAGAACCCGATCAGCCCCTCGACTTCGGTGCGATTGCGATTGGCAATCGGCACACCGACACGGATGTCGCTTTGGCCGGTATAGCGGTGCAACAGCACATTGAAGGCACCGAGCAGCAGCATGAACAGGGTAACGTTGTGTTTTTGCGCGCAACTGCGCAGTTGCGCGGCCAGTGCCGGCGCAATCGCGAAGTTATGCCGTGTGCCCTGGTAGCTGGGCATGGCCGGGCGCGGGTGGTCGGTGGGCAGCTCCAGGACCGGATGTTCATCGCCCAGGCGAGCCTGCCAATATTCCAATTGGCGCGCCTGCTCGCCCGCTTCCAGCCAGCGGCGCTGCCACAGGGCGTAATCACTGTACTGGATGGGCAGCGCTGGCAGTTGGGGCGCTTCGTTGCGCTCATGGGCGTCATAGCAACGGATGAATTCGTCGATCAGCACGTTCATCGACCAACCGTCGGAGACGATGTGGTGCAGGGTCAGCAGCAGCACGTGTTCCTGCTCGGCAAGCTTGAGCAGTTGCACGCGCAGCAATGGGCCGTGTTCCAGGTCGAACGGCAACAGCGATTGACGGGTGGCGGCGGCGTTGACGGCCTGCTCACGCGCATCAAAGGCCAAGGCGGTGAAGTCCAGGTGCTCGACGGTCACCGACGGCTCCACCGCCACCTGCGCCAGCCGCTCATCAGCCTGACGCTGGAACACCGTGCGCAGGGTTTCGTGACGCGCCACCAGGCTGGCGAACGCTTGCTCCAGCGCTGGCAGGCTCAGCGCCCCCCTCAAGCGCACTGCGCCAGGCAAATTGTAGGCGCCGCTGGCCGGGTCCAACTGCCATAGAAACCACATGCGCTGCTGCGCGTAGGACAGCGCCTGGCGGTCCTCCACCTCCACCCCTGCCGGAATCGGAAACCTTGAAAAATCCACGCCTTCTTTCTGCAAGGCTTGCAGGAACAGTTGGCGTTTTTCCAGAGGCAGCCCGATAAACCGGCGAGCAAGTTTCAAGGAGTCTTCAGCATTCATTTCTTGGAATCCGGGGCAATAGGCGGGAAGCACAAAGGCACGTCGTCCCTATAAAACGAACCGGGCGGGGAAAAATTAGCGGGGGAATGGGTGGCGCCGCACAGGCTGTCATCGGGGGTTACATCAATCCCCGCGAAGCCGCACGAAGCTGAGCTAGCATTGACGAACACCACTTTTTGCAACTACATTTAGTTACACGCAGGGAACGCCGTGTCCAAGAATGAAAAGCTGCTCGCCAAACTGCTCAATGAGCACATGGCATTTACCTGGTCTGAGCTCGTCACGTTATTACGCCGATTGGGATACACACAGATTGAAGGGGCCGGAAGCCGGGTCAAGTTCGACATGGGCGACCCCAGTGCAATGATCACCCTGCACAAGCCTCACCCCGGCAACGAACTGAAACACTACATTCGGCGCCAGATCATCGAACAATTGAAATAGGAGAACTGATTCAGTGAACAACCAACTGAAACACAAAGGCTACATCGGCTCCATCGAAGCCAGCCTCGAGGACAACTGCCTGTTTGGTAAAATCCTGTTCATCAAGGCATTGGTGAGCTATGAAGGCAAAACTGTGGCTGAACTGGACGCAGCCTTCCGTGGCGCGGTGGATGATTATCTCGCTACCTGCCAAAGCCTGGGGCACACGCCGGAGAAACCGTGCAAAGGTTCATTCAACGTACGTGTCGGGCATGACTTGCATTTGGCCGCTGCCCTGGCGGCAAACCGTAAGAAAGTGACATTGAATGATCTCACGCGTCAGGCGCTGAACGAATTTCTGCAGCATCACTACCCAGAGCCATGCCCGACGATTGGCTGACTATCCCAACCGCCGGTAACCCACTACCGCCGAACCCGCAACCACCGCCCCCGCCGCCAGCGCCACCCAGAATCCGCTGGTGGCGCCAAAGTGGTCGATCATCCACCCCGAACTCGCGGCGCCAATGGCCACGCCGATGCTCAGGCCGGTGATCAGCCAGGTCATGCCTTCGGTCAGGCGGCTGGCCGGGACGATCTGCTCCACCATGGCCATCGACACAATCAACGTGGGCGCAAAGAACAGCCCGGAGATAAAGATGGCAGCGGCCAAGCCGGGAATATTGCTCACCAGCAGCAAGGGCAAGGTGGTCAACGCCGTGGCTACGCCGCAGTACAGGAGCTGGCGTGGCAACGGCGCCTTGAGTTTGAGGGCACCGAAGGCCAACCCGGCCAGGCACGAACCAATGGCATACACCGACAGCACGATACTCGCCGCCGCCGGTTGGCCCTGATGCTGGGCGAAGGCCACGCTGACCACATCCACCACGCCGACGATCACGCCCATGGCCAACAGCAAAATCATCAGGATCAATACCGACGGCGAAGCAATCAGCCAACGACCGTGCGCGCCCTGATGCGCGTGTACCGGTGGCTCGGTTTGCCGTTGCAGCACAAAGGTGGTGACGCCCACCCCCAGCAACAGCGCCGCCACCAGGGGCCCGGCTTCTGGGAACACCGCCACGCTCAACCCCACCGAAATGGGCGGGCCGATGATGAAGCACACCTCATCGAGTACCGACTCCAGGGCAAACGCGGTTTGCAGCCTGGGCTGGCCACGGTACAACTCGGTCCAGCGCGCCCGCACCATGGCCGACATATTGGGCATGCAGCCCGCCAGCGCGGCGAACAGAAACAGCGTCCAATTCGGCGCCTGCAACCGCGTACACAGCAGCAACATCAATAGCGCCCCGCCGCCGATCAGCGCGGCAATCGGCAGCACCCTGCCCTGGCCGTAGCGGTCCACCCAACGTGACACTTGCGGCGCGCAAATCGCCGTGGCCAGGGCAAACACCGCCGCCACCGAACCGGCCAGGCCATAGCCGCCATGTACCTGGGACAGCATGGTGATCAGGCCGATGCCGGTCATGGATATCGGCATGCGCGCCAGCATGCCCGCGAGCACAAAGGCCCGGGCACCGGGGACCTGGAATAACTCAGCGTAGGGGTTTGCCATTCTGCTTGACCTCTTGCTCGACGCCCTGGGCTTGCTATCTGAATCCATCAGGGCAAAATACATACGACGCGTATGTGGCAGATCATGCTTCGCATACGCAGCGTATGTCAATCACTTAGCCAAGAGACGCCCATGAGCCGAGCCCGAGCTGAAATGATCGAAGACACCCGCGCCCGCCTGATAGCGAGCGCGCGCCGGGCCTTCGCCACCCAAGGCTATGCCAATACCTCGATGGATGACTTTACTGCCCGTGCCGGCCTGACGCGCGGTGCGCTGTATCACCACTTTGGTGACAAAAAAGGGCTGCTGGCAGCGGTGGTCGCTCAACTCGACAGCGAGATGGACGTGCGCTTGCAACGCATCTCGGAGCAGGCCGTAGAGCCTTGGAGTGGTTTTTGCGAGCGCTGTCGCGCCTATCTGCGCATGGCCCAGGACCCGGAAATCCAGCGCATTGTATTGCAGGATGCCCCGGCGGTACTGGGCGACACCGGCTCCCAGCAACACTGCGTGGAGTCCTTGCGCCAATTGCTGGAGGCCCTGATGCAAGCGGGCCTGATGCCTACGGCCTCCAGCCACGCACTGGCGCAGTTGATCAACGGCAGCCTGGTTAATACCGCGTTGTGGATTGCCCGGGATGAGCACCCGAGTACACGGCTGGAGGAAGGCTTGCAAGGCCTGGAGCTGCTTTTGCGCGGGCTGAGCCTCACACCAACCGCTTGATCTGCTTATGCCGCCACACCAAGCGGTAATAGGCGATCTGCAACACCAGCATCGCCAGGTAGGTCACCGGAAATGCCATCCACACTCCTTCCAATCCGAAGTGGGCGTTGAACAGATAGGCCATTGGCAGTTCCACGCAGAGCACGCAGAAGATCGAGATCGCCACCGGCATCAGCACCACCCCGCTGGCGCGCATGATGCCGCCAATCACCGCCTGGAAGCCAAATACCAGAATGCTCCAGAGCATGATGTGCAGCAGGTGTTCGGCCCGTACCCGTGCGCTGTCGTCGGTGATGAACAGGCCCAGCAACCAGTGGGATAGCCCATAGCCGAGCACGATCAAGCCACCGGTGAGGCACAGGTTGATTACAAGCCCCGTGCGCAGGATCGGCCCGATGCGCTCCAGGCGCCCGGCGCCAATCGCCTGGGCGCCGAGGATCGAGGCGGTAATGGCGATCGACAGCGCCGGGAACTGCACATAGTTGACGATCTGCGTCACCGCGCCATAGGCCGCCGTGGCCTGGGAACCGTGGCCGTTGACCAAAGCCAGGATGACCAGCTCTGACAGCGATAGCACCACCATCTGCAAGCCCGTCGGCAGGCCGATGCGCAGGACTTTGCCGAGGATAACGCGGTCCAGGCGCAAGGCGGCAAGCAGCTCGCGGTCTGGCGCCATCACGTGGTTTTTGTGGCGCAGGCGCAGGATCAGAAACAGCATCGCCAAGGCGTTACCCACCAGCCCGGCATACACCGCACTCTGGATGCCCATGGGTGGCAGGCCGATCCAGCCGCGAATCAGCGCAGGCGTGAGCAGCAAGCCCACCAGGGTGGAGACCATCAATGCCAGCAACGGCGAAATCGTGTCGCTGACGCCACGCAGCAGTTGGGTATAGAGGATAAACACCAGCAGCAACGGCATGATCAACATCATCATCTGGGCGTAGCCCACCGCATCGTCGAGCACATCCACCGGCGTGCCCAACGCCTGCAATGCCGGGCGCGCAAACAGGCTGCCCAGCACGGCGGCCACCAGGCCCACCAACGCGCCCAGGGTCAGGGTGGCACCGGTAATCACCTTGACCATTCCGGTCTCCTGGGCGCCCCATGCCTGGCCGATCAACACCGAGGCGCCCGCCCCCAGGCCGATCACCAGGGCGATAAAGAAAAACACGATGGGAAACATCCCCGACACCGCGGCCAAGGCCTGGGTGCCCAGCATCTGGCCGACGTAAATGCCGTTGAGGGTGCCGGAAAAGCTCTGCAGGAAATTGGACAGCACCATCGGTGCCAGGAACAACAGATAGATTTGCCACAGCGGACGTTGCAAAGGGTTTTGCATGAAAAATGGGGCCTCGAATCACGAAAGCGTCTCAGGGTTATACCGTAACTGGATCCAATATGCTGTTGTGAAGGCCCGGGTTAACCCCCAAAGGTCTGCGACGGCCTGCGCAACGTCGGGTCAAACGGATTGAGCCGCGGCCCGATGGCCGCCGCCTCGCGCTTCAACAACTCCACCACCATCGGCAAGCGGCTCGGCCCCAGGCGGTCGCTGATGGTCGCCACGCTCAACGCCGCGACCGCGTACCCGTCGCGGTTGAGGATGGGCACCGCCAGCCCTGCCATACCTTCCAGCACACCGGTGTTGCGTGCTGCATAACCCAGCTTGCGCACGTTCTCCACTTCGGAGCGCAGCAGCACTTCGTCGTACAGGTGGAAGTCCTTGAGCCGTGGCAGGTTGTAGCGGATCACCGTCTCGCGCTCTTCTTCCGGCAGAAACGCCAGGATCGCCAGGCTGCCCTGCCCCACACCCAAGGCCACGCGCCCACCGATATCGCCGGTGAAGGTACGAATCGGGTACGGACCCTCGCTGCGGTCCAGGCAAATGGCGTCGAAGCCGCTGCGCGCCAGCAGGAACAGCGAGTCCCCCAGCGACGCGCTCAGGCGCAACAGGCTGGGGCGCACCAGGTCGCGCAGGTTGCCGGTCTTGCCCGCGTTGGCCGCCAACGCGAAGAACTCCAGACTCAAGCGATAGCGTTTGCTGCGTGCATCCTGCTCAACCATGCCTTCGTCCATCAGGCTGCGCAGCAGACGATGGGTGGTGGGTTGGGACAAGCCCACCTGTTGGGCGAGCTGGGTGACCCGCTCGCCGCCCTCGGGTACCTCCCCTAGGGCTCGCAGCACAGCAAACAACCGGGAGACGCTGCCCGCACCGACTTCTTTGCCGCCATCAATTCGCTCAGTGGAATCCATAACACCTAATCTCGTTAATAATTCTGCTCAATGAATAAATCGCAAAATAGTAGTCCGTTGAGTGAAATTCCACCTTCCACCCATCCTAGTCTTCGTCCTAATCTGCGTCCACAGGGGCGAATTGAACAACAACCGGCAGCCGACTTGAGATCGAGCGCCAACGCACCGGCACCGCACTTTTCGCATCTGCCCAAAACAAGAAAGCGCGTTTAGACGCGACTGAATAAAGGTGGAACGCAAACATGGCATTTCTCCAACTCAAGGCCTTGAGCAAACGCTATGGCGCCGTCGATGCGGTGGTCGCCACTGATCTGGCGGTGGAACAAGGCGAGTTCGTTTCCCTGCTCGGCCCTTCAGGCTGTGGCAAGACCACCACCCTGCAAATGATCGCCGGTTTCGTCGACGTCAGCGGCGGTCAGATCCTGCTCGACGGTCGCGACATTACCCACGCAAAACCCGCCAGCCGTGGCCTGGGTGTGGTGTTCCAGAGCTACGCGCTGTTCCCGCATATGAGCGTGCGCGACAACGTCGCCTTCGGCCTGAAGATGCGCAAGGTGTCGGCGGCCGACATCGCCACCCGCGTCAATACCGTGCTGGAGCTGGTGCGCCTGGCCCAGCATGCGCAGCGCTACCCTCGTGAGCTGTCCGGCGGCCAGCGCCAGCGCGTGGCCCTGGCCCGTGCGCTAGTGATCGAACCGCCGGTGTTGTTGCTCGATGAGCCGCTGTCCAACCTCGACGCCAACCTGCGCGAAGAGATGCAATTTGAAATCCGTCGTATCCAGTGCGCGGTGGGCATCACCACCCTGATGGTCACCCATGACCAGGCCGAAGCCCTGTCCATCAGCGACCGTGTGGTGGTGATGCAGGCCGGGCGTGTGACCCAGATCGACGCGCCGTACCAGCTCTATGAGCACCCGCGTACGCGGTTTATCTCGGACTTCGTCGGCAAGGCCAACCTGCTGGCCGGCGACTACGATGCGCTCGGCGCACCCCAAGTGCGTCACGACGGCGGCGCAGGCGAACTGACCCTGAGCCTGCGCCCGGAAAAAATCCAACTGGTGGAGCCTGGCACCGGGCGCATGCAAGGCAAAGTGCTGGACCGCTACTTTTTCGGCAGCCAATGGCTGTACCGCGTCCACACCGCCCTGGGCGAAATCACCGTGGTGCGCAGTAACGACGGCAGCGTGCCCTTGGCTAACGGCGCGGTGGTGGGCCTGCAATGGCAGGCCGATTTGCTGCGGGTACTGGCCGCCGATGAGGTGCACCCATGAGTCGCGGCTACCTGCTCTCGCTGCCAGCGCTGGTGCTGTTTGCCGGGCTGCTGATCGTGCCGCTGGGCTTGACCCTGGTGCTGTCGTTCAATGTGTTCGACTACCAAGTGGGCGTGAAGGTCGATGAGTGGACTTTGGCCCATTACTGGGCGCTGTTGAGCGACGCCTACTTCTACGAGATTTTCTGGCGCACGTTCTGGATCAGTGCCCTGGTGACGCTACTGTGCGTGGTGATCGGCGTGCCGGAGGCTTACATCCTCAGCCGCATGGGCACGCCGTGGCGCTCGATTTTCCTGATAGTGATCCTCACACCGCTGCTGATTTCGGTGGTGGTACGCGCGTTTGGCTGGAGCCTGCTGCTGGGTGCCGACGGGCTGATTAACCAAATGATCCAGGCTCTCGGCGGCAGTCCGATGAAGCTGCTGTATACGCCCTTCGCCGTGATCATCGCGTTGGTGCACGTGATGCTGCCGTTCATGATCATCCCGGTGTGGACCTCCCTGCAAAAGCTCGATCCGTCAGCCGAACAGGCGGCGTTGTCCCTTGGCGCCAGCCAAGCGACGGTGATGCGCAAGATCGTATTGCCCCAAGTGATGCCCGGTGTGCTGTCCGGCACCCTGATCGTATTCGGTTTGGCTGCCAGCTCCTTTGCGATCCCCGGTCTGCTGGGCGGGCGACGCCTGAAGATGGTCGCCACCGTGGTGTACGACCAGTACCTCTCGGAACTCAACTGGCCCATGGGCGCGACCCTCGCGGTGGCGCTGCTGTTGGTCAATCTGCTGATCATGCTGAGCTGGAACCGTATGGTCGAAGGCCGCTACAAAAAGTCCCTGGGGGTTTAAGCGCATGTCCAGAAACGGTCCGTTGGCCCTCGGTTTCCATGCAGCGGTGGTGCTGTTCATGATGGCGCCGCTGGTGGTGGTGTGCCTGGTGGCATTCACGCCAGAGAACACCTTGAGCCTGCCCACGTCGGGCTTCTCCCTGCGCTGGTTTCGCGCAGTGTTCGAACGCGCTGACTTTATCCAGGCGTTCTACAACAGCCTTATCCTGGCCTTCACCGCCGCCACGCTGGCGACCCTGATTGCGGTGCCGGCGGCCCTGGCGATCAGTCGCTATGCGTTCCCGGGGCGCAATTTCTTCAGCGCGCTGTTCCTGTCGCCCATCATCATTCCGCACCTGGTGCTGGGGGTGGCCATGCTGCGCCTGTTTGCGCTGATGGGCGTAAACGGCAGCTTTACCTGGCTGATGCTCGCGCACGTGGTGATCATCACCCCCTATGTGTTGCGCCTGGTATTGGCGGCGGCCATCGGCATTGATCGCAGTGCCGAGCAGGCCGCCGAATCCCTCGGCGCCGGGCGCTTTACGCTGTTCCGGCAGATCACCTTGCCAATGATTTTGCCTGGCGTGGCCGGTGGGTGGTTGCTGGCGTTCATCAACAGTTTCGATGAAGTGACCCTGTCGATTTTCGTCAGCTCGCCGGCCACGCAAACCCTGCCGGTGCGCATGTATGTGTACGCCACCGAGTCTATCGACCCGATGATGGCCGCCGTTTCGGCGCTGGTCATCGCACTGACGGCAGCGACCATGATTGTGCTCGACCGGGTCTACGGCCTGGACCGCGTGCTGGTGGGGAAACACTGATGGCCTTGTTCAAGCGACTGAGCGAAACCCAACGCCCTGCCCTGGCCTTTACCCTCGACGGCCAACCCGCCACGGGGTTGCTCGGCGACACCCTACTGACCGCCATGCTGACCTGTGCCGAGCACCTGCGCGGCAGCGATTTCAGTGCCGAGCGCCGCGCCGGGTTTTGCCTGATGGGCGCGTGCCAGGATTGTTGGGTGCGGCTGGCCGATGGGCGGCGGGTGCGCGCCTGTTCGACCCTGCTTGAAGACGGCCAGGCGATCAGCCGTGACCCGGGGCGCCAGCCATGAAGCCGGTGGTGATTGTGGGTGCAGGCCCGGCGGGGATCAGCGCGGCGCGCACGTTGCTCGACCACGGCATCACACCTTGCCTGGTGGATGAGAGCCCGCGCGGTGGCGGGCAGATTTATCGGCGCCAACCTCCAGGGTTTCAACGCACCGCCAGGCAGGTCTACGGGTTTGAAGCGCGCAAGGCCCAAGCCGTGCACCGCACCATGGATGAACTGGCAGCCTTGATCGACTATCGGCCCGATACCTTGGTGTGGAACGCCGAGGACGGTCGCCTGGACATGCTCAATAACGGTCGCGCCGACAGCCTCGAATACGCGCAGGTGATAGTCGCCACCGGCGCCACCGACCGCATCCTGCCTGTGCCGGGCTGGACATTGCCCGGTGTCTACAGCCTGGGCGCGGCACAAATCGCCTTGAAGTACCAAGGTTGCGCGATTGGCGAACGCGTGGTGTTTTGTGGCTCCGGGCCGTTGCTCTATTTAGTCGCGTACCAATACGCAAAGGCCGGTGCCAAGGTGCTGGCGGTGCTCGACAGTGCGCCGCTGAGCGCCCAATGCCGGGCCTTGCCAGCGCTGCTCAGGCAACCGGCGACCCTGGCCAAAGGCATGTATTACCGCGCCTGGCTGACCGCCCACGGGATTGCCGTGCATCAGGGCGCAATGCTCAAGCAGATCGACGGCGACCAACGGGTGCGTGGCATTCGCTTCGGCGAACAGACCCTGCCATGCGATGCGGTGGCCTTCGCCCACGCCCTGCGCAGCGAAACGCAATTGGCCGATCTGCTCGGCTGTGAGTTTGCCTGGAACCCGCTCAATCGCGCCTGGCTGCCGCAACGTGACAGCGCCGGGCGCAGCAGTGTCGAAGGGGTGTACCTGGCGGGCGACGGCGCCGGGATCATGGGCGCCGATGCCGCGCAAATGGCCGGCGAATGTGCCGCGCTGGCGTTGCTGGAAGATACCGGCGTCGCGGTCGACCCGCACCGCCGGGCCACACTGGAGCGGCAGTTGGCGCGTATCCAGCGCTTTCGCCAGGGCCTGGAAACCGCGTTCCCCTTCCCCGAGCACTGGGCCGCGCAGGCGCCGGACGAACTGGTCCTGTGCCGCTGCGAAGAGGTCAGCGTCGGCGAGGTGCGCGCCGTGGTGGATGAAGGCCACTGGGAAATCAACCAAGTCAAAGCCCATTGCCGCGTCGGCATGGGCCGCTGCCAAGGGCGGATGTGCGGGTTGGCGGCGGCGGAAATCGTAGCAGAGCGCAGCGGCCGCGACCTCCCACAGATCGGGCGTCTGCGTGGCCAGGCGCCGATCAAGCCGCTGCCGTTTGGCGTGCAGGTGCAGCCATGATCGACGTCATCGTCTTGGGGGGTGGCATCGTCGGAGCTTCGGCGGCCTTGGTGCTCGCGCAAAAAGGCCAGCGGGTGGCACTGGTAGAACGGGATTTTTGTGGCTCGCACTCAAGCGGCGTCAATTACGGCGGCGTGCGGCGCCAGGGGCGGCCCTTGCATCAGTTACCGCTGTCCCAGCGCGCTCACCAACTGTGGGCCGACCTGCCTGGGTTGATTGGTATTGAGGGTGAATACGTGCGCTGCGGGCATTTGAAGCTGGCGCGCAGCCCCGGGGATTTTGCCGCACTGCAAGCCTACGCCGATCAGACCCGTGGCTTTGGCCTGGGCTTGCAGCTGTTGGACCGCAGCGAGTTGCGCAAGCGTTTTCCCTGGGTGGGCGACGTGGCAGTGGGCGCCTCGTTGTGCCCGGATGATGGGCATGCCAACCCGCGGCTGGTGTCCCCAGCCTTTGCCCGTGCCGCCCAACGCCATGGCGCTGCGGTGTACGAGCAAGCCGAGGTGATCCGCATCGCGCACGACAGCCGACTGTTCCAGGTGCACTGCGCCAACGGCCTGCACTTGCAAGCGCCCTGGCTGCTCAACTGCGCCGGCGCCTGGGCTGGCAAGGTCGCCGCGCAATTGGGCGAGCCGGTGCCGATTATCTCGGCGCACCCGGCAATGCTGGTCACCGAGCCGCTGCGGGGAGTGATGACCGTCAGCACCGGCGTCGAGGGCGGCGGCATCTATGCCCGGCAAGTCGCCCGTGGCAATTGCATCCTCGGCGGCGGGCGCGGCTTTGCCCTCGGCCCACAGCAAGCCCGGCCGGGCCAGGCGGCGGTGCTGGAGATCCTGCGCAATGCCGGCGAACTCTACCCGTTTCTCCAGGGAGCCCAGGCCATTCGCACCTGGAGCGGCACCGAAGGTTACCTGCCGGACAACGAACCGGTGATCGGCCCCAGCAGTACCCAACCCGGCCTGCTCCACGGCTTCGGCTTTGCCGGCGCCGGGTTCCAGCTCGGCCCCGCCGTCGGTGAAGCCCTGGCAGAGATCGTCTGCGACGGCGCCTGCCGCCAACCCATCGAAGCGTTTTCCATCCGTCGTTTCCAAGCCTGAGAGGAAAAACCCCATGCAATCACGTCTCGCGTTGTCCTGCTTGTCCCTCGCCTTGCTCACCAGCACGGCCCATGCCGCCCCCACGCTGTACCTGGGCATGAACGGCGGCACCATGGAACGGGTGTACGCCGACAAGGTGCTGCCCGCCTTCGAAAAGGCCAATAACGCCAAGGTCGTGATCGTACCCGGCACCTCATCGGACATTCTTGCCAAGGTCCAGGCCAACCAGGCCAACCCGCAGATGCATGTGATGTTCCTCGACGACGGCATCATGTACCGCGCCATCTCCATGGGCCTGTGCGACAAGCTCGCGCCGAGCCCGCCACTGGAACAGATCCCGGCCAAGGCCCGAATCAAGGACGAAGCCGTGGCCGTGACCCTGGGCGTCACCGGCCTTGGCTACAACGCCAAGATGTTCAAAGACAAAGGCTGGGCCGCGCCCACCTCATGGATGGACCTGGCCGACCCGCGCTTCAAGGACAAAGTGGTGTTCCAATCCCTGGCCTCCTCCACCTTCGGCCTGCATGGCTTCTTGATGTTCAACCGCATCCAGGGTGGCGATGAAAGCAATGTGGAACCGGGTTTCAAGGCCTGGCCTACGACCGTGGGCCCCAACGTGCTGGAATACATCGCCAGCTCCGCAAAGATCTCCGAGATGGTGCAAACCGACGAGGCCGCGATCTTCCCCCTGACCCCGACCCAGGTCGCCACGCAAAAGCTGCTCGGCATACCGATGGAGTACGCGCAGCCCAAAGAAGGTGCGGTGGTGCTCAACGTGGCCGAATGCGTGATCGCCCGCAATGACCAGCCGGAACTGGCGCAGAAGCTCGCAGCGTTCTTGCTGACTGCCGAGGCCCAGGCGCCGGCGTTGGAAGAAGGTGACCAGATCCCGTCGAACCCGACCACCCCCACCACCGACAAAACCCGCGCGCGGGTGGAGGCCATGCAGAGTTATCTGCAGACCGCCATTTCGATTGATTGGGACCAGGTCAACCAGGCACGGCCGCAGTGGAATGCGCGGTGGAGTCGGTCGATTGAGCGTTGAGGCTCAGCCCTGCGCAATCAGGGCCAGTTCTTCGCGGGTGCGACTGATATATGCACCGGCCTTGAGCAATTCGTCGACAGCCTGTACACCGCCCTCCTCGCTGATGCCTCGGCATGCCGGCAAATGCAGGATCACTTGCAAGCCGGCCTTGAGCAATTGCAACGCGGTAGTCTTGACGCAATAGTCCAGCGCCAGGCCGCCGACGATCACGCGGGCCACGCCGTGGGCCTTGAGGTACTCGATGACGCCGGTGGACAGTTTGTCGTGCAGGTCGTGGTAACAGGCGCCGTAGGGGTGCAGGTCGGGCTCGACCCCTTTCCAGATGAAGTAGTCGTAGTCATAGGGGGTGGGCAACTCATCGAGCAGGGTGAACCCTTCGGTGCCGGGCACGCAGTGGCTGACCCAGGTCACATCGGCATGGGCCAGGCCGGTGGGTTGCAGCATCTCGCTGTGCTGCGCTACCACCCAGGGTGCGTGGGGGGTGTGGGCGTCCTTGCTGCCGATGCGGTGGCCGGCGAGACTGGCCATGTAATTGAGTTCGGCACCAATGCCGTCGCCACCGGCCACTGGCAACTCGCTGGGACACAAAGGCGTGAAGCTCTTCTGGGCGTCGACGTCGAATGAAGCGATGGCAGCTTTCGAAAGGCTCATGGTCGTTCTCGGGTGGTCCGCACGTACGACCGCCTCCGGGCGAGCGTAGAAATCTTGAAGTATGGAACAGTTTACTGCGGGGATCGATGCGTTGCTGACTTACCCTATTCTCCAGAACGCTGAAGTTCAAAGGTGGGAGCTGGCTTGCCTGCGATGAGGCGAGTGAATCCACCAACGCTATCGCAGGCAAGCCAGCTCCCACAGTTGGATCAGCGTCAACCGCTAGTTCATCCAATTGCCGCCATCGACGTTATAGGTCTGGGCCACCACATAGTCGGCGTCCGTCGACGCCAGGAAGATCGCCATGCCGGTCAGGTCTTCAGCCGTGCCCATCCGCCCAAACGGCACCTCATCCCCTACGCGCTTTTTCTTCTCGCCAGGCGCCAGCCCTTCATGCCTGGCGAACAACGCATCCACTGCGTCCCAATGCTCGCCGTCCACCACACCGGGGGCGATGGCATTGACATTGATGCCCTGCTTGATCAGGTTCAACCCCGCCGATTGCGTCAGGCTGATCACCGCCGCCTTGCTCGCACAATAAACCGCCACCAACGGCTCGCCTCGCCGCCCGGCCTGGCTGGCCATGTTGATGATCTTGCCGCCATGCCCTTGGCTGATCATCTGTCGGGCTGCGGCCTGCAGGGTGAACAGGGTGCCGGCGACGTTGATCGAGAACAGCCGTTCAAAGCTGTCGCGGGTGATGTCGATGATGGGGGCCAGGTCGAACAGGGCGGCGTTGTTGATCAGGATATCGAGCTTGCCAGCGTGGCTCACCACTGTGGCGATGGCCGCGTCGATGGAGGCCTGGTCGGTGACGTCCATCGCCACGGCGTAAGCCTGGGGCCCCAGTTCGGCGGCGGTGGCCTGGGCCTGTTGCAGGTTGATGTCGGCGATGGCCACGGTGGCGCCTTCAGCGATGTAGGCTTGGGCGAACGCACGGCCAATGCCTCGCGCCGATCCGGTGATCAGCGCGCTTTTACTTTCGAGTCGTTTCATGGGGGCTCCTGTGAAGGTTATTGCCGGTAGCCGGTGAACACCGCCGAGAACAGCTTGCCGACCTTTGTTGTTGAGCCTCGATTACAGCAGCTTGGCCTGCCGCCTCACAAACGGCTGGCGAATGCGCGGCTGATACTTTTTTAACCTGAGGCACAGGATCAAAAAAGTATCAGCCTCAGGCGAAACCGGGGCTAGCGCACCGATTGCCAGTGCGGGTATTTTGGGAAAATTGCACCACCACAAGAGGCAGCATCATGCCCGTCAGCCCCGCCACCCTGTTCGAGCATCGCCCTGCGGAGCTTGAGGTGATCCTGACCGAACCGGAACATGGTTTTCGCTGGTTCGAACATGACTATCCCTATGAACTGGCACGCTGGAACCACCACCCTGAATTCGAAATCCACCTGATCCGCCAAGGCAGCGGCAAGCTGGTGGCGGGCGACTATATCGGTGCGTTCAGCGCAGGGCATGTCGCACTGATCGGCCCTGACCTGCCTCACGACTGGATCGGCGACCTGGCCCCCGGCGAATACCTGCACGGGCGTGATGTGGTGCTCCAATTCGACGGCGCCGCCCTGCTCGCTCTGCGCACCACCCTGCCGGAACTGGGCGAGTTACAGGCGTTGTTTGAACAGGCGCGACGCGGCCTCGAATTCACCGGAGCAACCGCCACACACGCCGCCAGGCTGATGGAGGCCATCGGCAATGCCCATGGTCTGCAACGCCTGATCCTATTTCTGCAACTGCTCGATACGCTGAAGAACGCCCCGCCCTCACAGGCCAAGACCCTGGCCAGCCCGTGCTACGCACCGACCCTGGATGCGCGCAGCGCCGAACGTATCAACAAGGCGCTTGACTACCTGATGCGGGAACTGACCGGCGATGTACGCCTGTCGGACATCGCCCGGCAGCTGGACATGAGCGAACCTGGCTTTTCGCGGTTTTTCAAACGCAACACCGGCCACGGCTTTATCGACCTGATGCGCAAGTTCCGCGTGCAGCGTGCCTGCCGCTTGCTGTTGCACAGCCAGATGTCAGTGGCGGACATCTGCTTTGAGGTGGGTTACGCCAACCTGTCGAATTTCAATCGCCACTTTCGTATCGAAATGCACCAGACGCCGAGTGAGTACCGGCGACAGGCCGCACTTCAATTATTCACCCCGGTTGCCCATCACCCGCCGCCCTACTCGTCCGCCCCTTGAGCCAGTGCCTGCTGTGCCAGACGGGCAACCTGCAACTCAATCATGGCACGCTCGCGCTCCTGGTCTTCCAGAAACCAGGCGGCAGACAACCCGGCATGAGCCACCACCCATTGCAACAAACGCGGACGTGAGAGGCCGGCCGCCAGGGCGATAACCCCAACCTGGCGGCTGAAACGCAGTGGATCGCTACTGGTCGGCAAGTCCGGATTGCAGATCAAATTGGCGTAATCGTAACCGCGCTCGCCCATCACCCGCTTTGGATCAATCGCCAGCCAGCCACGAGAGCCAAAGTCGAGGATATTGTCGTGATGGCAATCACCGTGCAGTACCACAACCTCCTGTTGCGCAGCCAGCAATGTCCGGGCCGTCGCCGCGCAGTCGCGTAAGACACCGCCCTCCTGGTCGGCGGCGTGCCACAAGGATCGGAACCACTCATCCAGCCCAACCAACCCTTCGGGCGGCGACACACGAGGCGCATGCAGCCGGGCCAGGGTTGCGCAGGCGATCTGGCTGGCTTCGTCGTCCTGACCATTGAGGGCCATGCGCATCAAGGAACCTGAGCCCGTTGCGCGTTCCATTAACACTGCAGTGTGGTCATGGGCGAACACCCGTGCCGCGCCGTCACCTGCCCACCAGCTCAGCAGGCGGCCGCCGAGTTTTTCCTCAGGGGTATGAGCAATTTTCAACATCGCCGGCACGCCTTTCCAGCGGACCGGCAACAGGTCGCTGCCGGGTGTGACGATAGGCTGTCCATCAGCACACAGCTCCCAGGCACGCAGGTAGTGTTCGAACATCAAGGTTCCTCCACAGGGTGACGCATCAGGATGACAGAAATCCCAGTGTTTTCCTGACCAAAGCGTCGGCTAATTGCTCTTTTTTCTAAACAGTTCAAGCCATTGACCCAAGTTGGTACAACCTGTGCAAACGTTTGCGGAACGAACTTGACCGCCAAGTTCACTCCTCCCCGTCGAATCGGGTTTAAACCGCGTAAGAATAAGGACTTTCAATGCACCCCACCTCAAAGCCTCGTGCCGGTCTTGGCGTTTCGTTGCTACTGGCCGCCGTTACGGGAGTACTCAGTGCACCCATTTTGGCGCAGGAAAAGCCCGTGGATGACTCAGCACAGGGCGAAACCCTCAGCCCTGAAGCCAACCCCCCGGCGAAAAAAGGCGTGTATCTGTCCGAGTGGTTCAACCAGGACCTCACGCTGATCGGCAGCAAAGACATCAGTTTCGGCCCCAAGCCTCAAGATGACGTCTACCTGGAATACGAGTACTTCGGGCGCAAGGGCCCCTTTGAGTTGTACGGCTATATCGATGTACCGAAGATCCTCACCATCGGTAACAGTAATGACAAAGGTGTGTGGGACCATGGCTCGCCGGTGTTCATGGAGCATGAACCGCGGATCTCCATCGACTACCTCGCAGGACGCAGCCTGGCAATTGGCCCATTCAAGGAATGGTATGTGGCCTTTGACTGGATCTACGACCACGGCAGCCGCAAGGAAAACCGCGCCAACACCCTGTACAGCGGCCTGGGTACCGATATCGACACCCATTCGAGGGTCAACCTGTCGGCCAATTTCTACGGGCGCTACCAGTGGGAAAACTACGGCGCCAGCAATGAGTATTCCTGGGACGGCTACCGAGCGCAGATGAAGTACATCGTGCCCATCGGCAAGTTCGACAACGGCGCCTCGCTGACCTACATCGGTTTCACCAACTACGATTTCGGCTCGGACCTGCACAAGGACAACCCGGCGCGCACCGCCAATTCCCTGGTGGCCACCAACGTGTTGCTGTACTCGTTTACCCATCTGCGCTTTACCCTGGTCGGCCGTTACTTTCACAACGGCGGCAACTGGGAGGACGGCAGCGAGTTGAATTTCGGCGAAGGCAACTTCCGCGCACGCTCAGACGGCTGGGGTTACTACGCCGGCGTGGGCTATCAATTCTGATCAAGGAGCTGTAGATGAACGCATTGACCCGTGTCTCGCTGGCCGTCGGCCTGGCCCTATTGCCCCACATAGTGCTGGCGGATAGCCCAGCACCGATCAAACCCAAGGTGATGCTGATCACCATGTTTGCCCCCGAGGCGCAAACCTGGATCGACCGCCTCGAACTTAAACAAGAAGTACGCGTTCCAGGCTTGTCCGCCGAATATCCAGTGATTCGCTGCAACAACCAGGACGTGTGCCTGCTGGTGACCGGCATGGGCCAGACCAACGCTGCCGCATCTACCCTGGCCCTGGCCTTGTCGCCCAAGTTCGACCTGCGCCAGAGCTACTTCCTGATCGCCGGGATCGCCGGCATCAACCCCAAGCACGGCACCATCGGTACCGCCGCCTGGGCCCATTACCTGGTGGAGTTCGGCACGCAGTGGGAGCTGGATTCACGGGATGCGCCCAAGGACTGGCCGACGGGCTATATCGGGATCAACACCAAGGGGCCCAACGAAAAACCTCCGCTGGACTACAAGACCGAAGTGTTTGAGCTCAACCAAAAGCTGCAAGCCAAGGCGTTTGCCTTGTCGCACAAGGTGGAGCTGACAGAAAGCACAGAGTCCGCCGCCTGGCGCAAACACTACCCCGCCGCCCCGGCCAACCAGCCGCCGCAAGTCACCCGCTGCGACACCCTGGCGGGCAACACTTGGTTTTCCGGCACGCGGTTGAGCGAACGTGCCGAAGTCTGGACCCAGTTGCTCACCGACAACAAAGGCGAATACTGCACCACCCAACAGGAGGACAACTCCACCTACGAAGCGCTGCTGCGCGCCAGCCGCGAAGGCTTGGTGGATATCCAGCGTCTGGCCGTGGTGCGCGCAGGCTCTGACTTTGACCGGCCTTACCCTGGCTACAGCGAAGTGGACAACCTGCTCAAGTATGCCGATCAGGGTGGGTTTGTACCGGCGCTGGAAAACCTGTACCGCACGGGCAACCCGTTGGTCCAAGCGATTGTGAAGAACTGGTCGGCGTGGGAAAAAGGCGTTCCCGAAACCGAATAAAGATCAACATTGTGGGAGCGGGCTTGCTGTGGCGAGCAAGCTTGCTTGCGCTGGGGTGCGTAGCGCCCCCAAAAAAGCCGGCTCCAGCTGCGCTGTCGAGCGGGAGCAAGCTTCCTCGCCACAGCAAGCCCGCTCCCACATTTCTATCCCATCAGGGCAGGAAAATGATTTTGTCTGGGCTGCCGTTGTTCACTTCTGCATAGCACTGAACACCCTCCACCAACGCCACTTCACGCAACCCCGTAGGCAGCGGCAACAGGCCTTCATCAAAGAAGCGCCCAAACGCCTCCAGCATCACCGCGCATTGTTCGCAGCTATAGAGCAAAGAGTTGATCCCCACCACCGACCCGCCCTTACGGTACAGCGCCAGGGCCGGTAACTGCACGTGGCCGTCAACCGGGGCGGCGATGATGGCGATGCGGCCGAACGGTGCCAGCCCCGCCACCGCGGCAGGCAGCCAGAAACCGGTAGTGTCAAAGATCACGTCGGCGCCGCCATTGAACACGGCCTGCACTTGCGCGCCCAGTTCCTCCGGCTTGCCCAAGGCAATCGCCTCCAGCCCTTGGGCCTGCAACAACTCGAGCTGATCGGCCTTGCGCACGGCCGCCAATACCTGCGCACCGCGTATCTTCGCCAGCGCCAACGCCGCACTGCCGACCGCGCCGTTGGCGCCGATCACCAGCAAGCGCGTGCCCTTGCCAACGCCGCTGCGCTCCAGGGCGTCCCAGGCGGTGGTAAAGGGCACACCGAGGCTGGCCGCCTGGGCAAAGCTCAAGTGCGTGGGTTTGTGCGCTACGCCCTTGGCTGACACGCGCAGGTATTGGGCATGGGAACCGTCAGCGAAAAACCCCAGGTCACGACCGGTGCCCCAAACCTCCTGGCCGAGCAATGCCTGCGGGCCTTCCACCACCACGCCTGCGAAGTCACGCCCAGGGATGCGTGGCAGCGTGGTGTAGGGGAAACGGCCAAGCACGTTTTTGACGTCGCTGGGGTTCAGGCCCGCCGCGTTGACCTTGACCAACACTTCGTCGGCAGACGGTACCGGCATGGGCACCTCCACCAGGCGCAGGTGGGCGAGGTCGCCGGTGTCGGTAAATTGCAGTGCGTTCATAGAGGGCATCCGTGGAAGGGAAAAGGGATCAGGACAACCAACCACTGACCAACTGCCGCGCCATGGGCCAGAGCTTTTCGCCGAGCAGCATGCCCATCAGGCCGACCAGTGCGATAGCGGGCGGTGCAGGCGAGCGGAAGTCCAGCGCGCCGTAGATCACGCCGACAAACAGGCCGATGGCCAAGGAAATCAAATAGCTCATGAAGGCTGCGCCCGGTGGATTGATGGGCTCAGTCTAGGGCGCACCTACCGTGGGTATCGGCCAAGTGCTTCAGGATTTCGGCCAACTCCGGTACTGCGACGGCGACACGCCCAATTTGCGTCGGAACATGTCGCTGAAGCTGCTGGGCGAGTAACCCAGGGTGCGCGCTATGCCGCTCACCGACTGGCCTTGGATCAACTCCGCAGCCGCCGTGGCCAACTGCACCTGACGGCGCCACTGGGCAAACCCCATGCCCAGGTGCTGCTGGAACAGCCGCGCCAGGGTGCGCACGCTGGCGCCCGCTGCCTCGGCGTGCTGTTCGAACGGGATGTCCAGGGAAGGCGCAGCCATGACCGCCTGGCACGCATTGATCAGCCGACGATCCGCCGCCACCGGCATGGCGATGCGAATAGGCGAGCGCCGTGCGCGTTGCAACTCCAACAGAGCCAGGCCCACCACAGCGTCATAGTAAACCGCATCACCGTGATCACCCTGCTCGACCAAGGTCACGATCAACTCCCGCAACAAGCGGCCCACTTCGATGACCTGCACCTGGCTGTCCAGCGTCGCCGCCAACGCCGGGCGCAGGTAGATATTGCGCATCTGCAAATCGGAGACCACACGGATCCCGTGCTCCACCCCCGGCGGCAACCACACTGCACGCTGGGGCGGCACTACCAGGGCTTCGCGGGGCGTCTCGACCCACATCACACCGCTCATGGCGTAGAGCAACTGGCCCCAATCGTGGCTGTGCGGTTCTACGTACAACCCACGCGGGTAGGTACGCGCCAACGGCTGCACGGGAACGGCGTGATCACTAAGGTCGGGGGGCGCGGCCAGGGCCATGGCGGTACACATCAAACAAGGACGGGCGACCATGGTAAAGACTGGTCGCCGGCAAGCGAACTGTTTTTACTCATCCTGCAGGCACCGGGTGCCCGGGCCTGCAGGTCAATCCTGTCAACCGTGGGCCGACTTGGCGCATTCGCATCCCGTCGCCGCCGCGCAGGGTTCACCGTGAGCATGGTGCTCGGCACAGCCCTGGCAGCAATAGCCCTTGCCGTCTTTCATTATTGCGTCAGCGCCCAGTACACATTTGCAGTGAGGGCAAGCACAGGTTTGATCTGGCATGGTCAGACTCCTTGTTCATGGTCGTCCGATGCGGCGAGCGCCGCACCTTAAGCAGTGACCCTGGGCAAGCAAGCATGGTTCAGCGCCGTCAGTCGGCCCGGCGGCTATTACTGCGGTACATGAACACCAACGCCAGGGCGAGCAACAGCATCGCGAGGATACGACTGCCCGACAGCTCGATCGCCGGGTTGCCCAGCCAGCCAAAGTTGTCGATCAACATGCCCATGCCCAGTTGCCCGACAATCACGGCCACCGTGGCGACGGCCGTACCGACCACCGGCACCGTGCCGACCATCACCATCATGTACACCACGCCAAACAGGGCACCGGTCAATTGCCACTTTGGCACCTCCAGCAGGCTGACGGCCTGGGCCGGCTCGAAGAAAAATATCAACAACGCCGTGGTCAGCGCGCCCACCGCGAAAGTCAACAGACTGCTGCGCAACACTCCCACAGTCTGGCCCAGACGCCCATTGATAGCGGCCTGCACACTCAGCACCGCCCCCGCCGCAATCACCATCACCAACAACATAAACAGATTCATCGCCTTAGCCTCGTGCAATCAGAACCAGTGCCGCCACAATCAACGCCAACGCGATCCAGCGCTCGCCATTGACCCGTTTGCGCGCGGTGCCGAACCAGCCGAAGTGGTCGATCAACACACTCTTGCCCACCTGGCCCGAGAGAATCGCGATCATGGTCATCGCGATGCCGATGTGCGGTGTAGCCAGGGTCAACACCACTACATACATCGGCCCCAGAAACCCGCCGATCAACTGCCAGCGCGGCAGCTGCGTGAATGCCGGGCCCTTTTGCGGGCCGCTGAACAGCAGCAGTAAAAACAGAATCGCCGTGCCAACGCCAAAGATGCTCAACGTCGCCCACAAATGCCCGACCTGCGCGCCCAATGGCCCGAGCAACCCGGCCTCCACCGACAGGCCCATGCCCGCCAGAATCACCAACGGCAACAGCAGCAGCCGTAAAAGGTTGTTGCTCGGCCTGGCCTGCGCCAGGCCTTCGGTAGAACGTGCCTGCATACATCACCCGTGTATCAAAAAAGGAAAAACATGGCGCGCATTATCCGGTGGCCGCGCTGTGCGATAAATGGGAGTATGCGGACAACACCTTTGCGTAAAACGCACAGCCTGGAGAGATGATGCAGGGCTTGAATGAACTGAGTTTCAAGGCGCTACGCCTGTTTGTGGCCGTGCTGGACCAAGGCAGCTTTTCCGAAGTGGCCCGCCGCGAAAGCCTGGCGCCCTCCTCCATTTCGCGGCAGATTCAACTGATGGAACAGGCCGTCGGCCAGCAATTGCTCTACCGCCATACGCGTGCCGTCAGCCCCACCGAAGCCGGCCGCCTGCTGGGCCGCCACGCACGCTTGCTACTGGAGCAGTTGGAGACGGCGAACCAGGCCCTGCAGGAGCAAGACAGCGAGCCCAGCGGCCTGGTGCGCATCAACGCGCCCATGGTGTTCGGCCAGCGCCACCTTGCACCCTGGCTGGGAGCGCTGTGCCGGCGCTACCCGAAGTTGCAGCTGGATATCCAGCAAACCGACACCTTCGTCGACCCGCTGCAAGATGGCACCGACCTGCTGTTTCGTATCGGCGTGCTCAATGACTCGGGCATGCAGGCGCGCATCTTCGCGCCGCAACGCTTTCGCATCGCGGCCAGCCCTGCTTACCTGGCCCAACATGGCACGCCGCGCCACCCTGACGAACTGGCCCACCACCATTGCCTGGCCTACAAAGGCATCACCGGTCAGCAGCGCTGGTTCTTCCGCCGCGGCCAAGGCGACTGGACTGCCTACAGCGTCAGCGGCCCCATCACCGGCAACCACGCCGACACCCTCACCCACGCCGCCGAACAAGGCCTGGGCCTGGTGGTGTTTCCGTCCTGGCTGATTGGCGAAAGCCTGCGCGCCGGTACCTTGCAGGCGGTGCTGAGTGAGTACGAGGTCGCGACAACCCTGGAGCCCCAACAGATCGCTGCGTTGTGGCCGGGCAGCCGCAGGCTGTCGCTGAAGGTGCGCACGGTGATCGACTATTTCGTGGAGTGTTTTGGGACGGTGCCGTATTGGGATCGGTGAGTGTGACCGCCCCCTGACGGAGCGCAAACTGTTCGAAGGCCGGGTTGAGAAAAAGAGCACATGACTCAACCCTGGCTCAGAACAACCACTGCCCGATCAACCACGCATTCGCCCCACTGATCACCGCGAACAGAAACCACGCCAGCAGCCGCGTGGGCAACCGGTTGACGAACGGCCCCATCAATTGCTTGTCGCCGGTCATGCGGATCAACGGGTACAACGCAAAGGGCAATTGCAGGCTCAGTACCACCTGGCTGAGAATCAGCAGCTTGCCGATAGCATCGTCACCCATCAGCCATACCCCGAGAAACGCCGGGATCAGCGCCAGCCCACGGGTAATCAGGCGGCGCTGCCAGCAGGGTATGCGCAGGTTGAGGTAACCCTCCATAATCACTTGCCCGGCGATGGTGCCGGTAAAGGTCGAACTCTGGCCCGAAGCCAGCAAGGCGATACCGAACAGGATGCTGGCGAAAGCACCGCCGACCAAGGGGTCGAGCAGGTGATAGGCGTCCTGGATTTCCACCACATCGGTATGGCCGGTCTTGTAGAAGGCCGCTGCGGCTAGCACCAGGATCGCGGCGTTGACCAACAGCGCCAAGGCCAGGGAGCCGATGGTATCGATACGCGCCAGCTTGACTGCATCCTGCTTGCTCGCCAGGTCCTTGCCGATCAGGCGGGTCTGCACGATAGAGGTGTGCAGGTAGAGGTTATGGGGCATGACCGTGGCGCCGAGGATGCCGATGGCCAGGTACAACGGCGCCGCATCGCTGATGGCCGACAGTGACGGGGTGAACCCGCTGAGCACGTCGGGCCAGTAGGGTTTGATCAGCACCAGTTCGATGAAAAAGCACACGCCGATGGTGGCGACCAGCGCTAGCATGATCGCTTCCAGGCGCCGAAAACCGCGATTTTGCAGGGCCAAGATCAACAGCGTGTCGAATGCCGTGATGACAATGCCGGTGGTCAGCGACACGCCCAGCAACAGGTGAAACGCCAGGGCGCAGCCGAGCACTTCGGCAAGGTCTGTGGCGATGATGGAGATTTCCGCCAACACCCACTGGGTACGAGCAGAGCGCTGGCTGTAGCGCTCACGGCACAGTTGCGCCAGGTCCTTGCCAGTGGCGATGCCCAGCCGCGAACACAGGCATTGCACCGCCATCCCCGCCAGGCTGGCCAGCAGCACCACAAACAACAGGCTATAGCCGTAGCGTGAACCGGCCTCAATGGCCGTTGCCCAGTTGCCGGGGTCCATGTAGCCGATGGAGATCAACAGGCCGGGGCCAGCGAACATCAGCACCCGTTTAAAAAACGAGGCCTTGGGATCAACAGCGACAGAGCCGGCCACTTCCGGCGGGCAGAACGGGGCGGTGGCGATTTTCGGCAGGCTGAATTTCACGCGGTATTCCAGGCAAATACACAAGACTTGGGCAGCAGCTTATCAGTCGGTGGCGACGGTGCGCATCACCGTGTCTCGCGGTAGGTCAAACGCTTCCACCACTTGCACCACCAGCTCCAGTTCCTGGTTGAGCGCCTCGCGCTCCATGCGTTGGCGGATCACGCCGACCACCAGTACCGCCAAGGTGGTGATCGAATACGCCGGGCCGGAAAACGCCCGCACCCCGCTGACCAGCAACATCGCCGCAGCCAGCGCCTGGCCCACTACCGGAATCGCCGTAGCCGCACCGCGCCGCAGGATAAACCCGGTCAGCCCGGCCAACGCCGTGCCGCTCAAGGCTGCGGTAGCCGAACGGCCCACATCCAAGCGGTTGAACAACCCCTGCTCTTTTTGTGCCGCCGCCTTGAGCTCGGCCTCGAACGCCTGACGATCAGCGCGGCTGAGTTTGTCCTTGTACTGCTCGATCAGTGTTTCTGCGACCTGCCCTTCGATCTCGGCAAGCGCCACGTGCTCAAGTGGTTGATCGAATTTGATACCCAGGCGTTGCGCCACATCTTCGGCAATCTGGCGATAGCCCACGCCATGGCCACGGGCCAGGTTCATAAAGCTATCACCGCCCATGCGCTGCAATTCAATGGCCAGTTTCAACGGCTCACGCACACTGGCATCAATCGCGGCACTGCGCTTTTGCGCCATCAGTTCGGCAAGAAACTTCAGCTCCTCCGGCCGCGCTTGCACCAACGCCGGGTACAGGTCCACGTCCGCTTCGGCAAACCGTACTTCACTGCTGCGCGAGTCCACACGGATCATGCCGCGCCGCTCCTGCAGCAAATCGGTGTACTGCACCACCGTCTTCAACTGCGGCCAATAGGCGGCATGATCGAAGCTGGCCAGGTGCACATTGGTGACCTTGGCCTTGAGCGCGGGCGTCACGTCAATCGCATAGCGGCCGATGCAACGCTCGGTATCGGGCTTCATGGCCAGCGCCCAGTCCTTGCTGGAATGGCAGTTGATCAACCGCCCCTTCAGCGGCGCCGACACCTCGTCCCAGGGGCTCGAGGTACAGATCGCCCCACCCATCAACAACAGGTTATTCAACGGCAGTTCGCGAGCGATCTCGGGGCTGGCCAGCAGGCTCTTGACCAGAATGCGTGCGCCCAGGGAATGGCCGATCAGGTTGATGCGCCGCACCGGCAGCGCCTGGTTGTGCAGGTAGCCGGCCAGTTCGGGCAACAAGGTCTTGGCCACTTCATCCACCCGTGCCTCGACACTTTTGTAATGGTCGAGAAAATAGGCAATAGCCTTGCCCACGCCCACCGTCGCCGCGCCCAGGCCGCCACCGCCGAGCAGCGAGGCGAGCACGTCCTTGAACGGTGCAAACAGGTTTTCCAGAAAATGCCCCGCCGGCCAGAACAGCATCAAGTTGGTCGAACCTTCGATACCCGCCAACTGCTGCTTGAAGTTGCCCAGTTGCTGGCGGTTGAAGAACGCCGAGTAACCGTGAACATAGAGATTGAGCACATCCCCCTGGGGCTCGCCACACAGGACGAACGTGGGCTTGCGGGTGCGGTGCATTTCATCCCACTGGTGTTGCATAGGGCGGCGACTCCGGGTGACGGGATGGCGATAGTAACAAACAGAGCCGACCAGCAAGGTGAATCCTGACCGACATTCGCAGAAGGGCCTTGCCAAAACACTGTTCAACCAAGACCAAACGCTGTGCGACGGCTTAAACTGTCTGGGGGGCATGGTAAAACAGCGCTCTGCCCCTTTACCGGAGACCACTGTCATGACGTCCAAACTTGAACAACTCAAGCCATTTACCAGGGGCATGGGTGCACACTTGCGCACCTTGAGCCAGATCGAGCAACTGGCCAGCGTATGACCCTACTCTCCCCATTGGCCCAACCGCGCACCTTGGTGTTCCTGACGTATCCGCAGATGGGTTTGCTCGACCTGACCGGCGCGCAAACGGTGTTCTGGGCCGCCACCAAGGCCATGGCCGAACGCGGTTTGCAAGGTTATGTGCTGCACAATGCCAGCCTGGCGGGCGGGCTGATGCCAACCGCCGAAGGCTTGAGCGTCGACACTGTGGCTTTAGCGCAGTTGGACCCAGCCACCATCGACACCCTGGTGGTACCCGGCGCGCCCGCCATTGAGCAAGCCATGCTGGACAATACTGCGCTGGTGGACTGGCTGCGCAACGCCTCCGGTCAGGCGCGACGTACCGCGTCGGTGTGCAGCGGCACATTTTTGCTGGCGTTGGCGGGCTTGCTGGAGGGTCGCCGCGCGGCGACGCATTGGGCCATGTGCGAGCTGCTCAAGCAACGCTTCCCGAGCATCGAGGTGGACGTGGACGCGATCTTCGTGCAGCAGGGCCAGGTGTGGACCTCGGCGGGCGTCAGTGCCGGGATCGACCTGGCGCTCGCGCTGGTGGAGGCCGACTGCGGGCGCGAAGTGGCGCTGCAAGTGGCACGCGAACTGGTGGTGTTCCTCAAGCGCCCCGGTGGCCAGGCGCAGTTCAGCCAGGTGCTGCAAGCGCAAACCGCCGACAGCGCCGGCTTTGATGCGCTGCATGCCTGGATCAGCGACAACCTGCGCGACAGTGACCTCAGCGTCGAACGCTTGGCCGCGCAGAGCCATATGAGCCCACGCAATTTTGCCCGGGTCTATAAGCAAAAAACCGGTCGCACCCCGGCCAAGGCCATTGAGCTGTTTCGCATGGAAGCGGCGCGCCGCATGCTTGAAGACTCCCAGCGTAGCATCGAGCAGATCGCCGGGCTGTGCGGGTTTGGCGACGAAGAACACATGCGCTGCACCTTCCACCGCCACCTGGCCATCTCACCGCGCGACTACCGCGAGCGCTTTTCCCGCTAGGCCGGCAGAGGCGGCAGTCATCCAGGGTTATATGTCCTTTCGGACAGGCCCTGCTGCTTTTACAGTGATCCGGCAATGCCTTGCGGCTTACCTGGTCTCTGGAGCAACCCCATGAAACAACATATTCTGATCATCGGCGCTGGGTTTGGTGGCGTGTGGAGCGCCTTGAGCGCCGCTCGGCTATTGGATAAACACGACCGCAACGATGTGCGTATCAGCCTGCTCGCCCCCCAAGCAGAACTGCGTATCCGCCCGCGGTTCTACGAGCCCGATGTGCATACCATGCTGGCCCCGCTTGATGCGCTGTTCGACGCTGTGGGCGTGACCTTTGTGCCAGGCGCCGCCGACAGCATCGACGCCACTAATAAGCAAGTGACCTACCGCAACGCGGCCGGCATCCCGGCCACCCTCAGCTACGACCGCCTGGTAGTGGCTGCCGGCAGCCGCTTGAACCGCCCAGACATGGACGGCATTGCGCATGTGTTCGATGTGGATCAGATCGAAGACGCCGCGCGCCTTGAGGCCCATATCAAGGCCCTCAAAAATCTGCCCGACAGTCCGGCCCGCAATACCGTAGTGGTGGCCGGCGGCGGCTTTACCGGTATCGAGACCGCCACCGAAATGCCGGCGCGCCTGCGTGCGGCACTGGGTGAGACGGCCAACATCCGTGTGATCGTGGTCGACCGCGGGCCGCAGATTGCCGCGTCGATGGGCGATGGCATACGCCCCTCGATCATCGAAGCCAGCCGCGAGCTGGGGATTGAATGGGTACTGAACACCTCGGTCGCCTCGGTGGATGCCGGTGGCGTGACCCTGGCAGATGGGCAGCGGATTGAATCAAGCACCGTGATCTGGACCATCGGCTTTCGCGCCAACCCGCTGACCGAACAGGTTGAGGGCACCCGCGATCCCCAGGGCCGCCTGCACGTGGACGCCCACCTCAAGGTCAAGGGCCAGGCTGCCATCTTCGCCGCTGGCGACGTGGCCTACGCCGCCACAGACGCGCTGGGCAACTTCGCTGCCATGTCCTGCCAGCACGCTATCGCCCTGGGCCGCTACGCCGGCAACAACGTCGCCGCCGATCTGATCGGCGTGGCCCCCATGGCCTACAGCCAACCCAAATACGTGACCTGCCTCGACCTCGGCGCTTGGGGCGCGGTGTACACCGAAGGCTGGGACCGTCAGCTCAAGCTGGTGGGCCAGGAAGCCAAGGAACTCAAACAGCAGATCAATAGCGTGTGGATCTACCCACCGGCGGCGGATAGAGCAGTGGCACTGGCGGCGGCGGATCCGTTGATTCCGGTGGCGTAGGACAGTCAGTTAAGCGAACGCATTGCTCAAGGCAGTGAAGATCAAATGTGGGAGCTGGCTTGCCTGCGAAAGCGGTCGCGCAGCAACAGATGCAGTGGCTGACACACCGCCATCGCAGGCAAGCCAGCTCCCACATTAAGTCTGCAGTTATCCGGTGGATACGGGGCGATCAGCTTGGCATCGGGGCACCACCCTGCCCAAACCGCCGAATCGCCAGGCAATACCCCACCAACGCCAACCCCGCCAGCAAACCGCCCGCCGCGCCGATCCAGGCGAAGCCGAAGTGGCTGCCTACCCAGCTGCCCATCAACGCGCCGCCGCCGATGCCGATGTTGTAGATCCCGGAAAACATCGCCATGGCCACATCGGTGGCGTCCGGTGCCAGCACCAGCACCTTGGACTGCATGGCCAGGCCAAAGCCCATGATCGCCATGCCCCAGAAAATACTCAGCCCCACCAGGTAAGACTCGGCGCCGCTCAACGGCAGCATCAGCGCCAGGCACGCGGCGAGGATAGACACTGCGCCGATCACGAACAGGTGGGGGTTGAGGCGATGCACCAGGCTGAACAACAACGAGCCGATGATGCCAGCACCACCGAACACCAGCAGGATCAGGGTCACGGCACTGCCGCCCAGGCCGGCGACGCCTTCGACGAAGGGTTCGATGTAGCTGTAGGCGGTGAATTGCGCGGTAACGGTCATTGCGGTCAGCACATAGAGCGCCACCAGCGCAGGACGCTTGAACAGCAGCGGCAGACTGCGCAGGGAGCCGGAGTTCTGGCTGGGCAGCAGCGGCAAGGTGCGCCCCAGCCAGAACACCAGGGCGGCGGCGAACGCGGCGATCACCAGGAAGGTAGTGCGCCAGCCCATGGCCTCGCCCAACAGGCGGCCCAAGGGAATGCCCAACACCATCGCCAGGGATGTGCCGGTGGCCAGCAAGCCAAGGGCCTGCACCTGCTTGCCCTCTGGCGCCAGGCGTACAGCCAGCGAAGCCGTGATCGACCAGAACAACGCATGGGCCAGGGCAATGCCGACACGACTGACCATCAGCAAGCCGAAGCTGGTGGCCACGCTAGAGAGAATATGGCTGGCAATAAACAGACCGAACAATACGATCAGCAGCTTGCGCCGTTCGACGTTGCGGGTCAGTAGCATCACCGGCAGCGAGGTCAGCGACACGATCCACGCGTAGATGGTGAGCATCAGGCCGACGCTGGCCACGGGCATATCAAAGCTGGCACCAATGGCGCTGAGCAGCCCGACGGGGACAAATTCGGTGGTATTGAACACAAACGCGGCCAGCGCAAGGGCGATGACCGGTTGCCAATTGGCTTGTGGGGTTGCGGCTGAAAGGCTCATTGACGGGCGCGGTACTCTGACGGTGATCAAGCGGCCACCCAGGACAAGCGCCGCCGCCGAGCATTCTATAGGTTTCTCGCACCGCTGTTGCTGCGGATCGTCGCCCGGCGGCCTACGGCGAAGTCATGGTAATGATGTAGTTGCCTGACTGGATAAGCTTGCCGGCGCTGTCTACCAACACATAGCGCTGATCGTAATAGCGCCCCTTGCCGCTGTCCGCCACCAGCCGCACATGGGGTGCATCGACACTGACAACCGGCACCACACTGCGCACCTCGATTCGGCTGCCACGACTGGATTGGGCACAGCCGCGCAGTTCCATCACCGAACCGCTGCGCGCATTTGTCGCACACCCTGACTCGACAATGGCGCCGCTGAACCTGATGGTGCCCTGCCCCACGGTTTGTGCGGCGCCGCAGGTACTTGCCCACAGCCCCAGAAGGCCAGTCATTACCGCTACACGACGAACGTTCATGCCGACACTCCTTCTTGGGTTAGTTAAGAAGTAAGTCGTCGTCACGCCGGTTAACTTGAGCTTATTTACCCGCGAATGAGAGGTGCATCACGGATCCACCTGCCCCATTAACTCGGGATGCTCTCCGGCCGCTGGGCATAGCGTTGGGCCAACGCCGCGCAGACCATCAACTGGATCTGGTGAAACAGCATCAACGGCAAAATCAACACGCCCATGCTCGCCCCGGCAAACAGCACCTGCGCCATCGGCACGCCGGTCGCCAGGCTTTTCTTCGAACCACAGAACAAGATGGTGATGCGGTCTTCCTGGTTAAAGCCAAACGCCTTGCCCAGCAGCGTAGACGCCACCAATACCAGGGCCAGCAGCACGCAGCAAGCCACCACCAAGCCGCCCAACTCCCACAGCGGGATCTGGTGCCAGATGCCTTCGTTGACCGCCTCGCTGAAAGCCCCGTAGACCACGAGCAGAATCGAGCCCTGGTCGACGAATTTCAGCCAGGCTTTGTTACGCCCGACCCAGCCACCGATCCATCGGCTGGCAATCTGCCCGGCAATGAACGGCAGCAACAACTGCACGCTGATTTTGACAATCGCATCGACTGTGGAGCCGCCATCCCCATGCACGTTGAGCAGCAGCGCTACCAGCAGCGGCGTCAGGAAGATGCCGAACAGGCTGGACGCCGCCGCGCTGCAGATGGCCGCCGGGATGTTGCCGCGGGCCAGGGAGGTAAAGGCAATCGCCGATTGCACAGTGGCCGGCAAGGCGCAGAGGTAGAGCATGCCCATGTACAGCTCGTTGCCGATCAACGGCGACAGCACTGGCTTGAGCGCCAGGCCCAACAACGGAAATAGTACGAAGGTCAGGCTGAACACCAGCAAATGCAAACGCCAGTGGCCGGCACCGGCGACGATAGCCTTGCGCGACAGCTTGGCGCCGTGCAGGAAAAACAGCAGCGCGATGGCCAGGTTGGTGACCCAGCCGAACGCCACGGCGGTCTGGCCGCTGGCGGGCAGCAGTGAGGCGAGGATCACGGTGGCGATCAGAGTGAGGGTGAAGTTGTCGGGGAGAAACCGGGGCCGGGTCATAAGCAATTCTTCCAGGGGTTGCCAAGAGCGTCGCGACGACTCTAACGTAACCACCTGTTACCGACTAACGCCAATGAGCCAGTAAATGCCGCCTAAAGGACATGAAAAAGCCGTTCGCCGCAGTGTCCCAGGGCTTTCCAGCCTGCCGAGGCCGGTGTACGGGCGTACTGAATCCTTGCCCAACCGTGCGCTGACGCGACGCCACAGCCACCCGTGGGTGCAGCTGTCCTACGCGATTTCCGGAGTGCTGGAGATCCAGACCAGCGTTGGCCGTTTCGTCGCACCACCGCAGCGCGCGGTGTGGATTCCGGCCGGCATGCCCCATCGGGTGTTCAGTTCACCCCATACGGAAATGCGCAGCTTATACCTCGATTGCAGCGTCACCGCCTGGGCCGCCGAGCGTTGCCAGGTGCTGGAGGTGAGCAGTTTGCTACGCGAGCTGATCCGCAACTTCAGCCAATTGCCGGTGGAATATACCGAGGACGGGCCGGACGGGCGCCTGGCTCAGGTACTGCTCGATCAGCTCGCCGCCGCACCCCAGGTGGATTTGATGTTGCCACTGCCTCACGACCCACGGCTGCGACAGATCTACCGCAGCCTCAACCTGCATCCCGAGCAGCAGACGACGTTGGGCGAGTGGAGCCGAAAGCTGGAGGTGAGTGAAAAGACCCTGAGTCGGGTGTTCCTGAGTGACACCGGGCTGACGTTTCGCGCATGGCGCCAGCGCCTGCGCCTGTTGAGCGCTCTGCCCGCCCTGGAACAAGGCGAGCGGGTGACGGATGTGGCATTGGGGTGTGGCTATGAATCGACCTCAGCCTTTATCAATGCATTTCGTCAGCAGTTCGATTCCACCCCCGGTGAATTCTTCCGCTGACCCTCCCTCACGACGCAAATAATCCCCAAACCGACGCTCGGCTGGTATTGTGCCGCGCTTTGAAACACAGCAACCGACTGCGAGGAATGGACGTTGAACACTGACGAAAAAATGACCGGGGACCTGTTCGAGGTTGATAAGCGCCTGTCACTCAAGCCCGTGGTGGACTTCAACGCCTACCTGCGCAGCGCCTTCGGTGACGGCCCTTGCACCTGCGTGCGCTGCACGGCCAACGGCGGCGATGAAAGCGGTTATGAGTTCCAACACACCTTCACCTTCGACACCAAGCCCCTGCACCGTCGCTTCGCTTCGACGGCGGGCAGTGATGTGTTGATGGCGTTGAAGAAGGCATGGTTGTCGTACACCAAGGCCGAGCTGCCGCTCAGTGGCGTGTTGGCGCTGGACACAGTCAACGAGTTTGTCGAGCCACAGTTGCACAAACGCCTGGCGCCGCTGTTTGTCGCCAGTGGGTTGGTCAAGGATGTCGAAGGCCAATTGCGCATCCAGCCGCAAGCCGCAGCCTGACACCGGTTAATGTGGGAAACACCACTGTCAAAGCAAAGAAAATCCATGTGAGAGCTGGCTTGCCTGCGAAAGCGGTAGTGCAGTCACAGATGCAGTGACTGTCACACCGCCTTCGCAGGCAAGCCAGCTCCCACATTGGTCATGCATTGCCCACAAAATCAGCGCCCGGCACAGATCCCCTGTGGGAGCGGGCTTGCCCGCGAAGGCGGTGTGTCAGTCACTGAATATTCAACTGAACCACCGCTATAGCAGGCAAACCAGCTCCCACATTTTTCCGGTTATTGGCCTAGAACCCGGGAACACCTTGTACGCGCAACTCAGGGGTCAGTTCGTCCACTGGCTCGGTCAGCGGCCGGTCGCTCCCACCCGGTAGCAGGATCACCTTGCGGCACTCCTCCTCGGCTTTATCAAACAGCTCATACCCCCGCGCCGCCTGTTCCAGGGGCAGCCTGTGAGTGATGATCGCCTCCGGGTGCAGATGCCCCAGCTCGATATGCTCCAACAACTCCGGTAAGAACCGCTGCACATGGGTCTGGCCCATCTTGAAGGTCAGGCCCTTGTCGAAGGCATCGCCGAACATGAAGCCATGGATAAACCCGGCATACACCCCGGCGACGCTGACCACGCCGCCACGGCGTACGGCGGCGATGCACTGGCGCAGAGCCTTGCCGCTGCTGCCTTCGACCTTGAGGGCAGTGAGCAGGGTTTCCGTGGTGCTGCCCTTGGCCTCGAACCCCACCGCGTCCACCACGCCATCGACGCCGCGCATGCCGGCGGTCTGGCGGATGATGGTGTCAGCCGGGTCATCGTCTTCTTCGAAGTTGATCGGGATCACGCCGTAGGTTTTCTGCGCGTAGGCCAAACGATACGGATGGTCGTCGACCATGAAGATCTGCTCGGCGCCCAGCATCTGCGCGCAAGCCGCACTGAGCAGGCCCACGGGCCCGGCGCCATAGATGGCCACGCTGGAACCTTTGCCGATGCCAGCATTGGTCACCGCCTGCCAGGCGGTAGGCAGGATATCGGAGAGGAACAGCACCTTCTCATCCGCCAGGGTGCCGGGCACCTTGAACGGCCCGGTGTTGGCCTTGGGCACCCGCACCCACTCCGCCTGGCCGCCGGGAATGCCGCCATACAAACGGCTGTAGCCGAACAGCGCGGCACCCGGCGGGATGGCTTTTTTATTCAGGATCGCACCGCGCCCATCGTTGGTGGTTTCGCAAGCGGCGAATTGCTGGAGCTGGCAGAAGAAACAATCGCCACAGGCAATCACAAACGGAATCACCACACGGTCGCCGGGTTGCACGGCAGTAACGGCCGGGCCGGTTTCTTCGACGATGCCCATGAACTCATGGCCGAAGATATCGCCGTGCTCCACGGTCGGGATCTTGCCCCGGTACAGGTGCAGGTCCGAGCCACAGATCGCAGTGGCGGTGACCCGCAAAATAATGTCGTCGGGTTGTTCAATGATCGGATCGGGCACGGTATCCACCTGCACCTTGTGTGCGCCCTGGTAAGTCATCGCTCGCATGCTCTGCGCTCCTGCCGTTGAGGGGTTACTAATTAAGGACAGAGCAGCCCCTCAGTGTTCCTTCGACGTAGAGCGACACCCGATCAATGGTCGCCGCGCGTCTGGGCCAACAGCAGGTCGACTACCTGGCGCACGCTGGCAATTGCATCGGCGCCGCTGGCCTGGGCCTGGGCGTGCCAGCGCAACTGCTCAGTCGCGCTGTTGCCGCGTTGCAGCAAGGCATCCAAGGTATCGAACAACAGCGGCTCGCCCATGGCCTCTGCGGTGGCGGCAAAGGTCTGTCGGGCGTATTGCAGCCATTGCTCAGCGCTGCCCAGGGTGCCGGTGTCGTCCAACGCAAAGGTACCAGCGGCCCCATAACGCTTGGCCTGCCAGCGATTCTCCTTGAGCAGCCAGCGCGCCTCGGCACTGAACCTGGCTCCAGGGCGCTGCATCGCGCAGGCATGGGTAACCATCACCCGAAACAGCGTGGCGAGGGCCAAGGCGTCCGCCAGCCGTGGGCAGGCGTCGGTCATGCGCAGTTCCAGGGTGGGGTAACGCGCCGCCGGGCGAATGCCCCACCAGCCATTGCCATCGGCCTTGATCGCGCCGATGCGCTGCAAAAGGGCCAGGTAGCGCAGGTACTCGGCCCAGTCGCTAAAGTGCTCCGGCACGCCCATGCGGGGCCACTCGTCGCACGCGGCCTGGCGGTAGCTCATGAAGCCGCTGGGCGCGCCGTCCCAGAAAGGCGATGAGCAACTGAGCAGCAGCAACAACGGCAGCCACGGCGACACCTGGTTCATCACCGCGATACGGTCCAGCGTTTGCGGCACCTGCACATGCACATGCAGCCCGCACAACACACTGCGCCGCGCTACATATTGAATATCGTCGAACAGTTGCCGGAAATGCGCCTGATCGGTCGGCTGTTGCCCACGCCAATCGGCCAGGGGATGGCTGCCGGCGCACACCACACCGAGGCCGAACTCAGCCAGGGATTGCGCCAGGTTGCGGCGTACTGCTCGGAAGTAGTCCGCCGCTTCGGCGCTGGAGGTGAACACCGGAGAGGCCGCCTCGATCTGGCCCTGGAACATCTCAAACGAGAAGCCTGCGCCAATCGCTTCGCGGCAGGCTGCCAGCACCGCCGCCGAGGGCTCGCCGACCATCTGGCGGCTGTGCAGGTCGGTGATGAAGTATTCCTCTTCAATGCCAAAGGTGAGCATCGGGTATTCAGCGCAATCGGGTGACAGTCAGTGCGACCACGGCGATGCGCTCCACCTGCTCATAGCCGGGCTTTTCCAGTTCTTCACCGAAAACGTCCGGGTCCAGTTCGCGGTAGGTCCAGCCGTAGGCGTCGCTGCCTAGCAGTGGCTTGACCGCCTCCAGGAAAGGGTCGCTGCCGGCCACCATCGCCACCCCGGTATACAGCAGCAGGCTACCGCCCAGGGCCAGGCGCCCGATGGACTCACTGACGATGCGCAGCGACAACTGCTCCCCCAAGGCGCCGCCGCCATGGCGATAGGCGCGCTGGCGGTCATCTTTCATGTACGGCGGGTTGGCGACGATCAGGTCGAATTCGCCCTCCACACTGGCCAGCACGTCACTGTGGTACACGCTGACGTTATTCAGCGCGGCCAGCTCGGCATTCACCGCGGTCATGCGCAGGGCACGGGGGTTGATATCCACCGCCAGCACCTGGGCGTCATGCCGGGCTTTAGCAATCACCAGCGCGCCGACGCCGGCGCCACAGCCGATGTCCACGGCGCGCTTGAGCGGCTCGAAACGTTGTTGCAGGTAAGCTTCGATTACCTGGGCAAAGCGATAGCTATCGGGGCCGAAAAACACCGCGTCCGCCTGGTCGGTGGGATAAGGCGAATGGGCGAACAGCAGCTCGTCGAGGCTCGACCATCGCACTGCGCTGCGCCATAGCGCGCCGTGCTTTTCGATCACATCCGCTTGCTGCAATTCTCCACGCAGGGCCTCGGGCAACAGGCCTTGATCGAACGGCATCGACCAACCGAACACATCGCGCAGCGTCATTGCCAGGGGCGTCGCCAGCCGCCGATAGACACGCTCATGGGTCAAGGGCGTTGGCGTGATAAAGCGATAACCACCCTCCTTCAACCCCCGGCCCAGATTCAACAAGGCACGATCAGCCAGTTGTTGCGCAGACATAGGCACATTCCTTAGCGCAGGCGCGCACGCAGTTGGATAAAGCGGCGAGTGGCATACAGCCCGGCAGGCGTGCAATGACGGCGTGCCGACAGCCACGGGATCAGTGCATTGAGCTGTTGCTCATCGGGCAAGTTGCACAATGACTCCGCCAAAGCCTGGGTATCCGGGTCCGCTGGACGATGCTGCTCGCGGGAAAACCGGCTGCCGCGTCCCGGCCGCACGGGCGGCACGCGTTCGCTGGCAACCCATTCACCCGCAATCCAGTCATGGATCAGTTGTTTTTCAAAACCGCTGAACACTCCGAACATCGCGGCGCCAGCGCCCTCGATCAATTGCCAGAAGCGACTGTTGGTGGGGTCCTGGTTGTGCTTGATCCAGCCTTTGTCTTCGAGGGCCTTGAGGAAAGCGCCGATCTGCCCAGGCCGGGCCAGCCATTGGTTGACGGTCTGCCCTTCAAAGCGGCAATAGTCCGAATGCATGTGCTGGCCGAAGGCGCGCTTGCGCTCAAGCATCGCCACCACCTCGTCCTGCAGGTTGAACTGTTTGATCACAGACGTAGTACCCGGCCCCAGATCATTCAGACGGTAGCCTGCGGCCACACGGCGATAGAAGTCTGCCCTGCCCTCGCCCAGCGGCAACAGGTTCAGCACCGATAGCGCCGCCTTGCTCGCATGGCCACTGCTGGCGTTGTCGATGGTGACATGCAGCGTGAAGTAATAGGGGTCGATACCCAGTTCACTGAGTTCATAGGCCGTGATCAACAGGTGCAGCGGCAGCTGTTCGTAACCGAGGTTGAAGCCAATGACCTCGGGCAGGAACTCGTCGGCGCACACACCCAGCGCCAGTTGCAGCGCGCCCTGCAGGTAATGCTCATCCTCAAGGCCGGCTTCGCTGTCGGCATCGTGCTCGCTGAGCAACTTGCGGTAGATCACCACATGGTTCTGCGCAGCTTCACCGTCGCCCAATTCTTCCAGGTAAGTGGTGAGCAGGCCGTCGAAGCGCTGGTCTTGCCAATAGCGCAGCAAGCCATAGAGCCAGGCGCCGTCGACCTGTTTGGTCGGCGCCACGCACTGAAGAAAGTACAAAGCATGGGCCTTGTTTTGGAAATACCGCCGTGGCCCACCGTTTCGACGCTGTTCCAGATAGTCGGCATAGGCCTGGGCCACCTCGGCGCAGCGTTGCTCGACCCAGGCCATCAGCTGTTCGGGCGCCTCTGGCAAGTCGCAATCGGTTGCCTCTACCAGGGCCAATTGATCGTGCAGGTATTCACGCGCCAGTTCGGTGGCGTCTTGGGTTTCGCCATGCAGCTGTTGGTAGACCCGTTGATGGCGGCCCTGGGCCGAGTCGGTGAGAGAGGCCGGCTGGCCTGACAGCGCTGTGAGGAGTGTCATGATGGCAGTTTCCGCAAAGTCCGTTACAACGGGCCTCCCACAAGGTGGCCCTGCAATAGCGCTTGAAAACATGCGCTTCTAAGATGCAGAACCTTGAGATGTGCGGAAAATTCAGATTGGATTGTTAACGTGGGGACAAGCGGTCGCGGTGCTATTGCGATGGGGACATTGGGTCACCAAATCGTGCCTCACGCGATATGAGGAGAAAATCAGGGATACTCTTGCCGAGCGTGCAACACGTTGACTATCTCGATGCGCTCTGCTGTTACTCGATACACTAGGACGTAATTGGGGTGAACGACGACCTCCCGCGTACCGGGCACACGGCCGTTCGGATACAGGTAAGGATGCTCGGTCAGTGGCAGAGGCGCACCTTCAAGACGTGTCTTGATACGTCGCGCCGCCCCAGGATTCTCTTCTGCAATGAAAGTAACGATGTCAATCAGGTCGCTGATAGCCTCATCAAGCCAAACAACGCTTAACATCAGGCTTTGGCCCACTGCTTGCGTTCTGCTTCAAGGATAATCGCCTCGACCCTCGCCATGACTTCGTCATGGGGTACACCGGGTCCGGGGTTGGCCAAGCTTTTTTCGACTTTGGCGCGAAACCAAAGATCATGACTATTCGCCTGCTCCTCGGTTTCAAATTCGGAAACAATTGGGGAAAGTGGAACACCCATAAGATGACCTCCTGTATGAATGCTCAGCAGTTTAGTCCCAAGCTAGCAAGCTGTCTCGGAGCACCAGATGAAATGCAGGTGGCTCACCCACAAAAAAAAACAACGGCACGCAAGCGTGCCGTTGTGTTCAGCTCATTCAGCGAAATTACTTACGTGCCGCCTCCCACTGCTTGAGCAGGTCGTTGTAGTTCACGGTTTCGCCCTTGGGCTTCTCGTTGGCCAGTTTCGGCTTCGGCGCGCCCGGCTGGTCAAACCAGTATTGCGCGTCACGCTCGGGGTTCATTTTCGGGCCGCACACCGGTTGCACCTTGGAGCGTTCCAGGCGCGTCATGATCGCATCCTGCTCCTTGGCCAGGTTGTCCAGCGCCTGTTGCGGGGTTTTCTCGCCGCTGGCCGCTGCGGCGATGTTGCTCCACCACAGTTGCGCCAGGCGCGGGTAGTCCGGCACGTTGGTGCCCGTCGGGGACCACTCGGTGCGGGCCGGGCTGCGGTAGAACTCCACCAGGCCACCGAGTTTGGGCGCCATGTCGGTCATGGCCTGGGAGTTGATATCGGACTCACGAATCGGCGTCAGGCCAACGATGGTTTTCTTCAGCGACACGGTTTTTGAGGTCACGAATTGCGCGTAGAGCCAGGCCGCGAGTTTCTGCTTTTCGGGCGTGGACTTGAGGAAGGTCCAGGAACCTACGTCCTGATAGCCCTTCTTCATGCCCTTTTCCCAATACGGCCCGACTGGGGACGGTGCCATGCGCCATTTCGGCGTACCATCGGCATTCACCACCGGCAGGCCCGGCTTGACCATGTCGGCGGTAAACGCGGTGTACCAGAAGATCTGCTGGGCGATGTTGCCCTGGGACGGCACCGGGCCGGATTCGGAGAAGGTCATGCCCGCCGCTTCCGGTGGCGCGTAGGCTTTCATCCAGTCCACGTATTTCTGCGTGGCGAATACCGCCGCCGGGCCGTTGGTGTCGCCGCCGCGGGTGACGCTGGAGCCCACCGGGTGGCAATCCTCTACACGGATGCCCCACTCGTCCACCGGCAAGCCGTTGGGCAAGCCTTTGTCGCCGCCGCCGGCCATGGAGAACCAGGCATCGGTGAAACGCCATCCCAGGGACGGGTCTTTCTTGCCGTAGTCCATGTGCCCATAAATGCGCTTGCCGTCGATTTCCTTGACGTCTTCGCTGAAGAACTTGGCGATGTCTTCATAAGCCGACCAGTTCACCGGCACGCCCAGGTCGTAGCCGTATTTCTCCTTGAACTTGGCCTTCAGCTCCGGCCGCTCGAACCAGTCGGCGCGGAACCAGTAGAGGTTGGCGAACTGCTGGTCGGGCAACTGGTAGATCTTGCCGTCCGGCGCGGTGGTGAAAGACAGGCCGATAAAGTCCTTGAGGTCCAGGGTGGGCGAGGTGAAATCCTTACCTTCGTTGGCCATCAGGTCGGTGATGGACTCGGTCTTGCCGTAGCGAAAGTGCGTACCGATCAAGTCGGAATCGTTGACCCAGCCGTCATAGATATTCTTGTCGGATTGCATCTGGGTTTGCAGCTTCTCCACCACGTCGCCTTCCTGCAGCAGGTCGTGGGTCAGCTTGATGCCGGTGATTTCACTGAAGGCCTTGGCCAGCACCTTGGATTCGTACTCGTGGGTGGTGAGGGTTTCAGACACCACGTTGATCTTCATCCCACGGAACGGCTCCGACGCCTTGATAAACCACTTCAACTCCTCCAACTGCTGGGCTTCGGTAAGGGTCGAGGGTTTGAACTCGCTGCCGATCCATTTTTTCGCGGCATCTTCATACGCATCAGCCCAGGCCGAAGCGCTCAAACCACTGAGGGCCAGTACGGCGGCCAATGAAATGCTATGTCGCAGCTTATTGTTTTTATTCAACATAGAGACCTCCAGGTTAGTTTCAAACGGGGCTTGCAGGAGCGAGCTTGCTAGCCCCAACGCATCACACTCAACAGCCAAACAAGGGAGAGCGCGGACGCCACCCAGATACTCCAGTCGGTAACGCCAATGACCAGCAAATGCAGGTAGGCGCTACCGAGAAGACCGATAAACAAGCGATCCCCACGGGTGGTGCTGATCGGCAGCAAACCGCGCCGCGGGATACTCGGCGAACGTAATTCCCAAGTGGTCATGCCCGCCAGAATCAGGGCAATGCCGCCAAAGAACAGCGCAGTGGGGGTGGTCCAGGCCATCCATTCCATCATCGACTCCTCTAGACCCGGCCCAGGGCAAAGCCCTTGGCCACGTGGTTGCGTACAAACCAGATCACCAGCATGCCCGGCAGGATGGTCAACACCCCCGCCGCTGCCAGCACGCCCCAATCAATGCCGGACGCCGACACCGTGCGGGTCATCACCGCTGCGATGGGCTTGGCGTTGACCGAGGTGAGCGTGCGCGCCAGCAGCAGTTCGACCCAGGAAAACATGAAACAGAAAAACGCCGTGACGCCGATACCGGAGCCAATCAGCGGGATAAAAATCTTCACGAAGAACTTGGGAAAACTATAGCCATCGATGTAGGCGGTTTCGTCGATTTCCTTGGGTACGCCGGACATGAAGCCTTCCAGGATCCATACCGCCAACGGCACGTTGAACAGGCAATGGGCCAGGGCCACGGCGATGTGCGTGTCGAACAGGCCAATGGATGAATACAGCTGGAAGAACGGCAGCAGGAACACTGCCGGCGGCGCCATGCGGTTGGTCAGCAGCCAGAAGAACAGGTGCTTGTCACCCAGGAAGCGATAGCGCGAGAACGCATACGCCGCTGGTAACGCCACGCTCAGGGAGATCACGGTGTTCAGGCTCACGTAGTACAGCGAGTTGAGGTAGCCGGTGTACCAGCTCGGGTCGGTGAAGATCACCTTGTAGTTGGCCAGGGTGAAATCCTGCGGAAACAGGGTCAGGCCGCCGAGGATTTCGGTGTTGCTCTTGAAGGACATGTTCAGCAGCCAGTAGATCGGCACCAGCAGGAACAGGATGTAAACGAGTAGTGGAATCAGCTTGCGCTTGCTCATGTTGGCGGCCTCAGCGGTTGGCGTCGGAATGGGTCATGGCGGTGTAGAACAGCCAGGACACCAACAGGATGATCAGGAAGTACACCAGGGAAAACGCCGCCGCCGGGCCCAGGTCGAATTGGCCGACGGCCATCTGGGTAAGCGTCTGGCTCAGGAAAGTGGTGGCATTACCCGGCCCGCCGCCGGTGAGCACGAAGGGTTCGGTGTAGATCATGAAGCTGTCCATGAAGCGCAGCATCACCGCGATCAGCAGCACGCTTTTCATCTTCGGCAACTGGATATGTCGGAACACCGCCCAGGCCGATGCACGATCAATCCGCGCAGCCTGGTAGTACACGTCCGGAATGGCCCTTAAACCTGAGTAGCACAGCAGCGCTACCAGCGAGGTCCAATGCCACACATCCATCACCAGTACGGTGACCCAGGCGTCCATGGTGTTGGCAGCGTAGTTGTAGCTGATGCCCAGGGCGTTGAGGGTCGAGCCCAGCAGGCCGATGTCGGCACGGCCAAAAATCTGCCAGATAGTGCCGACCACGTTCCACGGAATCAGCAAGGGAATGGCGAGGATGATCAGCACCAGCGAGGACCAGCGGCCCTTGGTGGGCATGGTCAGGGCGATGGCGATGCCCAGTGGGATCTCGATCAACAGCACGCAGGCCGAGTAGATGAACTGGCGCAGCAGCGAGTCGTGCAGGCGCGGGTCGAGCAGCACCTGCTTGTACCAGTCGGCCCCGACAAAATAGCGGCTGGACTGGTCGAAAATGTCCTGCACCGAATAGTTGACCACGGTCATCATCGGGATCACCGCACTGAACGCCACCAGCAGGAACACCGGCAACACCAGCCACCAGGCCTTGTTGTTCTGCACCTTGTTCATGGCGCCACCTCCAGCAGGTAATCGTCGGCGTAGAGCATCAGCCATTGCGCGGGGAAGCTGATGGAAGCCTTGCCTTCCGGCACCGGCTTGTCCTCGGCCAGCCGCACCTTGAGGGTGGCGCCGTCGAGGTTGAGGGTCATGATCTTGTAGGTGCCGAGGTCTTCCACATGGACGACGTCGGCTTGCAGGGCGTCAGGGTTGTACTCGTCCCACACGTGGATAAATTCCGGGCGGATACCAACCTGGAGCTTTTTGTAGTCGGTGGCGTTGAGACGTTGCTGCAACGCTTCGGACAGTGGCAACAGGGTAGTGGCGAACCCTACACCGCCAGCCTTGGCCTGCACCTCGATCAGATTCATCCCAGGGCTACCGATGAAATAACCGACAAAGGTGTGGCTGGGCCGCTCGAACAATTCACGCGGCGTACCGAACTGTACGATCTGCCCGCCATACATCACCGCGATCTTGTCGGCGAAGGTGGAGGCTTCCAGTTGATCGTGGGTGACGTAGACCATGGTGATATTGAACTGCTCGTGAATCTGCTTGAGCTTGCGCCGCAGTTTCCACTTCAGGTGCGGGTCGATCACCGTCAGCGGCTCATCAAAGAGAATGGCCGACACGTCATCGCGCACCAGGCCACGGCCCATGGAGACTTTCTGTTTTTCGTCGGCGGTGAGATTGCGGGCTTTTTTGCTCAGCAGGTTTTGCAGGTCGAGGACTTCGGCGATCTCCTGCACCTTGCTGTGAATTTTCGCTTCGGCCATGCCCTGGTTGCGTAGCGGGAACGCCAGGTTGTCGAACACCGTCATGGTGTCGTACACCACCGGGAACTGGAACACCTGGGCGATATTGCGCTTCTCCGGGGTAAGGTCGTTGACCACTTGGGTATCGAACAGCACCTGGCCTTCGGACGGGCTGAGCAGGCCGGAAATGATATTGAGCAGCGTGGACTTGCCGCAGCCTGACGGCCCGAGCAAGGCGTAGGCACCGCCCTGCTCCCACACATGGTTCATTTCCCGAATGGCGTAGTCTTCTGGCCCAGCGGGCGTAGGGCTGTAGCTATGGGCCAGGTTGCGCAAATGGATCTCGGCCATCAGGCAACCCTCGCGACACGGCGCCCGGGGGCCTGGACCAAGCGGCCCTGACCATCGAACACAAACAGTTTATGGGTGGGGATATACACACGGATCGGCGCGTCGACATCGTATTCATGCACCCCCGGCAGGTGCAGCACCAGCAGGAAGTGCTCACTGCGCACATGCAGAAAGGTTTCCGAGCCGCTGATCTCGGCGACTTCCACGGTCACCGCCAGCTCCAGGTCATCATCATTACTGGGTACCAGGCTGATATGGCTGGGGCGCACGCCAAAGCGGAATTCGCCTTCGCCGATAGGACGCAGGTCAACATTGAGTGGGAAATGCACGAAGTTGGCGAAACTCACTTCGTTGCCGCTGATGCGCCCTGGCATCAGGTTGATCGGCGGCTCGGAGAACAGCTCAGCGGCGAGGACAGTTTGCGGCTGGTGGTAGACCTCGGCGGCCTTGCCGCTTTGGATCACCCGCCCCTCATGAAGAATGGTGGTGGTGCCACCCAAGGCCAGGGCCTCGTTGGGCTCGGTGGTGGCATATATCGCGATGGTGTGGCGCGCCTTGAACAGTTCGCGCATTTCCTGACGCAGCTCTTCGCGCAGTTTGTAGTCCAGGTTGACCAGCGGCTCATCGAACAGAATCAGTTCAGCGTCTTTCACCAGGGCGCGGGCCATGGCGGTACGTTGCTGCTGGCCACCGGACAATTCCAGGGGGTGACGCTGCAGGAATTTCTCGATGCGCAGCATCTTGGCGGTTTCCAGCACCTTGCTCTGGATCACCTCCTGGGACACACCGGCCTGGCGCAACGGCGAGGCGATGTTCTCGAACACGGTCATGGTCGGGTAGTTGATGAACTGCTGGTAGACCATCGACACATTGCGCAGGCGCACCGGCTTTTGCGTGACATCCACGCCGTTCATCAGGATGCGGCCGCTGTCGGGCTTGTCCAGGCCGGCCATCAGGCGCATCAGGCTGGTCTTGCCGGATAGGGTGCGACCGAGCAGGACGTTGAAAGAACCGGCTTCGAACCGCAGGTTGGCGTCGTCGATCCAGGTTTGGCCGTCGACAACGCGGGAGACATGTTCCAGGGTCAATGACATGACACGACCTTTTTATTATTGGAATGAATCTGGTCCGTTGTCAGAGCGAGTTTCGTGCCAAAACCGCAACTGTTTGATGTGTAAGGAGATGGGCGAATCATGGTGTTCGGGAGTGAACAATCCGGCTGAACAATTGAACACTGCCGGGATTGACAATGAACAGTTGTGAACAACACTTTATGCGCGACGAAGATCAAATGTGGGAGCGGGCTTGCCCGCGATGGCGGCGCATCAGTTTGTAGAGGCTGTGCCTGACCCATTGCCATCGCGGGCAAGCCCGCTCCCACATTGTTCGATGTCTGACGTTAGATGGCGCAAGACCCGACAACAATAATAAAGAAGGTCGCACGATGGCCGAACCCTTGACCCACGACACCCTTATCCAGGAATCCTGGCGCCGTTGCCGCGCCTACGGCCTGGATCACCAGAGCACCCCCAGCTTTGACCAACTGCCCGCCGAGGGCATTCGCCATCTCCTGGAAAGCCAGCATTCACTTGTGCAGACCACTCATCAGGAAGTGCTGCCCTACTACGAAAATATCCTCAGCAACTCCAACTGCCTGATCATGCTGGCCGACAATCAGGGCCAGGTCCTGACGTCGTGGGGCACCCAGCGGTTTATCGAACCCACGCTGGCCCGTGGCTTCAGCCCCGGCGCCAGTTGGATGGAACGCGCCAGTGGCACCAATGCCATCGGCACCGCACTGGCCTGCGCCCAGGCCGTGCATATTGAACACGATGAACACTTCCTGAAGGCCAACCGCTTCATGACCGGCTCCGCGGCGCCGATTTTCGATGCCCAGCGCGAAATCATCGCCGTTCTGGACGTGTCCAGCGACAGTTACCTGCCGCCCTCCCACACCCTGGGCATGGTCAAGATGATGAGCCAGACCGTGGAGAATCGGCTGATCCTCAACCTGTTTCGCGGCGAACACTTCCAACTGACCTTCAACACCGGCTTGAGCAACCTCGACAGCCAATGGGCCGGCCTGCTGATCTTTGATGAAAGCGGCCAGGTCCTGTCGGCCAATCGGCGCGCAGATAATCTGCTGGGCATCAGCCTGTCGCGGGTGATGATCGACAGCCTGTTCAAGGTCTCGCTGCTGGAGTTGCTCAACCAACCGGAAGGGCTGCCCTTCGCCTTGCAGGCGGCGGGACGCAATCGGTTCCAGTGCCTGTTGAAGCGGCCCAAACAGATGCCGGTGCAGGCCCGGCTGTTCAGCCAACCGCCGCCAGCACCGACGTCGATCAACCTTCAGACCCTACATTTTGGCGATGTGCGCGTGGAAAAAGCCGTGCGCCAGGCCGAGCGCCTGTTGGAGAAGGACATTCCGCTGTTGATCCATGGCGAGACCGGCGTAGGCAAAGAGGTGTTCGTCAAAGCCCTGCACCAGGCCAGTTCCCGCAGCCGACAGGCGTTGATCGCGGTGAACTGTGCAGCGATCCCCGCAGAGCTGGTGGAATCGGAACTGTTCGGCTACGAAAAAGGCGCCTTCACCGGCGCCAACCAGAAAGGCAGCATCGGCCTGATCCGCAAGGCGGACAAGGGCACGCTGTTTCTCGACGAGATCGGCGATATGCCGTTGCCGACCCAGGCCCGCCTGTTGCGGGTGTTGCAGGAGCGCTGTGTGCAACCGGTGGGCAGCAGCGAGGTGTTCCCGGTGGATTTGCGCATCATCTCGGCGACCAACCGTGCATTGCGCGAGCTGGTGCAGGCCGGGCGCTTTCGCGAGGACTTGTACTACCGCATCGGCGGCCTGACCCTGGAATTGCCGCCGTTGCGCGAGCGTACCGACAAGCAGGCGCTGTTCCAGCAACTGTGGCAGCAACACCGCGAGCCGAACCAGTGGGCCGGGCTGAGTGCCGAGGTGCTGAGGTTATTTGAGCAGCATCCGTGGCCGGGCAATTTGCGTCAGGTGAGCAGCGTGTTGCAGGTGGCGCTGGCGATGGCCGAGGAGCAGCCGATTCGCGCGGAACACCTGCCCGATGATTTTTTTGTGGATTTGCAGGCGACGGTGCCGCAGTCCAAACCTGAGCACCTGGATGAACGCCTCGACCTGAGCCAACGCCTGGAAGCCGTGGGCGGGAATATCTCCCACCTGGCGCGAGAGCTGGGGGTGAGTCGCAACACCCTGTACAAGCGACTGCGCCAGCACGAAGGCTGATTTAACGCCAACTCCAGGAAACGCCGGTGTAAATACCCCGCCCATCCGCCGGGGTGGAGCGCGCCGCGTCCATCCCTTTGTCGTCATAACCCGGCGTGACGGTGTTGGCATAACGGCGGTTGGTCAGGTTGCGCAGGTCGACCCAGGCTTGCCAGTCGTGTTTGGGCGCGTCATAGCCGAACGTGGCGCCGAGGGTGGTGTAGGCCGCCGCATAGTAGGAATTGGCGTAGTCCACCGCTACCCGTGATGCATGCTCGGTGTTGAGGCTGGTGTAGAAACCCGTCGGGTGGCTGTAGCGCAGTTGCGCCTGGTAATAGTGCTTGGGAATGCCGGGCAAGGTGTTGTCGCCGAAACGCTCGTCGTCGCGGTAGTGGAAGTCGCTGAAGGTGTAGGCCTGGCGTAGGTCGAGCTTACCGCTGCCACCGCCGTCCCACAGCGGGCTGAGCAGGCTCAACTCCACACCCTGGTGCACGGTGGGGCTAGCGTTGGACTCGGCGATGATCGCGCTACTGTTGGCGGTTTGGGCCTGGGTTTCCACGGAAAGCAGCTCGTGGCGAACCTCAGAACGATAGAGCGCCAAGTCCCATTGGCCGAGCCAGGCTTCACCGCGCCCGCCGACTTCCAGGGTGGTGGCGGTCTGATTGCGCAGTTTCACGCCTTCGCGCTGCAACCCCGTGGCTGCCCCACTGCCCGGGCCAAAGTATTTGTTCGAACCCCAGATCATCGACCACGCGTGCGGTGGCTCTACCGAGCGGCTCAGGTTGCCGTAGACCTGCAACTGCGGGGTGAAGTCGTAACGCAGGCCAATGCGCGGCGCGTAATCCCAATCATGCTGACTGAGCGGTGCCTGCCCGTCAGGGTAAGTGACCTGGGTTTCGCGGCGCGTGTAGATGGCGGCGAGGCCGGTGGTCAGCCACAGATCCTCCAGCAATTCCAGCTCGTTGCCTACATGCAGCACGGTATCGGAACCCAGGTAACTGTAGTCGCGGGTCTTGGTGCCGGGGGCGTAGATTGCGGTCTTGCCCGCCGGGATGCGCACATATTCCGAAGCGCCATTATTAGGCATCGCCTGGGTGGTGCGCAGACCGACGGTGGTTTTGCTGGCATGGCCGAACAGGTTGTCCTGACGGATGTAGTTCAGGGTGCCGCTGATATCGGTGTAGGCGACCTTGAGGCGGTTGGTGCCCTCGCGCAGATCCATCGGGTAATCGTGATAGGCCAGCCCGACTTCGATTCTTGATGCGTCATCGAGTTGCAAGGTGGTCTTGTTGGCGATCCAGGTAGAGCCCGGTTGCAGGCGTTTTGAATCGCGGGCGGCGTTGAGGCTGTTGGCGGCACGCGGATCATGGCTGATCTGGTCACGCGTGAGTCTGCCGGGAGAATCGTTGGTGGTTTCGCGATAACGCAAGTAGAAGCGCGTTTCCAGGTCCGGGTTAAAGCGATAGCCAAAGTTGGCGGCGATGCCCTTGCCGGTACCAGCGCTCTGGTGCTGATAACCGTCGGACTCCGAATCGGTGAGGCTGATGTAATAGTCGGCGTCCCCCAGCACCTGCCCGGAACTGACTTCGCGTTGGGCATAGCCGCGACTGCCGACCTCATAGCGCACTTGCAGCTTGGGCGCGTCCAAGCCGGTGCGGGTAACGTAGTTGACCGCACCGCCCAAGGCCAATGCACCCTGATCGAACCCGTTGGCGCCACGCAGCACCTCTACCCGGCTTTGCCACAGCGGGTCCTTGAGCTCATAGGGCGTGCCGCCTGGGCCGGTAAGCGGCAGGCCGTCGAACATTTCATACAGGCCGGAGGCATGGGCACCGGGGGCGCGGTTCAGGCCCGAGCCACGAATGGACACCTTCACCCCTTCGTTATTGGCCGCCTTGGCGTAAACACCAGCCTGGTACTTGAAGACATCCTCGTTGGTGCTGACCCGTCCCTGTTGCACGCTGTCCATATCGATGTAATTGGTGCCGCCGGGCACGCTTTTGAGCTGCGCCTGGGCGATTTCTGCGGCGCTGGCCTCAGCCGTGGTGACTTCAACCGGCTCCAATTGCAGGCCTTCGGCCTGTACCAGCGAACTGAGGGTCAAGGCGGCAAAAATAAACGGGGGGTGGCGCAGCAGCATTGGGAGCAGGTCCTTGGAATCCGGGAACGTGCCGGGCCGAGCCCACCACGCGAACAGTGATGGGAAGGCAGGTACGCCCCTCGAGTCACTCCTTAATGACGGACAGGGGCGTATCAAAAACAGGGGTGAATCAGTTTAACCATCGGCAGTTGCCAATGTCCGCATCAGATCATCTGCATCCGACCCCGGCGGAAAGCGAAAGCCATACATTTCGTCAGTGGCGAGAATCGCCCCCAAGGTGTCGCGCAACTGGTCTTCCGTGGGCGAGTCACGCAATAACTTATGCGCCGGCAGCAATAACTCGGCAGACACGCCCTGGGCAGTCGCGGCGTCAATTACCGCATAGAGGATAAACCGCAAGCGTATTTCGCGATCCGTGGGCCAAACCGTTTTTCGTTTACCCAAGGGAGGGCCTCGTGTTTAAGAAAAATCCGAGGCTATTGCCCGCAGGCCAGCCTTTCAAGCCGCCGGAGACAAGATAGGCCGCTTCCTACAGCGGAAAGGGAAACACCGCACCGATTGGTCGATGCGACGGGCCTCACTGCACCGGCAGGAAATTCATCAGCAACAAGCTTTGTGCGTAATTGAGGCCAATGCGCCGGTAGCGCTCATCGAGGATTTGGGTCAGCAGGTCCAACCGCGCGACGATCTTGCCGAACTCAACGGCAAAACTGAGGTTACTGCCCTCCTCCGATATTTCATTGGAAAACAACAGCAGCACGCCATTGGCATCCTGACGCTGGCTGAGCAGCCAGGTGGCCTTTTCGATATTACGCGCGGCATTGCTGACAAACTGCGGGTTGATCGAGTCGGTCACATAAAACTGCGTGCGCCCGCCGTGAGCGGTCACAAGCATGCTGCCAATCGCATAGATGAACGCGCCGACGCGGTCGCCGCGAAAGTCGGGGCTCAAGGAATAGCTCAGGGCAGCCAGGTCACGCCGGTCACCCAGTGCGGGCAAGGGTTGGCGATTTTCGATGGCCTGGCGGATTTTCCGGGCGGCGGTCACCGCATCCGGATACCCCGATTGACGCCACTGGTTGGGGTTGCGCAGGTAGAGCTTGCTCATCAGCAGGTAGAGGCTTTGCAGGTTGTCACGCATCCCCAGGGTGGCCATGCGGTCGACGCTGGTCTGGAAGAACTCATCGGGCTTGCCGTCGCTGAACTGCCTGGCGATATCGCGGCCCTGTTGTTGGCTGCAACCCACTGCACACAGCGCGAACATCGCAGCCAGCAACAGCGGCCATCGGGTGGTAAAAATCGTAAACGTTCGATCCATCGGCACCGGGTCTGATTCTGTGGGCCGCACGCGGGAGTCGGGTGGCCGGGACAGAGGTAGATCAGCAAAATGGAAAAAAGTGCAGCGGTGCGGGTCGGATCAGCATCGGCTTACAGCCACAAGGAGGTGAACGAGACCAAGGGGACCAGCAGACGAAGCCCGGCACAGGGCCGGGCTCTTTGGCCTGAACGCCTTCAGGTCTTGGGATGCTCAGTAGCTACTGAATCGGCCGCATCTACATCCGACATATCTTCTTCAAGAGGCGCCTCGTCATCCGGCGGCAGCGGGATATTGTCCTCGTCACGCCGCGGGTCATGGCCGGTCTCGTTATCGGTGCCCCGGGTAACCGCTTGCTGGGAAATGTTGCCTGGGGCTTTCTCGTTGATTTCCATGCTGGCACTCCGTTTATAGGCTCGGGATATCCGCGCTTAGGATTGAGAGGCTGCATCGGGATTGAGAGTGCCGGGCGTTAGACGAATGGCGTTTAGTAGGCAGTCGGGGTGAAAGAAAAACTGCTGCCGTGCTGAGAAATTCTGCGGCGAACAAGGTCTCCCGGCTTCATATCAATTTCTGATTCGATGATTCTTGAGGTGCCGAAAAGCATGTATTTCGAGACACCAAGAATATGCTTGCCAGGGGCCAGCCCAAACCTGGCAACCTCCCCAGGGTGAAACTCGGCAGCCGGTTTTCCATCAATATGCAAAATAAAACGGACTTCAGCTCCGTAGATGCCCGAGTCTCTAGTCACCACCAACTGAGCCGCGTTCTTTTCCGTAAAGGCATACATTCTTGTGGATGGCACAGGGTCTGCGATGTCGGCAGATATAGGCGATGTGGAGCACCCACCAAGAGCAGCAAGCAGTAATGCTCCGATTAAGCCTCGCATATCGTTCCCTCAAAAAATTTGTGCGACTTTAACATCCACGATAACCATAACAAGCTGGCTGTTCGCTATGTCTTATCTGATGGTCGTTCTCCCCACCCACCGTTTGCCGCAGCAGAGCGACACCGGTCATCAATCTTCGGGATTGTTGTCAGCAAACGACTTATTCAGTAGGCCCTGAACGACACTGTCGGGATCACCCAGCAATTGCTTACTGAATGCCTCTCCCTCGGCTGGACGCGTCGCGAGTAGCCCCCAGGACTTTGTTCCATCTGCGTTAAAGACCACGATTAGCTGATTGTCTGCACAATCATGTGGCTTGCACATGTGGCCTACCGTAAAGCGCTTACCATCCGCCGAAACCGTCTCGACTGGCGACGCTGTGCCCTGAGCTTTACTGACCCAGTCCGGATAACTGAGCATCTCTGCGTAGGCTTTTTTGTAAGGCGCTTTGCTGGCAATCTCGGGCAGATATTGCTCAGCCCAAACGCCTTCAGAGACTAGCATCATGGAGGCACCCGCCAGCATCGAAAGGCTCAGTATTTTCATTCGAATGACTCCATCTCGCTGACTTTTCAGCCGCTTTCGCAGGTTGCACTTAAACATCGGTATGAAAGCTGGGACAGGGCACTGTTTTAGAAGTTTCGACGTTCACCTAACAAACAAGCTTGAAATCATGAGGCAGGCCATGGCTGCCGTGGAGAGAAGTAAATCAGTCAAGCTAAAAGCTCCGTACTGTGCTTAGTAATGAATACGCAGTGCGAGGGCACGTGCACGATGACAGCTCCATACGGATCCAGTAAGACAGCATAGTCTTGTAGAAAAAGTGCTGTGATGACGGCGGTCATTTGCTTCGTGTACTTTCGACCCTCGACTTCACTTACGGATGAGTATCATGAATGACGATTTGAAGCAGTCAGGCTCTACGACTACATCACAAGCCACCACCTCTCTAGAGCAGGTCAAAACCGGCAGGGTCCTGGATTTTACCTGGGCGCCAAACGCCAACACCACGACCACCATCGTCTCGGCAGACTTTGTCGACTACAAGGTCGATACTGCCCAGGGCAGCCCCACTGGCGACAGCCATTCCATTGCACGATTTACCTATGTCCAGGGCAAAGGCGGTGGCCAGATCAGCCAGCTCTTTCTGGAAGAAATGCGTGCCGGTGTACGTGCCAATACCCAGATCGGGTTGATGGTAGGACGCAAATGGGTTCTGGACCCCAATGGGGAAGTTTCCGGCAGCATTGGTACATACGTGGTTGAGCAATTCGACGACATGCGCGCCAGTGTGAATTATGTCGGCTCCTTCGCCCGGGTCTTCGCTGATCCGAGAATGGTCAGTTACCACGCTGGCGGACATGTGCACACCAATGTTTCTATCACCGGCAGCAGGCCCTTGACCATGCCGGATTCAGGCAAGTCGATGCTGGTCATCAGCGATACAGATGTCACGCTGACAATCGGTGATGATGTGATTGAAGGGTTCAAGGTGAATCTAATCCAGGCAGCCGCCGGCAAGATCAACATTGCCGTATCCAGCAGCCACGTGATCTACAGCAACGCTGGAAGCCGCACGCACACGCTCAATCCACTGGATGAGCTGGAAGTCAGTACCTTCCCATTCGGGCCGGTGTTCCTGGCCTTTCGAGTTAGACCAACTGCCTAAATAGCCCGGTATAACCAAACCCCAGAAACGCAAAAGCCCCGCTTTCGCGGGGCTTTCGTGTAAATCTTGGCGGGAAACCAGGGATTCGAACCCTGGAGACGCTATTAACGTCCGCCGGTTTTCAAGACCGCTATGCAAATGCAGGCTGGCTGCGGCCTTGAATGCAAAAAGAGTTCCACTACTGAGAGAAATGTATAGAGCTGGAGATCGCATCTCTACAAGGGGTACGCTTTTAGTTTTGGACTATCTTAACACCCCTCCCAGCGTCATATTGGAAACTGCACGCTGCTAGCAAAACGCCTTTGCGGTCTGCATAGATATCAAGAAATAAGGATTATTATGCTTCGAAACACTCGATACTGAGAACTTCTTAAGTCACAACGTTAATTTAAACGCATCGGTGGGCACGATATAAATAAGTTTTCTTCACGAGCCAGATATTCAGCGCCAGCTAAATGTAAAAGTAGCTTGCCCATTGGCAGTACCAGGCTGCAAGCTTTTACCAGTTCGCACGTATCGCGCTCGTAGAGGGATTTGAAATAACGCTTCGCCACGCTTGATTTCACCTGCTTTCCATTGATTCACATTGTCTGGGGCAGAAGAGTCAGGCCCGAATTTAAGAAGGTCATCACCGTGAAAAATTTGTATACCTATCCCGCTTGCAGTTGAACCAGTACCTAACGAAAGTACATCCGAAATATTTCCTGGTGAAACAACATCAGTCAAAGTGACATAAGGATATGTTGACACACCTACATCCCCGCCCGTGCAGGACAGTGATATAGAAAAATAGCTTGGACTTGATACATCTCCGATGTTAGCAAAAGAGCTCAAAGATAACTTCCCCAATCGCACCGGAATGACGGGCGTGGAGACCTTACAACTTGGTCCGACCTTGACCGAGGAAGCACCATCAACTTGCAGAGTGAAATTCGCCATGCAAGGGTTACCGTAGTAAGTACACAGATACATAGATAACCTAGGAACAGTAACCGAAGTAGTGCTAATGGATCCTACCTTAACGAGTTCAATTGAGAATTTTTGCTCATAGCTGTCACCCGCTGCCCACTGTTTTATAGGATAGTCAACTCCAATCTTTACATTTACTCCACCGGGGTAATCCCTAGTAGTAGCCAACACCTTATACCTCACTCCTATACCTGCGACACCCGTAAAAAAAAACATCTTCAAATCCAGACACTTTGGATGCGCTTGATCTAGTTGTGAAATAGAACTCATCGACATCCCCACTCAACTGCGTAACAACTATAGGAGAAGACCAAATAACACTACCAATGGCAAGACTACCTGGGGTGCTTATAGACACTGGCAGCTGCACAGTGGCATTCGCTGGTGTAAACACCCCTGTCGCTTGTGCTTGCATTGTAGAGCACATAAAAAAAGCAACTAAAAAACAAAAAACCCAGCGCATAATAATTACCATGTCAAATAATATAAACCTAATACTACACAATCACTAAATAGCACACCCAAGGAATAATCAAAGAACCATGCAGGATAAACCCCAACCCATATAAAGATAAATCCTACACGTGAAAAAAAGCGGCTGGCCGCCTGTGCTTAACAGCCTCCCTCAGATTCGCAAACGCAAAAATTAACCTGCCTGTCTAATAAGCCCTCGAAGGATCAACGATTCCTAACTCAGATCTGCTCCCTGCGGAGCTATCAAAGCTCTACGACAACCAACTTGCCCTAGGTTTGCTGGCCTGCAAGCCACCCTGATCAAGGGGCGCATGTAGTGGTGCAAGATGATTTATCCCTCTCCCCCGCTTCCTGCCGACCGGAAGAAAACTACTAAACAGGCCAACAGCTCTGAGACTCATCGCATGGCCGGCCTCGGCCAATTTTGCATACGAAGCGTAAGATATATCTTACCATCAAGACTGAAACATCTGATTTCCATTAGTAGCTCTGCAGTGAGAGTATTTATAAATTAGCTAAAGCAGAGGAAGTCATGTCCATTCCATTAGCACTAAAAAACCTCGGATACTTAGGCATATTTATAATACTCCTTGTATACTCTTCATTCAGCAGCGCCCTCTGCCAGACCGACAGTACATATATTAATCCCACGATCAGTGAACTCCAACTTGCCTCCAACGCCGCCGGCAAAGGTGGAATGTTATCAAGTGCGTGGCATGAAGCCACAATACAGTTATCCTGCACAGAAATGTCAACTGGATTTAGTGCACAATACAAATACGGATATTTTATGAGCCCTACCTATGCCGGCGCTACAACACTCTTTGAGGGGGAATACTATGCGCTATGGTCAACGAGCGATCCAGATATATTCATCATTGCGTCTATCGCTACACCAGATGGAAGCTTCTCTCCAATCTCCTCAAACCAGTACGCCTGGTCAATGAAAATTTCAAAACCTGACGCCAATAACAATATTCAGGAAGCAATTCGGGTGCGCGTTAGATACTTCTCAAAGTTAAGCTTAAAGCCTGGACCTAAAGTCATTAACGAAATTCAGCTACTGGCTGGGGTCGTTAACGGAAGTGGGGTGCCATGTACCAACATTCCCGGCAGCGGCGGCTTGACCAATTGCTATGCGACTACGCCCACTGTTTTCATACGCCCAGTATCATTTAACGTAAATAGTATTTCGTGCACACTGGACGCACCCGCGCTGGTTAAGTTGCGACCGCTCAATATTTCGAGCCTTCCAAGTGCAGGTGCAACAGTCGAGGTAGCATCTTTTCAGCTAGGCGCCTCCTGCGACAAAGCACCTGTTGCCTATAATGTGTACTACAGCATGACTGATGTGAACACCCCCTCCAACACCTCTAATAATTTGACGCTGGCTGCTATACCAGACCAAGCCTCAGGTGTCGCGCTGCAAGTGCTCGACGACGGGCAACCGGTAAGTTTCGGACTTAAAGGCAGCCTCAAATCAATAGGAATGATGGCCACTACGGGTGGAATACAGAGAAAGATGTTGAACGTGGTCTATGTCCGCGGCAATGAAATGGTAAAACCGGGTAAAGTCAATGCGGGAGTTACCGTCACTCTAGCTTACGAGTGAGTGCCTCCAGTGTTTGCATTGCTCCTAGATTTTACGGCCACAAAAATATTTCGGAAAACGGCAATCGTTCAAAATCAGATTAAACTTCCCGCCTACTCCACCTACTTTTGCCGCAGCCGGCGCTTCGCAGCAACTATTTACCTCATTATGGGTGCACCTCTCCGGCGCTGAGTGCTCGAGTGGGACCGCAGCACCAGAGTTAAGGGAAGCAAGGGATCTGGCGTATCTGACAGGCCAGCGGCCAGGTGACGTGATCGTAATGCGTAGCGACGACGCTGATGGCGATTACTGCCTGGTCATCCAAGGTAAAACAGGACAAAAGCTCAGAATCTTGATGCGAACGGAAGCCGGCGAAAACAGCCTCGGGAAACTAGTGCGAGAAATAACAGAAAGAAACGCTCACCACTCATCCAAATACCTGCTGACCAACAAGTACGGAAAGAGGATGACGAAGGGCATGTTGCGCTTACGATGGGACAAAGCAAGGGAACAGGCACAGCAGAACGCACTGGATCAGGGGGACTCAATGCTCGCAACAAAAATTGGAGGGTTTCAGTTTCGTGACATTCGGCCCAAGGCCGCATCGGAAATTGTCGATATTGGCGACGCAAGTCTACTGCTGGGACATAGTAAGCAGGAGATTACCAAGCGGGTTTACAGGCGGATTGGCGCTACCGCTAAACCCTCCAAATAGGCAAAGTTTCGGAACGCCTACCCGAAAGTTTCGGAACCCCTCTCAGAAACTGCCTCTGCCTATCCAAACCCCGAAAACGCAAAAGCCCCGCAATCGCGAGGCTTTTGTGTAAATCTTGGCGGGAAACCAGGGATTCGAACCCTGGAGACGCTATTAACGTCCGCCGGTTTTCAAGACCGGTGCATTCAACCACTCTGCCAATTTCCCTTGTGCATCACAGGATTATAGTAGCCCATCCCGTGTCAGCGGGCGCCATAATACCCGAATGAAACACACTGTCAAACTCTCTGCATCGCTTGTTACAAGGCGTCTGTTATGATCTTTGCGACTGAACGTTTCAAAACTGAAGGAGTGTCGCCATGCGCGAACAGAATTACGCAGTGAATGGCAACGCGCAGGCTGAGCAGCTTGAAGTCAGCCGCGTGTTGCGCAACACCTACGGCTTGCTCGCCCTTACCCTCGCATTCAGCGGCGTGATGGCTTACGTGGCCCAGCAGATGCGCGTCGGCTACCCGAATATCTTTGTCGTGTTGATCGGCTTCTACGGTCTGTTCTTCCTGACCAACAAGCTGCGTGACTCGGCCTGGGGCCTGGTGTCGGCGTTTGCCTTGACCGGTTTCATGGGTTTCATCCTAGGCCCGATCCTCAACCGTTACTTGGGCATGGCCGGCGGTGCTGAAGTGGTCAGTTCGGCGTTTGCCATGACCGCCCTGGTGTTTGGTGGTCTGTCGGCCTACGTGCTGATCAGCCGTAAGGACATGAGCTTCCTGGGTGGTTTCATCACCGCAGGCTTCTTCGTGCTGCTGGCGGCGGTGGTGGCCAGCATGTTCTTCCAGATCAGCGGCCTGCAATTGGCGATCAGCGCGGGTTTTGTGCTGTTTTCCTCGGTGTGCATCCTGTTCCAGACCAGCGCCATCATCCACGGCGGTGAGCGTAACTACATCATGGCGACCATCAGCCTGTATGTGTCGATCTACAACCTGTTCATCAGCCTGTTGCAGATCTTCGGCATCATGAGCCGCGACGACTGATCAGCCAACGCAATAAAAAATGCCCCGTATCGCGAGATACGGGGCATTTTCATTTTCAGGCCCGATAGCTCAGTACTGATTGGGTTCCATTTCCAGCTCGACCTTGAAGCGCTTGAAGATATCTTGCTGGATGCGTAGCGCCAGCTGGGCAATCTCCTGCCCGGTGGCGGTGCCGTAGTTGACCAGCACCAGCGCTTGCAGCTTGTGCACGCCCGCATCGCCCTCCCGGAAGCCCTTCCAACCGGCCTTGTCGATCAGCCAGCCGGCGGCGAGTTTCATTTGGCCGTCGGCCTGAGGGTAGGCCACCAGGTCCGGATACTGGCGTTGCAGCTCAACAGCCAAGGCTTGGGGTACCAGCGGATTCTTGAAGAAGCTGCCCGCATTGCCCAGCTCTGCCGGGTCTGGCAGTTTCTCGCGGCGAATGCTGCAGATCGCGCGGCTCACATCGCTTGGCGTGGCGTGGGTGATGCCCTGCGCGACCAGGCGCTGTTGCACCGGGCCGTAGTCGAGTTTCAGGTGGGTGGCGCGGCTAAGGGCAAAGCGTACCCGCAGGATCAGCCAGCGCCCGACTTCGTGCTTGAACAGGCTGTCACGGTAGGCAAAGTTGCATTCGTCCAGGCTGAAGTCCCGCAGTTCGCCCGTCTGGCGATCCAGGGCGGTGAGGCCGGCAAACACATCCTTGATCTCTACGCCATAGGCACCGATGTTCTGCATCGGCGCGGCGCCGACAGTGCCCGGGATCAGGCTGAGGTTTTCCAGGCCGCAGAAGCCGTGCTCAAGCGTCCACAGCACAAACGGATGCCAGGCTTCGCCCGCTTCGGCTTCGACCACCACGTGCGTGCCATCGTCGCTCAGCACGCGAATGCCTTGTGTCGCCATACGCAACACCAGCGCCTGGATATCCCGGGTCAGCAGCAAATTGCTGCCGCCGCCGATCACCAGCAGCGGCACCGCGTGTGCAGCGGCATAGGTGATGGCCTCGCGAACCTCGGCATCGCTGTGGGCCTCGGCGAATAATTGAGCGCGCACATCAATGCCGAAGCTGTTGAATGGCTTGAGCGATACCTGCGCACGCACTTGCAAGGTCATAACCGCCCCTTCAATTCGATCACCAATAAGTCACAGGCGCGTTCGATCAGGTCCAGGACCCGTTCGAAACCTTGCTCACCTTCATAGTAAGGGTCTGGCACCTCGTCCACTTCGCCATCAAAGCGGCGCAGGAACAAATCCAGCTCCGCCTTGCCCTGCCCCGGCTGCATGGCCTTGAGGTTGCGCAGGTTGCTGCTGTCCATGGCCAGGATCAGGTCATAGCGGGCAAAGTCAGCGCGGGAAACCTGCTGGGCACGCTGGCTCGACAGGTCATAGCCGCGCGCCAGCGCCGCCCGTTGGCTGCGCTGGTCCGGCGGGTTGCCGACATGCCATTCCCCGGTGCCAGCAGACGCCACCTCAATCTGGCCAGCCAAGCCTGCTTCACGCAACTTATGGCGCAAGATGCCCTCAGCGGTTGGCGAGCGGCAGATATTGCCCAGGCATACAAACAGAACTTCCATCAGGCGCCCAGCAGGCGACGGACGCGTTCGAGGTCTTCCTGGGTGTCGACACCGGCTGGCGGTGCTTCCAACGCATCGCCCACGTGGATACGCACGCCGTGCCAGAGGGCACGCAGTTGCTCCAGGGACTCGGTGTTTTCCAGCCAGCACGGGCCCCAGCTGACGAAGTCGTGCAGGAAACCGGCGCGGTAGGCATAGATGCCGATATGGCGGCGATATGGCACGCCCTCCGGCAACACGTCGCGATTCTTGGCAAAGGCATCCCGCGCCCACGGCAAGGTGGAGCGACTGAACGTCAGTGCCAGGCCGTTGATGTCGCTGACCACTTTCACCACATTCGGGTTGAACAGCGTCTCGATGTCTTCGATCGGTTCGGCCAGGGTCGCCATACGCGCCTCGCCATGGGCCGCGAGGTTGGCAGCGACCTGATCGATGACACTCGGCGGTATCAATGGCTCGTCACCCTGCACATTCACTACGATCGCGTCGGGTGCCAGACCCAGCTGAGTGGCGACTTCGGCCAGGCGATCAGTACCGGAGTTATGGTCTTCGCGGGTCAGGACCGCTTCGGCACCAAAACCTTTGCACGCCTCGATGATGCGCGGGTCGTCGGTGGCCACCACCACCCGTTCGGCGCTGCTCTTGCACGCTTGTTCCCACACCAGCTGGATCATCGGCTTGGTGCCGATCATTTGCAGCGGCTTGCCCGGCAGGCGCGTCGAGGCATAGCGCGAGGGAATGACAACGGTAAAGGCGGTGGTCATTTATCCAGGCGCTCATCGGTGGTCAGAGTACGGGCTTCGCTTTCGAGCATGACCGGGATGCCGTCACGGATAGGGTAAGCCAGGCCGGCACCTTTGCTGATCAGCTCGGTTTTGTCGGCGCTGAGCTTGAGCGGGCCTTTGCAGATCGGGCAAGCGAGGATATCGAGCAGTTTGGTGTCCATGAGTGTTTCCTGGAAAGAAGCGTTTTAAGGCAAGAGACGGTTGGGCAGCAGACGCATCAACTGCATGTCGAACCAGGCGACGAACGCCGGCGACGGTACCGCATCCACCGCAAGGTACCACCAGTCGGGCTGGGCAAAGGCGCGGCACTTCACCGCGTCCTTTTCGGTCATGACCAGCGGCAATGACGGGGTAAAATTCAAGACCTCGGCGCTGTAGGGCGCGTGGTCGGCAAAAGCATGGGGTAGCGGCTGCCAGTGTAGCGTTTCAAGGGTATTGAAGAAACGTTGCGGGTTACCTATGCCGGCCACCGCATGCACCTGCTGGCCCTGCGCAAAGTAGGTGACCGGCTGGCGCTCGCCGCTGTGCAGGTTGACCAGCGCTGTGGGCAGCAGGCGAAAGGCAAAGCCATCTTCACGGTCCGAAACGGCACCGTTATAAAGTACCCCGTCCACACTCTTCAGGCGATCCACCGGTTCACGCAACGGCCCGGCTGGTAGGCACCGGCGGTTGCCGAGGCCGCGGGCGGCATCGATCAGCACCAGTTCAAGATCGCGAGCCAGGCGGTAATGCTGCAGGCCGTCATCGGAGAGGATCAGGTCCAGGGGTTCACTGGCCAGCAGTGCCTTTACCGCACGACTGCGATCAGGATCGATCATCAGCGGTACACCGCTGCGCTGCACGATCAGCAAGGGTTCATCACCGGCCACCTCGGCACTGTGGCCGGCCTCCACACGCCACGGCAGCTGCGGCGGCTTGGCACCGTAGCCTCGACTGACCACTCCTACGCGCAAACCGCTGCGGCGGCAGTGCTCGATCAACCACAAGATCAACGGCGTCTTGCCGGTGCCTCCCACCGTAATATTGCCCACCACGATCACTGGCACAGACGACTGATAAATCTCGCCCTCGCCCGCCACGAAGCGCGCACGCTTACGTTGAACCACACGGCGATACAACGATTCCAGCGGTCGCAGCAACATTAGTGCTGGATGACCTTCGTACCATGCCTTGAGTAAACGGTCGGAGATGGCCATCAGGGCGCGCTCGCCGCCTCGACGGTGGTCATGCGCAAATGGCTGAAACCGAGCTTGCCGGCAGCGTCCATGGCGGTGATCACGGCCTGGTGTGGGGTTTTGCCATCGGCGCTGATGGACAGCGGCAACTGGGTGTCGCCACCAGACTCTTTCTGCAACGCCTCCATCAGGCTGGCAAGGTCATTTTTCTCCAGCAACTGGTTATTCACCGAAAACACCCCTTCGGCGCTGATAGCGATGTCCAGCTGCTTGACTTGCTGGTCTTCGGCAGGCGAGCCACTCACCGCTTCAGGCAGGTCGACACGCAGCTGGGTTTCCCGGGTGAAGGTGGTGGTCACGACAAAGAACAGCAGCAGGATAAACACCACGTCGATCAACGACGCGAGATTGATATCAATATTTTCCCGTTGCTTACGGCGAAATTTCACGCTTTGCCCTCGACCAGGTCTACATCACGGTCGCCCTGCACCACTTCTACCAGCTTGATGGCTTCCTGTTCCATACCGACCACCAGCTCATCAATGCGCCGCTGTAGGAAACGGTGGAAGAACACCGAAGGGATACCCACCATCAAGCCCGCGGCGGTGGTGATCAGGGCCTTGGAGATACCGCCGGCCAGTACCGACGCGTTGGTGGTCATGCCCGAGCCCGTGAACGCACTGAAGATATCGATCATGCCCAATACCGTGCCGAGCAAACCCAGCAACGGCGCCATGGCGGCGATAGTGCCGAGGGCGTTGATGTAGCGCTCCAGTTCATGAATAACCCGGGCGGCCGCCTCTTCGATGCACTCCTTCATGATCTCGCGACCATGCTTGGAATTGGCCAGGCCGGCGGCGAGGATTTCACCCAGTGGCGAATTGGCACGCAGCTCTTTGAGCTTTTGCTTGTCGAGCTGCTTGTTCTTGATCCAGCCCCAGACCTGCCCCAGCAAGTGCTCGGGGGTGACGCGACTGGCGCGCAGGGTCCACAGGCGTTCGGCGACGATGCCGAGTGCGACGATGGAGCTCAGAATGATCGGCAACATCATCCAGCCGCCGGATTTGACCAATTCCCACACAGTGAATGTCCCCTCGAAAAAGTGCGCCACTTTACCATATAGGGTCAACAGAAGGGTTCACCGGCTACAGGTCCGTCTGTCGCGGTTCGAGACCTTGGCAACGCCTGATTACGGTAACGGTTCGCGCCAGAAACGACGTTCGCTGCGCGCAACCGTCGCAGGCACAAACGCCCCCAGGCGCAGGCGCACAGCGCCCTGTTCGGCGCTGTCATACACCCGGCTGCCCAGTGCTTGGTAGCGTTCGAGGACCTGCGGATGAGGATGGCCGAACGTATTGCTGCGACCGCGGGAAATCAGCACAGAGGTGGGCGCCAACCGTTGTACGAAAGGCCAGGACGAAGAACTTCGGCTGCCATGGTGCGGGGCCTGCAGCCAGTCGGTCGGAACCGCCAGCGGGGATGCCAGAAACGCCTGTTCGGCAGCGCGATCAATGTCGCCGGTGAGCAGCAGGCGTTCGCCATTGGCCTGGACGTGCAGCACGCACGACCTCGGATTGCCCTCAAGCCCACCCGCCCACTGCCACAGTTCAAACGACACACCATCCCATTCCCATCGTTCGCCGCTGGTACAGGGCTGGGTGGCGAGAAAGGCTGGCAAGCCCTCGGTTTCGCCGCCCACCACGCGTTTGACGGGCAACCCCCGAGCCACTGCTGCCGCACCACCGGCGTGATCGGCGTCGGCATGGCTGAGCAGCATCATGTCCAACCGCCCTACCCCGAGTTTTTTCAACGACGGCAACACGACGCGCGCGCCGAGGTCGACAGGCCCCGAGCGCGGCCCGGCATCGTAGAGCAAGGTGTGATGGCGGGTGCGCAGGATCAGTGCCTGCCCCTGGCCGACATCCAGTTGCACCACATCGACCTGTCCGTGGGGCACCCACTCCCGGGGCGGGAAAACGGCCATCAACAACATGGGCCAGCCCAACACCCGGAACGGCACCCCTTTGGGCAGCAGTAACACCACTGCGCCCATCAGGCTGACCAGCCAATACGCCAGCGGCACCTCGAGCGGCACCCAGGCCGGCAATTGCCCGGCAAGCAGCGCCAGGCCCTTGAACAATCCGTCCAGCGCGCCGCCGGCCAGCCACAGCACAGCTTCCCCCGCCAGCGGCACCCACAACAACGCCGTGCCCAGCAGCGCCAGGGGCAGCACCACCAGGCTGATCCACGGCACGGCAAACAGATTGGCCACCGGTGCGCTGAGGCTGATGGGCAAACCCAACACCAGCAACACCGGAAACAAGCCAATGGCAATCAACCACTGAGGCCGGGTCCACGCCTGCCAGACGCTCCACGGCCCCAAGCGCCCGCCGAACGCCAGCAACAATACCGCGACCGCCGCAAACGATAACCAGAACCCTACCTGCAGGCTGGCCAAGGGCTCCAGCACCAGCACGCCGTTCAGCGCCAGCAGCAACGGCCACCACAGCCCCAAATGGCGGAAACGCAGACGCCACAGCAACACTAGGCCGACCATCATACAAGCCCGCTGCACCGGCACGCCAAACCCCGCCAGCAGGCCATAACCCAACGCTGCGCCAAAAGCCAGGCCGCACGCCCACGGCAGCCACGGCCAGGTTCGTGGCCAGCAACCATAGCGCGCCAATACCGCGACAAAGCCGTAGATCAAGCCCGCCAACAAGCCGATATGCTGCCCGGAAATCACCAGCAGATGCACCGTGCCCGTGTCCTGCAACACCTGCCAATCCTCAGGCGCCAAGCCGGAACCGTCGCCCAATACCAACGCCGCCAAGCCCGCCTCGCGGCCTTGGGCATCCACCGCCATCACGCGCTGGCGAACAGCATCGCGCCAGGCATTGCGGGCCGGTGCGAGGCGTTCACCATCTTTTACCGTTGCAGTGGCACCGATACGCTGGGCCAGCAGCCAGGCTTCGTGGTCAACTCCATGAAAATTGAGCAGGCCCGCAGGCCGCTTGAGTGTCAGCGCCAGGCGCCAGCGTTCGCCGCTGTTCACCACTGGCCCGCCGTGCCAGGACACGCGGATACGTTTGGGCAGCCGCCCCTTGCGCAACCGGCCGTCGGCCAGTTCAAAGCGCACGCCCGTAACCGTCTGCTGGGGCAAGCCGACCACGCGCCCCTCCACCCAACGAGTCTGCCCATCCAGGGCCGGCTGCAGTCGATCATCCAACGCCCGCTGCGCGCTGAAGCAAGCCCAGCTCAAGCCCACCAGAAAAAAGGCCAAGGGATAGGACCGAAAAGGCAACAGCATCAAGGCCAACACCAGCATGCCCAATAACGCGGCGCCGGGCGGCAGGGCCGGCAACCAACGCAACATCAGCAACCCCAGCGCCAACGCCAACATCCCTGTCTTCATGGATCATCCTTTTCCCGTGATCCACTCAGTCTTAGTCGGCTGAACGACAGCGCCTATGATGTTTTGTCACAAAGTCTGAATTTTCTGTTTATAGAATCCGGGCATACTTGCCCCTCGAATTGACCTGGACCCCTTATGCCCCGGCGCTTATTCAAACGGTACATGCCAGACCCCAGCAGTATCAGGGAACACAAGTCATTACAGTTTCTTGGCACGCTGCTGCATGACCCCAACCTCTGGCACCTGAACCGGCACTCCGTGGCGCGCGCCATGGCGGTGGGTTTATTTGCGGCGTTTATCCCGATTCCGTTGCAGATGTTGCTCGCCGCAGTGCTCGCGATCTCGGTGCGCGGCAATATGCCCATCGCCATCAGCCTGGTGTGGTTGACCAACCCCATCACCATGCCGGTGGTGTTCATCTGCACCTATATGACCGGCGCCTGGCTGATGAATGTGCCGCCACGCAGCTTGCCCGACAACCTGACGTGGGAATGGATCAGCGGCCAGTTGAGCACACTCTGGCAGCCGTTCCTGCTGGGTTCGGTGGTATTGGGGGTAGTATTGGGCGCCCTGGCCTATTGCCTGACCATGGCGTACTGGCGCTGGTGGGTGGCGCACCAGTGGAAAAAACGCAAACTGCGTAGGCGCTGAGCGCTAACGGGCCAGCAAGTGCAAATGCACCCGCAGGCCCTGCCCGGTATTTTCCGCCCATAAGCGACCGCCCTGGCGCTGCACGGCGTTGCGGGCAATGCTCAGGCCCAGGCCGAAACCACCATCGCCGGGCCGCGAGCCGTCCAGGCGGGTAAAGGGCGCGAAGATGCGCTCCAGATCATCCTCAGCAATCCCAGCGCCCTGATCCTGCAGCCAGATATGCCAATAGTCCCCCTCCCGACAGCCGTCGAGTTGCACCCAGCCGCCCTGGGGCGAGTGGCGTACGGCGTTGCGCAGGATATTTTCCAAGGCCTGGGCCAGTGCATTGAGGTTGCCACGCACCCAACTGTCCGCGGGTAACAGGCACGGCAAGCGCGATGCGGGCCAACCGCTTTCAAAACACGCGTTCTCGCGCAAGATGTCCCATAACGCCTGGAGCTGAATGTCTTCCTGGGGCAGCGGCGTTGTTTCGCTGTCGAGCCACGCCAGTTGCAGGCTGTCTTCCACCAGGCGCTGCATGGCGTCGATTTCCCGGCCCAGGCGCTCGCGCAGCTTGGCCGGGTCTTGCTCGCTGTCGCAGGCCACCCGCAGGCGGCTCAAGGGTGTGCGCAGTTCATGGGACATATCGCGCAGCAACTGCTGCTGCAAACGCACGGTGCCCTGCAAGCGTTCGGACATATGGTCAAAGGCGCGGCCCAACTCGCCCAGTTCATCCTGGCGGCTGGTGGCATCGCGAGACATCCGCGTATTGAGTTGGTCCGCACGCCAGGCATTGGCCTGCTCGCGCAATTGATTGAGGGGCATGATCAACAGCCGGTAGAGGCCGATGCACAGCAACAGGGTAAACAGGCCGGGAATCACACCATTGGTGACCACCCGCCAGAACAGTTGATAGCGCCCTGGCATAAAACGCTGCGGCAGCTCGATCACCAGCGACCCCGCGCCAGGGTCGACCGGAAACGGCACCTTCATCCAGGGCAGGCCAATGACATGCCGGCTGACCGGCCAATCCAATCCGCGCAAAAACGTCAGGCGCTGGCTTTCCTTGTCACTCAAGGGCGTGCTGCCCAGGGACTGTAGGTCGTTACCGATCACCCCCACCCAAGTGCTTTCGCGCTCGGCCATCCGCCGCAGCCAGGCGTCCACGCCGGCGCTGCCTTGAGTGCTCCACGCCAGCTCGGCACCCGCGGCATAGCCGGTGAGAATCTCCCGCGACTTGTCCGACAGGTACGCGCTTTGCTGCTCCATGTAGCGCCCCCACGACCAACTGAGCCAGATCATCAGCAAACAGAAGGCGATCAACAGACAGGCCAGCTTCCAGAACAACGAGTGCCTGCCGGGCAATCGCTCAAAGCCCTTCATCGTGACCGCTCAGCACGTAGCCCTTGCCCCATACGGTGCGTACTTCACGCTCGATGTAACCGATGGCCTTGAGCTTGCGGCGGATCTGGCTGACATGCATGTCGAGGCTGCGGTCATGGGGCGCATAACCGCGCTGCAACACCTGCTGATACAGGAAGGCTTTGCTGAGGACTTCTTCGGCATTGCGGTGCAGGGTTTCCAGCAGGCGGTATTCGCTGCGCGTGAGCCCGGCCCACTGGTCCTGGCAGGACACATCGCAGCGTTCATCATCAAAGTGCAGCACCCGGGCATGTTCAGGTACCGAGGCGCGCGGCGGCTCGGGCCGGCGATCCAGGGCAACGCGGCGCAGGATCGCTTCAATTCGCACGCACAGTTCAACCATGCTGAACGGCTTGGGCAAATAGTCGTCCGCGCCCAGGCGAAAACCGCTGATACGGTCGGCTTCAGCGCCCAGGGCCGACATCAGGATCACGGGCATGGCGTGGCTCTGGCGCAAATGGGTGAGGATCGACAAACCGTCCAGCCCCGGCAGCAGAATGTCCATCAGCACCAGGTCGAAGGCCTGGGCGCGGGCCAGTTGCAGGCCCTGCTGGCCGTTCTGGCACCAGGTCACCTGGAAGCCGCTGCGGCCAAGCTGCTCGTGCACGTAGGCGCCCAACACCGGGTCGTCTTCGATGGTCAGGATACTGGGTAGGCCAACTGCTGCGGGAGTCATTAGCGTCTGCAAGTCATTCTCAATCACTGATTATTCAAGATTAAACGTTCACAGGCAATCGCCACCCGGCGCCGAATGGCCCGAAGATTGCCGCATGTCATTAATTTGCAAGATTCCAGACCGTGCAAATGGCTACACTGCGCAGGTGGCGCGGGCCGGATGCCGGCGTGGATCATTGATAACAACGTGGTAGCAGGAGAGTGGCGTGCTTAGAAGAATGGGGATAAAAGGCCGCGTACTGTTGCTGACCTTATTACCGACCAGCCTGATGGCGCTGTTGTTGGGCGGCTATTTCACCTGGATGCAACTCTCGGAGTTGCAGACCCAACTGCTGCAACGCGGCGAAATGATCGCCGAGCAATTGGCACCCTTGGTGGCACCCGCGCTGGGCCATAAGAACACCGACCTGCTGGAGCGCATCGCGACCCAGTCCCTGGAGCAGCCGGATGTGCGCGCCGTGTCGTTCCTGGCGCCCGACCGTTCGTCCCTGGCCCATGCCGGTCCGACCATGCTCAACCAGCCGCCCACCGGCAACAGTTCGCACCTGTTGCAGCGCACCGGCAATGACGCCACTCGCTATCTACTGCCGGTGTTTGGCCGCCATCGCAACCTGGCGGGCGAGTTGATTCCCGATGAGGCCGACCGTCTACTGGGTTGGGTCGAAGTGGAGCTGTCCCACAATGGCATGTTGCTGCGCGGCTATCGCAGCCTGTTCGCCAGCCTGCTGCTGATCGCCATCGGCCTGATGTGCACCGCCGCCCTCGCCCTGCGTATCAGCCGCACCATCAATTCGCCGATTGGCCAGATCAAGCAAGCCGTGACCCAGCTCAAGGACGGCAACCTGGAGACACGCCTGCCACCCTTGGGCAGCCAGGAACTGGACCAACTCGCGTCGGGCATCAACCGCATGGCCGAAACCCTGCAAAATGCCCAGGAAGAGCTGCAACACAGCATCGACCAGGCCACCGAAGACGTGCGCCAGAACCTGGAAACCATCGAGATCCAGAACATCGAGCTGGACCTGGCGCGCAAGGAAGCCCTGGAGGCCAGCCGTATCAAGTCGGAGTTCCTGGCCAACATGAGCCATGAAATCCGCACGCCGCTCAACGGCATCCTCGGCTTTACTCACCTGTTGCAAAAAAGCGAGCTGTCGCCGCGCCAGTTGGACTACCTGGGCACTATCGAAAAGTCTGCGGATAACTTGCTGGGCATCATTAACGAGATCCTCGATTTCTCGAAGATTGAAGCCGGCAAGCTGGTGCTCGACAGCGTGCCTTTCAACCTGCGCGACTTGCTGCAAGACACCTTGACCATCCTCGCTCCCGCCGCCCATGCCAAGCAGCTCGAACTGGTGAGCCTGGTTTACCGCGACACGCCCCTGGCGTTGGTGGGCGACCCGCTGCGGCTCAAGCAGATCCTGACCAACCTGATCAGTAATGCGATCAAGTTCACCCGCGAAGGCACCATTGTGGCCCGGGCCATGATCGAGGACGAGCAGGAAGACAGCGTGCAATTGCGCATCAGTGTGCAAGACACCGGCATTGGCCTGTCGAACCAGGATGTGCGCGCCCTGTTCCAGGCATTCAGCCAGGCCGACAACTCGCTGTCGCGCCAGCCCGGCGGCACCGGTTTGGGCCTGGTGATTTCCAAGCGATTGATCGAGCAGATGGGCGGCGAAATCGGCGTCGACAGCACGCCGGGTGAAGGTTCGGAATTCTGGATCAGCCTGAACCTGCCCAAGACCCGTGACGACGTCGAAGACCTGCCCGCCGCGCCGCTATTGGGGCGTCGTGTGGCCGTGCTGGAAAACCACGAACTGGCGCGCCAGGCCCTGCAACATCAGTTGGAAGACTGCGGCCTGGAAGTCACGCCGTTCAATACCCTGGAAAGCCTGACCAACGGCATCACCAGTGCGCACCAGACCGAACAGGCCATCAGCCTGGCGGTGCTCGGCGTCACGGCCAACGACATTCCGCCCGAGCGCCTCAACCAACACCTGTGGGACCTTGAACACCTGGGCTGCAAGGTGCTGGTGCTGTGCCCGACCACCGAGCAGATGCTGTTCAACCAATCGGTGCCCAACCCCAACAGCCAATTGCAGGCCAAGCCCGCCTGTACGCGCAAGTTGCGCCGTTCCCTGGCCGACCTGATCAGCCCGCGCCCTTCGCGCAGCGAACCCGGTGAGCCGTTGTCCAGCCGTGCGCCACGCGTGCTGTGCGTGGACGACAACCCGGCCAACCTGTTGCTGGTGCAAACCCTGTTGGAAGACATGGGCGCCAAGGTGCAGGCGGTGGAAAGCGGTTACGCGGCGGTCGACGCCGTGAAGCAGGAAACGTTCGATTTGGTGCTGATGGACGTGCAAATGCCCGGCATGGATGGCCGCCAGAGCACCGAGGCGATCCGCCAGTGGGAAAGCGAGCGCCACGGCACGCCGCTGCCGGTGGTGGCCCTCACGGCCCACGCCATGGCCAACGAAAAACGCGCCCTGCTGCAAAGCGGTATGGACGACTACCTGACCAAACCCATCAGCGAGCGGCAATTGGCCCAGGTGGTATTGAAATGGACCGGCCTGGCGCTGCGTAACCAAGGCCCGGAGCGCACCCATGAAGGTGCGGCCCAGGGCGTGCAGCTCTTGGTACTCGACCACGAAGAAGGCCTGCGCCTGGCCGCCAACAAGGCCGACCTGGCCGCCGATATGCTCGCCATGCTGCTGGCCTCCCTGGAGGCTGATCGCCTGGCAATTACCCACGCCCGCGAAGCCAATGACAACCATGCCTTGATCGAGCGCGTGCACCGTTTGCACGGCGCCACCCGCTACTGTGGCGTGCCGCAATTACGAGCAGCCTGCCAACGCGCCGAAACCCTGCTCAAGCAGGATGACGCCAAGGCCATGGCCGCGCTGGACGAACTGGACATGGCGATTGCGCGGCTGGCCAGTGAAGCCAGAGTCAGCGCCTGACCCTGTTTTCATGGGCAACGAATCAACAATGTGTAAATTGCAGGGAGCCTTCTCAATGCGCGTCATTCTCTTCAGCAGCCAAACCTACGACCGCGAGAGTTTCCTCGGCGAACCGCTGCCGGCTGGCCTGGAACTGCAATTCCAACCCGCCCGGCTCAACCTCGATACCGTGGCCCTGGCCGAACACCACGAGGTGGTCTGTGCCTTTATCAACGACGACCTCAGCGCCCCGGTGCTGGAGCACTTGGCCAAGGGCGGCACACGCCTGATTGCCCTGCGCTCGGCGGGCTACAACCACGTCGACCTACCCGCCGCCCAGCGCCTGGGCTTGACCATCGTGCGCGTGCCCGCCTATTCGCCCCACGCAGTGGCCGAGCATGCCGTCGCCCTGATCCTGGCCCTCAACCGTCGCCTGCACCGTGCCTACAACCGTACCCGCGACGGTGATTTCAGCCTGCACGGGCTGACCGGTTTTGATCTGGTCGGCAAAACGGTCGGCGTGGTCGGCACCGGTCAGATCGGCGCGACCTTCGCCAAGATCATGGCCGGCTTCGGCTGCCAGGTGCTGGCCTACGATCCCTTCCCCAACCCACAGGTGCAGGACCTCGGGGCCCGCTACGTGAGCCTGTCTGAACTATTGGCGAAGGCGCAAATCATCAGCCTGCACTGCCCGCTGACCGCCGACAGCAAACACCTGATCAATGCCCGCTCACTCGCGCAGATGCAAACCGGTGCGATGCTGATCAACACCGGGCGCGGTGGCCTGGTCGACACGCCAGCACTGATCGAAGCGCTCAAGCTTGGCCAGTTGGGCTACCTGGGGCTGGACGTCTACGAAGAAGAAGCCCAATTGTTTTTCGAGGACCGCTCGGACCTGCCCCTGCAGGATGACGTGCTTGCCCGCCTGCTGACCTTCCCCAACGTCATCATCACCGCGCACCAGGCCTTCCTCACCCGTGAGGCCCTGGCGGCGATTGCCGGTACCACATTGGCCAACATTGCCGCGTGGGGCGATGGCCGGGCGCAGAACCTGGTCAAGGGATGATCAGCGGTCACATACCAGGCTCATGATAGGCCGGCACCCGTGATAGGATGCCGCGCCTATTTGGAGGATCCATGGCCGAACACGATTTCCGCTTCAGCTTGCTGAGCCCGCAACATACCCTGATCGAATGCCGTGCCCTGGTGCCGGGCCGTTACCAGGTCACCGGCAACGGTGGTTCGATCAAACATGGCGACGTCCTGATCGTCAGCCTGCGCGGCAGTAAAACCCTGTCGATGCGACTGACCGTCGAAGGTGACGCACGCTACTCCATCCGCCCAGCGGGCCAGTGGGTCGCCATGGCCCAAGGGCCGAAGTTCGGCGAACTGGAGATTCACACCTGGAAGGTCAATTGCGACAGCTGCGACGCCGTGCTGGAGTTTGAATTCGCGGTAGAAACCAAGCTGACCAAGGCACCGCTGCAACCGGCCGCCAACGCGCGTATCAAAGAACTGGGCTGGGCCAGCGAAGGCGATAAGCACCGCTGCCCGAAATGCCAGCAGGCCGCGCAATGAAAGGCCCGCTGCTGCTCGCCGCCATCGGCATGGGCCTGGCAGGCTGCGCTGCCGATGGCGCCAAGCTCGAGCGCGACCACAGCTACGTAGTGGAATGGATCGGTGAGCGGCCGTTGATGGACTACGCGCACCTCACCGTCACCCTGGGCGCCGATGGCCGCGCCTATGGCAATGGCGGCTGTAACCACTGGTTTGCGCCGTACACGGTCGAAGGCGACAAGCTCAGCTTCGGCCCAGTCGGCAGCACCCGAAAAATGTGCGCCGAGGCCCTGATGGAGCAAGAGCATCGCTTCTTCCAGGCCCTGCAAGGCGTGCAGCGTTGGGACATCTCGCCTATAGAGCAGACACGGTTCTGGCCGGCCGAAGGCAAGCCGATCCGCTTGTGGCTCGAAGAAGGCTGATCTAGGCGCACTCTCCTGTATTAACGCGGTGTCCTCTGGTTCTGTGGGAGCTGGCTTGCCTGCGATGCGGACGACGCGGTGTATCAGGTACACCGCAGCGATGCCATCGCAGGCAAGCCAGCCCCCACAGTTTTATCCTTTCAGCGCCTTGAGCTTGGCCAACACCCCTTCCGCTGTCTGCTCACCCATCAACTGCTCACGCACCTTGCCCTTGTCGTCGATGATGTAGGTCACCGGCAATGCCTCGCTGCGCGGAATCTCGAAGATCCCGTCCGGGTTCTGGGCCAGTACCGTGAACTTGATCCCCAGCTTGTCGCTGGCGGCCTTCAGTTCTTCACCCTGCACATTGTCGAAGTTGACGCCGAACACCCCGACATTCTGGCCTTTCAACTGTTCTGCCAGGGCATTGAGCTCGGGGATTTCCGTGCGGCACGGCCCACACCATTCGGCCCAGTAGTTGACCACCAGCCACTGTTTGTCCAGGCGTTCGGCCGCCACTTTCTGGCCATATTGGTCAACGCCGTAATCGTTACCGCAGCCGCTGAGCAGCAGGGTTGTGATGATCGCCAATGCACCGATCAGTCGCCTTGTCATGGGGTATTCCTTCGCAAAAATGAACGTTGGCTGCGGCCTATCGCCTCTTACGGTTTAAGGACAGGCGCCAGCGCAGGTAGAATACCCGCCACCTTACGCAAGATGCGACCCGCACATGACCGATCTGACGCTTTATCACAACCCGCGCTGCTCGAAATCCCGCGGTGCGCTGGAACTGCTGGAAGCCCGCGGCCTCACCCCGACCGTCGTGCGCTACCTGGACACCCCGCTGGATGCCGCGCAAATCGAGGCCCTGCTGAAAAAACTGGGGATCAGCGCACGCCAACTGCTGCGCACCGGCGAAGACGAATACAAAACCCTGAACCTGGCAGACGCCAGCCTCAGCGACACCCAACTGATCGCCGCCATCGCAGCCCATCCCAAGCTGATGGAACGCCCGATCCTGGCAACCGCCGACAAAGCCATCATTGGCCGCCCACCCGAGAACGTGCTGGAGATCCTGCCGTGACTACGCCCTATGTGCTGGTGTTGTATTACAGCCGCAACGGCTCGGTGAGCGAGATGGCCCGGCAGATTGCCCGCGGTATCGAGCAAGGCGGCATGGAAGCGCGGTTGCGCACCGTGCCGGCGATCTCCACCGAGTGCGAAGCGGTGGCGCCGAGCATTCCCGACGAAGGCGCGCTGTATGCCAGCCTGGACGACCTGAAGCACTGCTCGGGCCTGGCCCTGGGCAGCCCGACCCGGTTCGGCAACATGGCCGCGCCGCTCAAGTACTTCCTCGATGGCACCAGCAACCTGTGGCTTACCGGCGCTTTGGTCGGCAAGCCGGCCGGCGTTTTCACCTCCACCGCCAGCCTGCATGGCGGCCAGGAGACCACGCTGATGTCGATGCTGCTACCGCTGCTGCACCATGGCATGTTGATCACCGGCCTGCCCTACAGCGAGCAGGCACTGCTCGACACCCAGGGCGGCGGCACGCCGTATGGCGCCAGCCACCATTCCGGGCCAGACGGTAAGCGCATGCTCGATCAACATGAAATCACCCTGTGCCGGGCCTTGGGCCTGCGCCTGGCCAAGACCGCCACGCTGTTGGAGAACGGCCGTGGCCAGGAAGCCTAAGGTCCTGCCAACGCGGGAATGGCTGGCGCCGCGGGTCAAGGTGGCACGCGCGCTGAGCCTGCTGGCGTTTTTAGGCCTGGTGGGCTTGTTGTGCGCGTACTACCTGTTGGTCGCCGACCTGCATGGGGCGCGCCCGTGGGTCATCCTGCTGATCGAGTTGGTGCCGCTGCTGATACTTGCGCCAGGCATGCTGATGGGCAGCGCACGCGGGCATTCGTGGATGTGCTTTGTGGTGAACCTGTATTTCATCAAGGGCGCGCTGGCGGCGTATGACCCGAACCGCCAGTGGTTCGGTGTGCTGGAAATGCTGGCGAGCCTGGCGGTGTTTTGCACGGCGTTGCTGTATGTGCGTTGGCGGCATCAGTTGAACCGTCGACTGGCCGATTGACTGATCGTTCCCACGCTCCGCGTGGGAATGCTGCCCAGGACGCTCTGCGTCCCGGGCCTAGTGCAAGGGTGACGCGGAGCGTCACAGGATGCATTCCCACGCGGAGCGTGGGAACGATCAGGTGATCAATGATTCACCGTGTAAGCCAACATCATCGACAACTGACACATCGGCCGCCCACTCTCGGCATGCCACTGGTTGAAGGCGCCCTGCACCGTCGCCAGGTCGCGCAGGCTGGTCGGGGCCTTGTCGACAATCTTCTGCGCATTCAGCGCCGCCACCACGTCATCGCTTGGCACAAAGGTGTCCTTGCCGACCATGCGCAAAAAGCGCGGCGCCGACAGCCCGCCCAGTTGATGGCCATGCTTGCTCAGGTACTTCCAGAGCCCAACGATGTCAGTCACTGGCCAATCGGCGATAAACGCACCGAAGCTGCCTTTTTCCTGCTCGATATCCAGGATCATCTGCGCATTGCGCGGCACACTCTTGAGCTTGCCCAGGTGGCGGATGATGCGGGCGTCCTGCATCAACCGTTCCAAGTGCTCGGCGCCCATCAGCACGACTTTTTCCGGGTCGAAACCGAAGAACACCTGCTCGAACGCCGGCCATTTGGCATCAACCACGCTGTGCTTCAAACCGGCGCGGAACACCCGAAGCGCCAAGGTCGACAGGTAACGGTCATCGGTGATCTTGCGCAATTGCGCCGGGGTCTTGGGCACCGGCAGATGGGCTTCCAACTTGGCCGCCGAACCGAAGCGGTTCAGACAATATTCGTGCAGCCACTTGTAATCGCGCATGCCCTCTCCTGTCAGTCGAATTGAAAACGGCGCCCGCAAGCGCCGTGTACTAGAGCCTCGGGAAGACTCAGAGGTTCACTACATTGACGAAACGCGATGCGGCGGTCTCATCGATTTTCAAGCTGGTGAAGTCAAACAGGTTGCGGTCGGCCAATTGCGACGGGATCACGTTTTGCAGGCTGCGGAAGATACTTTCGGTACGCCCCGGGGTCTTGCGCTCCCAGTCCACCAGCATCTCCTTGACCACCTGGCGCTGCAGGTTTTCCTGGGAGCCGCACAGGTTGCACGGGATGATCGGGAATTGCTTGAAGTCGGAATAAGCCTGGATGTCCTTCTCGTTGCAATACGCCAGCGGGCGGATCACCACGTTGCGCCCATCATCGGCACGCAGCTTGGGCGGCATGGCCTTGAGCGAGCCGTTGAAGAACATATTGAGGAAGAAGGTTTCGACGATGTCATCGCGGTGATGACCCAAGGCCATCTTGGTCGCGCCGATCTCATCGGCAAAGGTATAGAGCGTGCCGCGGCGCAGGCGCGAGCACAGCGAGCAGGTGGTCTTGCCTTCCGGGATCAATTCCTTGACCACCGAGTAGGTGTCTTTCTCGACAATGTGGTACTCCACGCCCAGTTCTTTCAAATAGGCCGGCAGCACATGCTCAGGGAAACCGGGTTGTTTCTGGTCCATGTTGACCGCCACGATCTCGAACTTGATCGGCGCGACCTTTTGCAGGTGCAGCAACACGTCGAGCATGGTGTAGCTGTCTTTGCCGCCGGAGAGGCAGACCATGACCTTGTCGCCGTCCTCGATCATGTTGAAATCGGCGACCGCTTCACCGGCCAGGCGACGCAGGCGTTTTTGCAGTTTGTTCTGGTTGACTGTAAGAGTGCCCATGGCGCTTGGATCCGCAAAGGTGTGTGACGAAAAGCGCAGCATTTTACCGGTAAGACTCGCCGAGTTCCAATGTGGGAGCTGGCTTGCCTGCGATAGCGGTGTGCCAGTCAACATCTCTGGTCCGGACAGGCCGCCATCGCAGGCAAGCCAGCTCCCACACTGGATCCCATGAATCCTGACAGACCGCACCGCGATTAGCGTGAGTGTTTACAGCGCAATTTGCTCTAAAGGCCCTACGGTTATTCCGGTCATCCCTTTCTATACTGCGACTTGAGGTCGCACATCTATCCAGACCTTTCAGGCCATTTGGCCCGTGGGCGCTCCGATGGGGGGCGATGGTAATAACGACAGGAGTGACTGGCATGATCCATCACGTCGTGGGGCTGTTTACCCATCCCGACCAGGAATGGCGGGAAATCCGTGGCGATAAAGAAGAAAGCATCAGCCACATGTACCTCACTCATACCCTGATTCTCGCGGCGATCCCCGCCATTTCCGCCTTTATTGGCACCACTCAGATCGGCTGGGTCATCGGCAACCGCGCCCCGGTGATGCTGACCCAGGAAAGCGCGCTGTGGATGACCCTCATGTCCTACGCGGCCATGCTGTGCGGCGTGGCGGTGATGGGTGCATTCATTCACTGGATGGCCCGCACCTACGACGCCAGCCCAAGCATGGCCCGCTGCGTGGCGTTTGCCACTTATACCGCCACACCCTTGTTTATCGGCGGGCTGGCGGCGCTCTACCCGCATATGTGGCTGGGCATGGTCGTGGGCACGGCGGCGATCTGCTACACGGTGTACCTGCTGTATGTGGGGCTGCCGACCTTCATGAGTATCGACCCGGATGAAGGCTTCCTGTTTTCCAGCTCGGTATTGGCCGTCGGCCTGGTGGTGCTGGTGGCGATCATGGCCTTTACCGTGATCGTCTGGGGCCTGGGCGTCGGGCCGATCTACACCAGTTGAACGAAAAAACCCGCAGGCAAGGCCACCGCAAGGTGGCTTTGTGCGTTATGCATGACCATTCGGCGCCTGACAGATTCGGAAACACCCAGCTTTGCGGCATACTGGGCGTCTCTGGAGATATGTACAGCATGCCCGAGCAACTCAATACCCGCGTCGAAGATTGTTTCCTGCAAGCCGAATCCTTTTTCAAACGAAGCTTCAAACGCCCCCAGGTCAGCCTCAAGCTGCGGGGCCAGAAGGCCGGTGTCGCGCATTTGCACGAGAACCTGCTGCGCTTCAACCCTCAGTTATACCGTGAAAACAGCCAACACTTTCTCAAGCAAACCGTGGCCCACGAAGTGGCACACCTGATTGCCCACCAATTGTTTGGCGAGCGTATCCAACCCCATGGCGAGGAATGGCAGTTGATCATGCGCGGGGTTTACGAGCTGCCGCCCGACCGTTGCCACACCTACGAGGTCAAGCGTCGGCAAGTGACTCGCTATATTTACCGCTGCCCGTGTGCGGACAGTGATTTTCCGTTTTCACCGCAGCGCCATGGGCTGGTGAACCAGGGGCGGCGGTATTTGTGTCGGCGGTGTCGGCAGACTCTGGTGTTCACTGGAGAAACTCGGGTGGAATGAGGGCCTATTCGCAGGCAAGCCAGCTCCCACATTTTGATTGCGTTCACAGATCCAGATGTGGGAGCTGGCTTGCCTGCGAAAGCGCCCGCTCAGTCAACCTACAACCTTGGCCTGCCGCAATTGCTCTATCCGCTCAATGCCGAACCCCAACTCCGCCAGCACCTCATCACTGTGCGCCCCCACCGCCACTCCAATGTGCCTGGGTGCCGGCAACCCCTCGGAGAATTTCAGCGGGCAGGCCAATTGCGCTTGTGTCGAGCCATCACCCCGGGGCACCTGGCTGACTAGCTCCCGCGCCTTCAACTGGGGATGCTCCACCGCTTCGCTCAAACTCAACACTGGCTCAACACAGGCATCCACCCCGGCAAACAACTCACACAACTCTTCAAAACTGCGCTTCTCGAACTCCACCTGCAACGCCTGTTTGAGCACGGCCTGGCGTTCGGGCGTCACGCTGTGTGCCGCCAGTTCCGGGCGCCCCAAGGCCGCGCACAGCTGCTGCATAAACCCCGGTTCCAAACTGCCCACCGACATCCAGCGCCCATCGCGTGTGCGGTAGTAGTCATAGAAACTCCCGCCATTGAGCACATGGTTCTCCCACCCAGGCTCGACCCCGCAAGCCAGGTAACCGGCCCCCGCCATGGCGTTAAGGCTGAACGAGCAGTCGGTCATGCTCACATCCAGGTATTGCCCCACCCCGCTTTGCTGCCTGGCAATCACCGCCGCCAGCAAGCCCACCACGGCATGCAGCGAGCCGCCCGCCACATCCGCCAACTGTACGCCCAGGGGCAACGGGCCGGTGTCCTGGCGCCCGGTATGGCTGGCCACGCCGGCCAACGCCAGGTAGTTGATATCGTGCCCGGCGCGTTCCTTATAGGGGCCGGTCTGGCCGTAACCGGTGATCGACACATAGATCAGCCGCGGGTTGATCGCCTTCAGCGCCTCATAGCCCAGGCCCAGGCGCTCCATGACACCGGGGCGGAACTGCTCGAGCAGGATGTCATGGCCCTTGACCAACTCACGCACAATCTCCAGCGCCTCGGCCTGCTTGAGGTCCAGGGCCAGGCTGCGCTTGTTGCGATTGAGGTAGGCGTGGCTGGCCGAGGTACCACGATCATGGGGCGGCAATACCCGCAACAGGTCCATCCGTGTGGGCGATTCGATACGCAGCACCTCGGCGCCCATGTCCGCCAGCATCAGGGAGGCAAACGGGCCGGGCAGCAAGGTGGAAAAATCCAACACTTTAAGGGACGCCAAGGGACCTGACATGGGGACTCCAGTTGGGTTGCGAATACTCACAGACTAGGCAGCCGGGCAGCTGCCGGCAATCGTCAGAACGATCAACCACAGTGACCGTTTTGATCACGGCGGGCTTTTTCGCGGCGGCGGCTTTATCATTGGCCGACGTTTGTTGGCAGAGTCTTCCATGAAGTTCGCGATTGCACTGTATAGCGCCGCCCACGCGCCCTCCTCGCGCCGCGCCCTGTTGTTCGCCCAGGCGGCGCTGGCCGGCGGGCATGAGATCGTGCGGCTGTTTTTCTACCAGGACGGCGTGTACAGCGCGTCCAATAACATCGTCGCGCCCCAGGATGAGCAAGACATTGCGCGCCAATGGCGCGAGTTTGTCAGCCAGCACCAACTCGACGGCGTGGTGTGCATCGCCGCAGCCCTGCGCCGGGGTGTGCTTAATGCCGAGGAAGCTGCGCGTTACCAACGCAGCGCGGTCAACCTGGAAGCACCCTGGGCGTTGTCGGGCCTGGGACAATTGCATGACGCGATCCAGGACGCCGACCGCCTGATCTGTTTTGGAGGGCCGTGACATGTCCAGATCCTTATTAGTGATCAGCCGCCAGGCCCCGTGGTCCGGGCCGAGTGCGCGGGAAGCACTGGATATCGTGCTGGCCGGCGGCGCGTTCGATCTGCCCATTGGCCTGCTGTTCCTGGATGACGGTGTGTTCCAACTGGCGCCGAACCAAGCGGCCAAGGCCGTGCAACAGAAAGACCTGAGTGCCAACCTGCAGGCCCTGGGCCTGTTCGGCATTGATGACGTGTTCGCGTGCAGCCATAGCCTGACCGCACGCGGGTTGCCGCCGCCTGCCCACGCGCAGGCGCTCGACAGCCAAGCCATTTTCCAGCTGATTGACCGTTACGACCAGGTGATTACCCTCTGATGTCGACTCTACATGTGGTGTCTCATTCCCCGTTTACCGACAGCCGCCTCGACAGCTGCCTGCGCATCTGTGGCACCGAGGACGCTATCCTCCTATGTGGTGACGGAGCCTACGGCCTGCACACGCCCGCCCTGCAAACCAAAGGCGTAAAGGTGTTTGTGCTGGCCGAAGACATGCAGGCGCGCAACCTGCCGCTGCCCGACTGGGCTGACAGCGTCGATTACCCAGGCTTCGTGCAACTGTCGATCGACTACGACAAGGTCAACACCTGGCTATGAACACCCTGACCGTCGGCGCACGCACCCTGGAACTGGATAAGGACGGCTACCTCGTCGACCTCAACGACTGGTCCGATGAAGTGGCGAATGCCCTGGCCGCTGCCGAAGCCTTGGAGCTGACGCCGGCACACTGGGAAATCCTCACCCTGCTGCGCCAGTTCTACACCGAATTCCAGCTATCCCCCGCCACGCGCCCGCTGATCAAGTACACCGCCTTGAAGCTGGGCCCGGAAAAGGGCAACAGCCTGCACCTCAACAAACTGTTCAACGGCACTCCCGCCAAACTCGCCGCCAAGCTGGCGGGCCTGCCCAGGCCGACGAATTGCTTATGACCGACTTTGCCCCCCTGACTCTCGTAACGCCCCAAGAGCATCCCTTTGCGCAGTTCGTGCGCATCCTCGGCAAAGGCAAGCGTGGCGCGCGCAACCTCACCCGCGAGGAAGCGCGGGAAGCCATGGGCATGCTGCTCGACGAAAAGGTCGAGGACACCCAGCTCGGCGCCTTCCTGATGCTGCTGCGCCACAAGGAAGAAAGCCCGGAAGAACTCGCCGGTTTCACCGAAGCCGTACGTGAGCGCCTGCACGCGCCAGCGCTGAACGTCGATATCGACTGGCCGACCTACGCCGGTAAAAAGCGCCACCTGCCGTGGTTCCTGCTGGCAGCCAAATGCCTGGCGCAGAACGGCGTGCGCATCCTGATGCACGGCGGCGGCGCCCACACTTCGGGGCGCTTGTACACCGAGCAATTGCTGGACGGCTTGCAGATCCCGCTGTGCCGCGACTGGCAACAGGTCCAGAGCACCTTCGCCCACGGCAACCTGGCATTTATCCCGCTGGGTGATTGGGCCCCACAGCTGCAACGCATGATCGACCTGCGCAACACCCTGGGCCTGCGCTCGCCTATCCACTCTCTGGCGCGCCTGCTCAACCCGCTGAATGCGCGTTGTGGCCTGCAAAGCATTTTCCACCCCGGTTACCAGGGCGTGCATCGCGATGCCAGTGGCTTGCTGGGTGACAACGTGATTGTGGTCAAGGGCGACGGCGGCGAGATCGAGATCAACCCCGACACCCTCAGTCACCTGTACGGCACCACCGGCGGCCAGAGCTGGGACGAAGAGTGGCCCGCCCTCTCAGACCAGCGCCACGTCAAGCCAGCAACGCTTGAGCCCGAGCACCTCAAAGCGCTGTGGCGCGGCGATGTTGAAGACAGCTACCCGCAACTGGCGTTGATCGCCACCATGGCGTTGGCCCTGCGCGGCCTTGGCCACCCACGGCAACAGGCGTTCGAGTTGGCCCAGCAGTACTGGGACGCACGGGATAAATCGATTTAATCGATCATTCACGCCGGTTCTTTGCGCTTTTAGTTCGAACTCATCCCTTTAGACTGGGCTCCAACGCTTATCAGCCAAGGAGCCAGTCATGGGTTTATTGATCGACGGACAGTGGAAAGACCAGTGGTACGAAAGTAGCGCCGATGGCGCTTTCCAACGGGAGCAGGCACAACGCCGCAACTGGGTGACCGCCGATGGCGCGCCAGGCCCGAGTGGTGAAGGCGGCTTCAAGGCCGAGGCCGGTCGCTATCACCTCTATGTATCCCTCGCCTGCCCGTGGGCGCACCGCACCTTGATTCTGCGCAAGCTCAAGGGCCTGGAAAGCCTGATCGACGTCTCGGTGGTCAGTTGGCTGATGCTGGAAAACGGCTGGACCTTCGACAAGGCCCACGGCTCCAGCGGCGACAACCTCGACGGTTTCAACTTCATGCACCAACGCTACACCGCCGATACCGCCGACTATACCGGGCGCGTGACCGTGCCGGTGCTGTGGGACAAAAAGCTCAAGCGCATCGTCAGCAATGAATCGGCGGAGATCATCCGCATGTTCAACAGTGCGTTCAATGCGCTGACCGGCAATACCCTGGATTTCTACCCCCAAGCCCTGCATTCGACCATCGACAGCCTCAACGAACGCATCTACCCCGCCGTGAACAACGGTGTGTACCGCGCAGGTTTCGCCACCTCACAACAGGCGTATGAAAGTGCGTTTGATGATGTGTTTGCCGAGCTGGATCATTTGGAACAGCACCTGGGCAGCCATCGTTATTTGGCCGGCGAGTACCTGACCGAAGCCGATGTACGGCTGTTCACTACGCTGATTCATTTTGATGCGGTGTACTACAGCCACTTCAAATGCAACCTGCGGCGAATTGCCGACTATGGGAATTTGTCGAACTGGCTGCGGGAGATGTATCAGTGGCCGGGGGTGGCCGAGACGGTGGATTTCGAGCATATCAAGGGGCATTACTATGCCAGCCATCGCACGATCAACCCGACGGGGATTGTGCCGAAGGGGCCGTTGCAGAGGTTTGATACGGAGCATGATCGGGTGCGGCTGCCGGGTAAAGGTGTCTTTGGCTGATCCGGATCATCGGTTGTAATGAGATGGCCTCATCGGGGGCAAGCCCCCTCCCACACTTGGAATGCATTCCAATGTGGGAGGGGGCTTGCCCCCGATGCTTTTGAGGTCAGACTTGGGACTGGGCGCCCTCGAACCACTTGAGCTTTTCACGCAGTACCACCACCTCACCCACGATCACCAGTGTCGGCGCATGCACTTCATGCTCCGCCACCATGCGCGGCAGGTCGGCCAGGGTGCCGGTGAACACGCGCTGGTTGGACGTGGTGCCCTGCTGGATCAGCGCCGCTGGGGTATCTGCGGAGCGCCCGTGCTTGATCAACTGCTCGCAAATGATCGGCAAGCCAATCAAGCCCATGTAGAACACCAGGGTCTGTGAGGGGCCGACCAGGTCTTGCCAAGGCAAGTCCGAGGTACCGTTCTTCAAGTGCCCGGTAATAAACCGTACCGACTGGGCATAATCGCGGTGAGTCAGCGGAATCCCGGCATAAGCCGCACAACCACTGGCTGCCGTGATACCCGGCACCACCTGGAAGGGGATGCCATGGGCCGCCAATTCCTCGATCTCTTCGCCACCACGACCAAAGATGAACGGGTCACCCCCTTTAAGGCGCAGCACGCGCTTGCCTTGCTTGGCCAGGTCGACCAGTTGCTGGTTGATCTGGTCTTGAGGCACCGCGTGATCGGCACGACGCTTGCCGACGTACACGCGCTCGGCATCACGACGGCACAGTTCCAAAATCGCCGGCGCAACCAAACGGTCGTACAGCACCACGTCGGCTTGCTGCATCAGGCGCAATGCGCGGAAGGTCAGCAAATCCGGGTCACCTGGGCCTGCACCCACCAGGTACACCTCACCGGGCGCGTAAGGCGGCGCGCCATTGACCTTTTCGATCAACAGGCGCTCGGCCTCCTCGCCCTGCCCGGCCAACTGGCGGTCGGCAATCGGGCCCTGGAACACTTCTTCCCAGAACGCCCGGCGCTGCTGCACATCCGGGTACAAACCTTTGACCTGAGCCCGAAAACGCGCGGCCAGCCCAGCCAGTTGCCCGTAGGTGGAGGGAATCCAGGTTTCCAGCTTGGCGCGGATCAGCCGTGCCAGTACCGGCGCGTCACCGCCGCTGGAGACGGCAATCACCAAGGGTGAACGGTCGACAATCGCCGGGAAGATCACGCTGCACAACGCTGGCGCGTCCACCACATTGACCGGCACGCAGCGACGCTTGGCATCACTGGACACTTGCGCATTCAGTGGCTCATCGTCGGTAGCCGCGATAATCAGGGTGCAACCGTCCAGGTCGGCCTCCTGATAACCGCGCAACATCAGTTCCCCGCCACTGCCCAGCACCAGCTCACGCAGCTGGCTTTCGATCTGGGGAGCAACCACCCGCAACACCGCGCCGGCATCGGCCAGCAGCCGGGATTTGCGCAAGGCAATCTCCCCACCACCGACGACCAACACACGACTGCCGCGCAGGTTATGAAACAGCGGCAGAAATTCCATTTAGCGGATGACCTCAACGCCCGCCATGTAAGGCTTGAGCACCTCAGGTACACGGATCGAACCGTCCGCCTGCTGGTAGTTTTCCAGCACGGCCACCAGGGTACGGCCTACGGCCAGGCCCGAACCGTTGAGGGTATGCACCAGTTCCGGCTTGCCGGTTTCCGGGTTGCGGAAACGCGCCTGCATGCGACGGGCCTGGAAGTCACCGCAGTTGGAGCACGACGAAATCTCGCGGTATTTGTCCTGGCTCGGCACCCACACTTCCAGGTCGTAGGTTTTCACGGCGCTGAAGCCCATGTCGCCCGTGCACAGGGCCAGTACGCGGTACGGCAGCTCCAGCAGCTGCAACACGCGCTCGGCGTTGGCAGTCAGGCCTTCCAGGGCTTGCATGGAGGTCGACGGTTCTACTACCTGGACCATTTCAACCTTGTCGAACTGATGCTGGCGGATCATGCCGCGGGTATCGCGACCCGATGCGCCGGCTTCGCTGCGGAAGCACGGGCTGTGGGCAACCAGCTTCAACGGCAGTTGCTTGGCGTCGAGGATTTCGCCGGCGACGATATTGGTCAGCGACACTTCGGCCGTCGGGATCAGGTACAGGTCGGCTTCGCCGTCGCGGCTGATCTTGAACAGGTCTTCTTCGAATTTCGGCAGTTGGCTGGTGCCCATCAACGCCGGCGCCTGAACCAGGTACGGGGTGTAGGCCTCTTCGTAACCGTGTTCGCCGGTGTGCAGGTTGATCATGAACTGCGCCAGTGCACGGTGCATGCGCGCAATCGGGCCGCGCAGCAAGGCAAAGCGTGCGCCGGACATTTTTGCCGCGGTTTCAAAATCCAGGCCACCGGTCAATTCGCCCAGGGCGACGTGGTCCTTGATCTCGAAATCGAAGGCTTTCGGCGTGCCCCAGCGGCGCACTTCGACGTTGCCGTCTTCATCTTCGCCGACCGGTACGGATTCGTGGGGCAGGTTCGGAATGCCCAGCAGGATCGAATCCAACTGGGTCTGAATGCCTTCCAGCTCGATTTTGCCGTCGGACAGCTCAGTGCCCATGCGCTCGACATCCGCCATTAACGGCGCGATATCTTCGCCGCGCTGCTTGGCCTGGCCGATGGACTTGGAGCGCGCATTACGTTCAGCCTGCAGTGCTTCGGTGCGGGTCTGGACGGTCTTGCGCTGTTCTTCCAGCGCTTCGATGCGCGCAACATCCAAGGCAAAGCCACGGGATGCCAGGCGGTCCGCTACGTCCTGAAGGTTGCTACGTAACAGTTTGGAATCGAGCATGTCGGTCTCTCGTTATCAAAGTTTGGTCAAGGACAGGCCAGCCCAGGTGGCGAGCAGCCCGCCGAATACGCTGATGGCCGCATAGCCAATCGCCAGCGGCACTTGCCCGCTTTCCAGCAGGCGCACGGTATCCAGTGAAAAGGATGAAAAAGTCGTCAGGCCGCCAAGAAAGCCAACCATCAGGCCGGCACGTACCTCGACAGGCACTTCCGGGCGTAACAAAAACAGGCCGTATAACACGCCGATCAACAGGCAGCCCACGATATTAACGGCGAGCGTCGCCGTATAGAAGTGTTTCGGCCAATTGGCGTTGATCCAATTGCCGGTGGCGAAGCGCAACAGCGTCCCGGCAATCCCCCCCACCGAGACGGCGACCACCAAAGGAATCATGATTTTCTCCGCTGCCGGGGGCTCAGACGGTCGAGGGTGGCCAGGTGATTGAGCTTCTCACCGATCTTCAGCTCCAGGCCACGGGGCACGGGCTGGTAGAACGGCTGCGGCTCCAGCTCATCGGGGAAGTAGTCTTCGCCGGCCGCATAGGCGTCCGGCTCATCGTGGGCATAACGGTATTCGTCGCCATACCCCAGTTGCTTCATCAACTTGGTCGGTGCGTTGCGCAGGTGCAGCGGCACTTCGAGGGAGCCGTGCTCGGCGGCCGCACGCAGGGCCGACTTGAAGCCCATATACACCGCGTTGCTTTTCGGCGCGCAGGCCAGGTAGGTGATGGCCTGGGCCACCGCCAGCTCGCCTTCCGGGCTGCCGAGGCGCTCCTGCACCTCCCAGGCGGCCAGGCACAGGCTCAGGGCCCGCGGGTCGGCGTTGCCGATGTCTTCGCTGGCCATGCGCACTACGCGGCGCGCCAGGTACAGCGGGTCGCAACCGCCATCGATCATGCGCGCAAACCAATACAGCGCGCCGTCAGGGTTGGAACCGCGTACGGATTTGTGCAGCGCGGAAATCTGGTCGTAGAAGGCTTCGCCGCCCTTGTCGAAACGTCGGCGCGTGTCACCCAGCAGGCTTTGCAACAGATCAACGCCAATCTCGCCGCCGTCTTCGGCCAGGTCGGAAGCGTTCTCCAGCAGGTTGAGAAAGCGACGCCCGTCACCATCGGCGGCGGTCAGCAAAATCTTGAAGCCTTCATCGCTGAGGCTCAGCTGGCGCTTGCCCAGGCCCTTGTCTTCGCTCAAGGCACGGTGCAGCAGCTTTTGCATCGCCGCTTCATCCAGGCTCTTGAGCACATAGACCCGCGCCCGTGACAACAAGGCGTTGTTCAATTCAAAGGAAGGGTTTTCGGTGGTGGCGCCGATAAAGATCAGCGTACCGTCCTCGACATAAGGCAGGAACGCATCCTGCTGCGACTTGTTGAAGCGATGCACTTCGTCGACGAACAGGATAGTGCGCTTGCCGTATTGCCCGGCCTGCTGCTTGGCCACTTCCACCGCCTGGCGGATCTCCTTCACCCCGGCGAGCACCGCCGAGACCGTTTCAAAGTGCGCGTCCGAGACTTTCGCCAGCAGCCGCGCCAGGGTGGTCTTGCCCACGCCCGGCGGCCCCCAGAAAATCATCGAATGCAGCGCACCCTGCTCCAAGGCTTCGCGCAAGGGTTTGCCGCGAGCGAGCAGGTGTTCCTGACCGACGTACTCATCCAGGTTGGTCGAACGCAAGCGCGCGGCCAGTGGCTGGGCAATCGGGTCACTTCGAAACAGATCCATGGGCAGCGTTTGAAACCTCTAGATTATTCCTGGATCACGTCGGCACCCTTGGGGATGTCGAACTTGAACTTGGACGCGGGCACCGGCTGGTTGGCCTTGACTCCGGAGAACAGGATATCGGTGCGCTGGCCGACGCTGTCGACCAGGCGCATGTTGTTGATCACGCCGTTGCCGAACGACAAGGACAGCGTGTCAAACAGCGTGTCCTTGGATTTTGGCTTGAGGGTGAATTCGATGACGTTGCTGGTCTGCTTGGAGGTGATGTCGAAGCTGTCGTTGATTTTCGACACATCACCCGACAGCAGCAGTGCCGGGGTCTGGTTCAGGCGTGGATCGAGCTTCTTGATGGTGGCTTGTTCCAGGTCCGGGTCCCACAGCGTGACTTTCTGGCCGTCGGAAACGATGGTCTGCTCAGCCTTGCCTTCGGTATGCCAGTAGAACAGCCCTGGGCGCTGCACGGCCATTTCACCGGCTGTTTCCTGCAACTGGGTGCCGCCGGCATCCAGGGTGAGCTGGGAGAAGCGCGCGGTGAGGGTCTGGGATTTGTCCAACAGGTTCTTCAGGCTGGCGACGGAAGCCGGGTCAGCGTGAGCCGAAACAGCGGTCAAGGCCAGGGCCGGCAACAACAGCATGCGGATAAAGCGCATGGGAGTCCTCATTGAGTAGTCAGGGCACGCCGCGTGTTGCCACGCGGCGCGGAATCAGTCGCGCATCTGCCCAGGGGCGATGACTTCACGCGAGCCATTGGTGTTCATTGCGGTCACGACGCCGGCCATTTCCATGGCTTCGATCATGCGGGCGGCGCGGTTGTAGCCGATTTTAAGCTTGCGCTGCACCGCCGAAATCGAGGCACGGCGGCTTTCCAGTACGAAGGCCACGGCCTCGTCGTAGAGCGCGTCGGTTTCAGCATCATCGTCGCCACCGCTGCTGCCACCGTCGAAGCCGCTGCCGGCCTCTTCCACGCCAGCGAGAATGTCGTCGTTATATTCCGGCGCGCCGCGCAGTTTCCAGGCTTCGACCACACGGTGGACTTCGTCATCGGAAACAAAGGCGCCGTGAACGCGAATCGGCAGGCTGGTCCCGGGCGGCATGTACAGCATGTCACCGTGGCCCAGCAGTTGCTCGGCGCCACCCTGGTCGATGATGGTACGCGAGTCGATCTTGCTGGAGACCTGGAACGCCATGCGCGTCGGAATGTTGGCCTTGATCAGGCCGGTGATCACGTCCACCGACGGCCGCTGGGTCGCGAGAATCAAGTGGATGCCCGCCGCCCGCGCCTTCTGGGCGATACGGGCGATCAGCTCTTCAACCTTCTTGCCGACGATCATCATCATGTCGGCAAATTCATCGACCACCACCACGATGGTCGGCAGCTTGGTCAGCAGCGGTGCTTCATCGTGAATGCTTTCGCGCTTGTACAGCGGGTCGGTCAGCGGTGTGCCGGCGTCCTGGGCTTCTTTGACCTTGGCATTGAAGCCCGACAGGTTACGCACGCCCATCTTCGCCATCAGCTTGTAGCGGCGCTCCATCTCGGCAACGCTCCAACGCAGGGCGTTGGCGGCGTCCTTCATGTCGGTAACCACCGGGCACAGCAGGTGCGGGATGCCTTCGTAGATCGACAGTTCCAGCATCTTCGGGTCGATCATGATGAGCTTGGCGTCATCCGGCCCGGACTTGAACAGGATCGACAGGATCATGGCGTTCACACCCACCGACTTACCGGAACCGGTGGTACCGGCTACCAGCAGGTGCGGCATTTTCGCCAGGTCGGTAATCACCGGCTTGCCGCCGATGTCATGGCCGAGCGCCAGGGTGACCGGCGATTTGAAGTTGTCGTATTCCGGCGTCGACAGCACTTCGGAGAAGCGCACGATCTGCCGGTCTTCGTTGGGGATCTCGATACCCACGGTGGTCTTGCCCGGGATCACTTCCACCACGCGCACGCTGGTGACGGCCAGGGAACGTGCCAAATCTTTGGCCAGGTTGGAAATACGGCTGACTTTTACCCCGGCGGCCGGTTGGATTTCGTAACGGGTGATCACCGGGCCCGGATGGATCGAGTCCACCGACACTTCGACGCCGAATTCCTTGAGCTTGATTTCCAGCAGGTGGCCGACGGCCGCCAGGGATTCGGGGGAATAGTTGAGTTGTTTCTTTTCGGCCGGGTCCAGAATCGAGATCGGCGGCAAGGTGCCTTCGACAGCGCTGTCGATAAACAACGGTGCCTGCTTCTCTTTTTGCACGCGATGGCTGGGCTCCGGCGCCTTGGGCGGTGCCGGGGCGATCACGGGCGGCACCTGCTTTTCACGGTCCGACATGTGCTTGCTCAGGGCCTGCTCGCGCTCGATCAAGCGCTCCTTGACCTTGGCTTGCTCGCGTCGATCCGGCGTGCTTGGAGCCACCACCTCGTTGACACGGGTGTCAACCTCACGCAACTGCGCCACCATTTGCTTGCGCTCGACACGGGCGGCCCACCAGCGGTTGGCGGCGCCCTGGAACAATTCGAACAGGTCGAGGGTGATCTTGCCGGTCACGTCCATCACCTTGAACCATGACAGGTCGGTGAATACCGTCAGGCCGAACAGGAACAGCGCGATGAACATCAGGGTGCTGCCCTGGATATTCAGGGTACGGCGTGCCAGGTCGCCGAGGCTTTCGCCCAGAGCCCCGCCCGCGCCCGCCGGCAAGCCGGTCGGTGCATGGAAGTGGATATGCGCCAGCGCAGCGCCCGACAGCACCAGGAACACCAGGCCGATCAGGCGCCAGGAGAACAGCCAGCCGCTCCACTGCCACGGTTCGTGACGCTGGCGGAAGATCTGCCAGGTCTTGATCGCCAGCAACAGCGGGAAAATGTAGGCGAAGTAACCCAGGATCATGAAGAGGATATCGGCGCTGTAAGAACCTACAGGGCCGCCGAAATTCTGCACGTCATCGATTTTGCTGTTATGACTCCAGCCCGGATCGTCCTTGCCATAGGTGAGCAAGGCCATCATCAGGAACAGACACAGCGCACCGATGGCAATCAGTGCGCCTTCCTTGAGTCGGTAATGCAGGTGCTGGCGCCAGGCCGGTACGACTGCTGCTTTAGGTGCTGCGGCGGATTTCTTCAAAACGGGTCTATTCCTGCGCCTTTAGCGCGTCCATCTGTTAAATGACTACACGACTGCTCTATCCGGAGCAGCTGAAAAATGAACGAATGTTGCTGAATCTACTTTTAACATCCGGTGACGGATAGGTGAAATGGCGATAACGCCACAATGGCCGCATTGTACGGGTTTGCGTGCGCGATGCCACACACTTGCCGCTCACCTGACTGCACGGACAATTTGAGCATGCATTGCCTTTGCTGACAAAGGCTTATGAGCTGTATTTAGCAATCCAGGCAAGCTTGGCAAATGGCCGGCATGCGCCAGACCCGATTACGACCACACCCTGTGTGCAGAGTTGCAGAAACACCCGCTCATGCTAATCCTCGTTAATAGCCTATTCGGGCTGGCCCCGTGGCGCCGGGTCGTCAATAATCAACACTTGCGGTGCAGGTGCATGACCTGCCACTCCCCTCCCCTTCCGTAAGCCTGGATGCCATGCTGACCTGGTTACAACGCGACACCCTGACGTTCCCACCTTTGGCCAAGGCCATGCGCGAACCCAACGGCCTGCTCGCCGCCGGTGGCGACCTGTCGGCCGAACGACTGATCCAGGCCTACCGTCATGGCTGTTTTCCCTGGTTCTCCGAAGGCCAGCCTATCCTCTGGTGGTCACCCGACCCTCGCACAGTGATATTCCCCGACGAGCTGCATGTTTCCCGCAGCCTGGGCAAATTATTGCGCCAGCAGCGCTATACCGTGACCTTCGACCAGGATTTCGCCGCCGTCATACACGCCTGCGCCGCGCCCCGTGCCTATGCCGATGGCACTTGGATCACCGAAAGCATCCAGCAGGCCTATCTGGAGCTGCACCAGCGTGGCTACGCGCATTCCGTCGAGGTCTGGGACCAGGGCGAACTGGTGGGCGGCCTGTACGGTCTGGCGATGGGCCAGTTGTTTTTTGGCGAGTCCATGTTCAGCCGCGCCGACAACGCCTCCAAATTCGGTTTCGCCACATTGACCCGGCAACTGCAAGCCTGGGGATTTGTGCTGATCGATTGCCAGATGCCCAATGATCACCTGCACAGCCTGGGTGCCCGCGGCATACCGCGCAGCGTCTTCGCTGACTTCCTGGACAAACATCTGGACCAACCCAACGCCGGGCCGTGGGTTTCCTAGGCGACTTTCGCGCACGTGGCTTACACTTATTTCAAAGCTTATCCCGAGGGTTGATCATGACCGAGCTGGCGCGCTTGAAGTTCTATGCCACTCAAGCCCACTCATGCAGCTATCTGCCCGACGAGCAGGCCACCACGCTGTTCCTCGATCCCAGCCAGCCCATGGACGTGCATGTGTATGCCGACCTGTCCGAGATGGGCTTCCGGCGCAGCGGCGATCACCTGTATCGCCCCCATTGCCAGAACTGTAATGCCTGCGTGCCCGCACGCATCCCGGTTGCGCAGTTTTCGCCCGACCGTAACCAGAAACGCATTCTCAAGCGCAACGCCGACCTGACCGTACACGCCACCAAACCCCAATACAGCGAAGAATATTTCGATCTCTACCAACGCTATATCGAGCAGCGTCATGCCGACGGCGATATGTATCCACCCAGCCGCGACCAGTTTTCCACATTCCTGGTGCGTGACCTGCCCTTTTCGCGGTTCTACGAATTCCGCCTCGACGGCCGCCTGTTGGCCGTGGCGGTCACCGACCTACTGCCCAACGGCCTCTCGGCGGTGTACACCTTCTATGAACCGACCGAAGAACGCCGCAGCCTCGGGCGCTTCGCCATCCTGTGGCAGATAGGCGAAGCGCTGCGCCTGGAACTGGAGGCGGTGTACCTCGGATACTGGATCAAGAACTGCAAAAAGATGAACTACAAGACCCAATATCGGCCCATTGAGCTGCTGATTAATCAAAGATGGGTCACGCTTAACTAGAACCCCTTGGCTTGAACACCCTTTTTCGGGCACAATGCACGCCGCTTTTGCCTGGCGCAGTTGCACCGGGCCATTCACTGGATACCGAGGGCTTTACTGCATGTCGAAAGAAGACAGCTTCGAAATGGAAGGCACTGTCGTCGACACCCTGCCCAACACCATGTTTCGTGTGGAGTTGGAAAATGGGCACGTCGTAACCGCGCATATCTCCGGCAAGATGCGCAAGAACTACATTCGTATTCTTACCGGTGACAAAGTGCGCGTCGAGCTGACGCCCTATGACTTGAGCAAAGGGCGCATCACTTACCGCGCTCGCTAAGCAAGTCAATACAAAACGCCCGGTTATGCCGGGCGTTTTTGTGTGCGCAGGATTTAACAGTCGCCACTCGACCCTGTGGGAGCTGGCTTGCCTGCGATAGCGGTGGGCCAGTTAACGATGTGCGACCGAAGGACCGCCATCGCAGGCAACCCAGCTCCCACAGTTGATGGTCACAGTCTCGTAAATCGTATTTCAGGCAGCAAAAAGGCGCCTTTCGGCGCCTTTTGCAATGTTGCAGCTAACGATCAGGCCATTTCCGCCGTGGTCTCGAACTCGAAGGTCAGCTCGCCGTCCTTCAGGTCGATGTGCACCACGCCACCATGGTCGGAGAGTTCGCCGAACAGGATCTCTTCGGCCAGTGGCCGCTTGATCTTGTCCTGGATCAGACGCGCCATCGGGCGTGCGCCCATTGCCGCATCGTAGCCGCCCTCTGCGATCCAACTGCGGGCCGCTTCCGTCACATCCAGCTGCACGCGCTTGTCTTCCAACTGCGCTTGAAGCTCGGTGAGGAACTTGTCCACCACGCTTTTGATGACCTCATGGCTGAGGCGACCAAACTGGATAATGGTGTCCAGGCGGTTGCGGAACTCCGGCGTGAAGCTCTTCTTGATCACTTCCATGGCATCGGAGGAGTGATCCTGATGCGTAAAGCCGATCGAAGCCCGCGCCGCGGTTTCGGCACCGGCGTTGGTGGTCATGATCACGATCACATTGCGGAAGTCCGCCTTGCGCCCGTTGTTATCGGTCAGGGTCCCGTGGTCCATGACCTGCAACAACAGGTTGAAGACTTCCGGGTGAGCCTTTTCGATTTCATCGAGCAGCAATACGCAATGTGGCTGCTTGGTGATCGCCTCGGTCAACAGGCCGCCCTGGTCGAAGCCGACATAGCCCGGAGGCGCACCGATCAAGCGCGACACAGTGTGGCGCTCCATGTACTCGGACATGTCGAAACGGACCAGCTCGATGCCCATGGCCTTGGCCAACTGGCGAGCCGCCTCGGTCTTGCCGACACCGGTCGGGCCTGCGAACAGGAACGAACCGACTGGCTTGTCCGGCGACTTGAGGCCCGCACGGGACAACTTGATCGCCGTGGACAGCGAGTCGATGGCCGCATCCTGGCCAAACACGGTGAGCTTGAGGTCGCGCTCCAGGTTACGCAGCAGCTCCTTGTCGGAACTGGTGACGTGTTTTGGCGGAATCCGCGCGATCTTGGCCACGATGTCCTCGACCTGAGGCACGTCGATGCGCTTCACGCGCTTCTCGACCGGTTGCAGGCGCTGGTAGGCACCCGCTTCGTCGATCACATCGATGGCCTTGTCAGGCATATGCCGGTCATTGATGTAGCGCGACGCCAGCTCAGCCGCCGCACGCAAGGCCTCATCGGTGTACTCGATGCCATGGTGCGCTTCAAAACGCCCCTTGAGCCCACGCAGGATGCCGATGGTATCTTCAACCGACGGCTCGGACACGTCGACTTTCTGGAAGCGACGCGCCAGGGCACGGTCTTTTTCGAAGATGCCGCGAAATTCCTGGAACGTGGTCGAACCAATGCAGCGGATATCACCGGAGGACAGCAGCGGCTTGAGCAGGTTGGAAGCGTCCATCACCCCACCGGAAGCCGCACCGGCGCCAATGATGGTATGGATCTCGTCGATGAACAGGATGGCCTGCGGGCGTTTTTTCAGCTCGCCGAGCAACGCCTTGAAGCGTTTCTCGAAATCGCCACGGTACTTGGTCCCGGCGAGCAACGCGCCCAGGTCAAGGGAATAGACGACACTGCTGGCCAGCAGGTCTGGCACCTGGTTGTCGACAATGCGCTTGGCCAGGCCTTCGGCAATCGCGGTTTTACCCACGCCCGCCTCGCCCACCAGCAACGGGTTGTTCTTGCGACGACGCGCAAGTATCTGCGCTACACGCTCTACCTCGTGCTCACGCCCCACCAGCGGATCGATCCGCCCCTGGCGCGCCATTTCATTGAGGTTGCTGGCATAGGCATCCAGCGGGTTGCTGGAAGAAGAAGACTCACCGCCCTCCTCGTCCTGCATATCCTGCTCGCCCTCGGAATGATCGCCGTGCCCAGGCACCTTGGAGATACCGTGGGCGATGTAATTGACTACATCAATACGGGCAACGCTCTGCTGCTTGAGCAGGAACACGGCCTGGCTTTCCTGTTCGCTGAAAATTGCCACCAGCACATTCGCGCCCGTGACTTCACGCTTACCGGAGCTCTGTACGTGGAACACAGCACGCTGCAATACCCGCTGGAACCCCAGGGTTGGCTGGGTTTCGCGGTCCTCGTCATGCACGGGGATCAGTGGCGTGGTGGAGTCGATAAACTCCTGCAGGTCATGCTTGAGCTTGTCGAGGTTGGCGCCGCACGCACGTAGAACGGTGGCGGCAGCTTCGTTATCCAAAAGTGCCAGCAAAAGGTGTTCGACGGTCATGAATTCATGACGCTTCGAACGAGCCTCTTTGAAGGCAAGATTGAGGGTGACTTCGAGCTCGCGGTTTAACATAGCTTCACCTCATACCCAAGTGGTCGGCGTTAACCGTCCTTCTCGATTTCACAGAGTAGCGGATGCTGGCTTTCCCTGGCGTACTGGTTGACCTGCATGGCCTTTGTCTCGGCGATGTCGCGGGTAAACACTCCACATACTGCCCGTCCTTCTGTGTGAACGGCCAGCATTACCTTGGTCGCCAACTCGCGGTTCAGGTTGAAAAACACCTCGAGCACTTCGACGACGAAATCCATCGGTGTGTAGTCATCATTAAACAAAACCACCTTGTACATCGGCGGCGCCTGTAAAGCAGGCTTGGCCTCCTGAACAGCAATGCCTGCAGAACCGTCGTCGTCATGTTCCTGATCCGGGCGATCCTGATTGAATGTTAGTCGAATCTGGCTGTTTGCATGCATGGGAAAGAAAGGTTCGTCAGTGGTTCAATTACAGTGGTGGGGGCGGCCTGTCAGAATTTCAACTCTGACCCTTTGGTCACCTTGACTATCGGCGAAACGGTGTTACAACGAATAGAGCCCACAGTGGGTAAAAAAGGTCCGCGCAGTCAACCTTATTTATTCGGGTTAGGACGGATAGACAGGATGATACTCCAGTGATGGAGTCTGGTGCAGAGGGATAAGGGAATGGCTAGTGGTAAGGTCAAGTGGTTCAACAATGTCAAGGGTTACGGCTTCGTCATTGAAGACGGCAAGGAAGACGGCAAGACCGAGGACCTTTTTGCGCATTTCTCAGCGATCCAGATGGAAGGTTACAAAACGCTGAAAGCGGGTCAGCGTGTCAACTTTGAAATCATTCAAGGGCCAAAAGGCATGCATGCCGTAAATATTGTTGATGCGCCTGCCACTGCAGGCGTGAAAGAAACAAAGGTAGAAAAATCAGAGAAGCAGCGGGCCTGACCAGCCACTGAAATCAAGCACTCAAAGCAAACCGGCCGCCCCGACTCATCAGGGCGGCCGGTTTTCTCTGCCTGTTTACATATGCTTGATCAACGCATCACCAAACCCCGACGACGACACCAACGTAGCGCCATCCATCAGACGCTCGAAGTCATAGGTCACGGTCTTGGCCGAAATCGCGCCGTTGGTGCCCTTGATGATCAGATCCGCCGCCTCGACCCAGCCCATATGCCGCAGCATCATTTCCGCCGACAGGATCAATGAACCAGGGTTGACCTGATCCTTGCCCGCATATTTAGGCGCAGTACCGTGGGTGGCTTCAAACATTGCCACGGTGTCCGACAGGTTGGCCCCCGGCGCAATACCAATGCCGCCCACTTCCGCCGCCAGGGCGTCGGACAGGTAATCACCATTGAGGTTGAGGGTCGCGATCACGTCATATTCGGCCGGGCGCAGCAGGATCTGCTGGAGCATGGCGTCGGCAATGGCATCTTTGACCACTACATTCTTGCCGGTCTTGGGGTTCTTGAACTGCATCCACGGCCCGCCATCGAGCAAGGTCGCACCGAACTCTTCAGCCGCCACTTCGTAGGCCCATTCCTTGAAGGCCCCTTCGGTGAATTTCATGATGTTGCCTTTGTGCACGATGGTCAGCGAGTCGCGGTCGTTATCCACCACATACTGCAAGGCCTTGCGCGCCAGGCGCTTGGTACCCTCTTTGGAGACCGGCTTGACGCCAATCCCGCAATCCTGGTCGAAACGGATCTTGGTAACACCCATTTCTTCCTTGAGGAACTTGATCACTTTGATCGCTTCCGGCGAACCGGCCTTCCACTCGATGCCCGCGTAAATATCCTCGGAGTTCTCACGGAAAATAGTCATGTCCACGTCGCCAGGCTTTTTCACCGGACTGGGCACGCCTTCGAACCAGCGCACCGGGCGCAGGCACACGTACAGGTCAAGTTGCTGGCGCAGCGCTACGTTCAGCGAGCGGATACCGCCACCCACCGGCGTTGTCAGCGGGCCCTTGATGGACACCACGTAATCCTTGACCGCGTCCAGGGTTTCCTGGGGCAGCCAGGTGTCCTGGTCGTAGACTTGAGTGGCTTTTTCGCCAGCGTACACCTCCATCCAGGAGATTTTGCGCTTGCCGCCGTAAGCCTTTTCAACAGCGGCGTCGACCACCTTGATCATCACCGGGCTGATGTCGACGCCAATACCGTCACCTTCGATGTAGGGGATGATCGGTTGGTCAGGAACATTGAGAGAATGGTCTGCATTGACGGTGATTTTGTCGCCGACTGCCGGAACCTGAATCTTCTTGTATCCCATGCTGAACTCCATCTATGGATTGAACATCTGGCTGCGTTCGAGCCTACTCCAGATAAATGGCGACTGAAACCTCACGCCATGCTCATTTGCATCGAAAACAGCATATTTGGTGGCCTACAAGCCTGAAAGCAAAGGGAAAAGCGCCAATCTTGAGCACATCCCACTACCCACGCACCTGCGACCTTTAGACCAATGGACGAGCCCCCTTTTGTATGAAGGCTCAGCGTAAGCATAGCGACCTATGTATAATGCCGCCGCTGACCAAAGAGTCACGACGGCGGACCGCTCTAGAACGTAGCCTTTCGCCAGAAAGCCGGACTATTACCATAGCCCACCCGCTTGACGCTCGACTGATGCAAACCAACATCACCGCGAAGAAACCTCGACATTTCGCTCATGGATGACTTTGAACGAACGCGCTCTACCCGGCGCATCTCGAGTTTCTGCGCACGCTTTCAGCAAAGAAGAGAGTTAATCCGAATATGCCCACCCGCTCGAAGATCATCTACACCTTCACCGACGAAGCCCCAGCCCTCGCCACCTATTCACTGCTGCCTATCGTAGAGGCCTTCACCGCTTCCGCTGATATTGCCGTGGAAACCCGCGACATTTCCCTCGCCGGGCGCATCCTCGCAAGCTTCCCCGAGCAACTGGGCACCAAGGCCATCCCGGACCACCTCGCCGAACTGGGCGACCTGGCCGTTACGCCTGAAGCCAACATCATCAAGCTTCCCAACATCAGCGCCTCGACCCCGCAGCTGCAAGCCGCGATCAAGGAACTGCAGGCCCAGGGCTACGCCCTGCCGGACTACCCTGAAACCGTAACCACCGACGCGGAAAAAGAAACCCGTGCACGTTACGACAAGGTCAAGGGCAGCGCCGTGAACCCGGTACTGCGCGAAGGCAACTCCGACCGTCGCGCACCGCTGTCGGTCAAGAACTACGCACGCAAGCACCCGCACAAGATGGGCGCCTGGGCTGCCGACTCCAAGTCGCACATTGCCCACATGAACAACGGCGACTTCTACGGCAGCGAAAAAGCCGTGCAGATCGAAACCGCTGACGCGGTCAAAATTGCGCTGGTTGCGAAGGACGGCACCACCACCGTCCTGAAGGAAAAGACCAGCGTTCAGGCCGGCGAAATCATCGACACCGCCGTGCTGAGCAAGAAAGCCCTGCGCAGCTTCATCGCCGCTGAAATCGAAGACGCCAAGAAGCAAGGCGTGCTGCTGTCGGTTCACTTGAAAGCCACCATGATGAAGGTCTCCGACCCGATCATGTTCGGCCAGATCGTTGCCGAGTTCTATAAAGACGCCCTGGCCAAGCACGCGACCGTGCTGGAACAGATCGGCTTCAACCTGAACAACGGCATCGGCGACCTATACGCCCGCATCAAGGCCCTGCCGGCCGACCAGCAGGCGCAGATCGAAGCCGATATCCAGGCGGTCTACGCCGTTCGCCCTGCCCTGGCGATGGTCAACTCCGACAAAGGCATCACCAACCTGCACGTGCCGAGCGACGTCATCGTCGACGCCTCGATGCCAGCGATGATCCGTGACTCCGGCAAGATGTGGGGCACCGACGGCCAGTTGCACGACACCAAGGCTGTGATCCCGGATCGCTGCTACGCCACCATCTACCAGGCGGTCATCGAAGACTGCAAGGCCAATGGCGCCTTCGACCCCACCACCATGGGCAGCGTGCCAAACGTTGGCCTGATGGCGAAGAAAGCCGAAGAGTACGGTTCCCACGACAAGACCTTCCAGATCAAGGCTGACGGCGTTGTCCGCGTCACCGACAGCCAGGGCAACCTGCTGATGGAACAGAACGTCGAAGCTGGCGACATCTTCCGCATGTGCCAGACCAAAGACGCGCCGATCCAGGACTGGGTCAAGCTCGCCGTCAACCGTGCCCGCGCCAGCAACACCCCGGCCATTTTCTGGCTGGACCCTAAGCGCGCGCACGATGGCGTGGTGGTCGAGAAAGTTCAGACCTACCTGAAAGATCACAACACCGAAGGCCTGGACATCCGCATCATGGCCCCGGTCGATGCGATGAAGTTCACCCTGGAGCGCACCCGCAAGGGCCTGGACACCATCTCGGTGACCGGCAACGTACTGCGCGACTACCTGACCGACCTGTTCCCGATCATGGAACTGGGCACCAGCGCCAAGATGCTGTCGATCGTGCCGCTGATGAATGGCGGTGGCCTGTTCGAAACCGGTGCTGGCGGTTCGGCTCCAAAGCACGTGCAGCAACTGCTGGAAGAAAACTTCCTGCGCTGGGATTCCCTGGGCGAGTTCCTGGCCCTGGCCGCGTCCCTCGAGCATTTGGGTGTGACGTACAACAACCCCAAAGCCCTGGTACTGTCCAAGACCCTGGACCAGGCCACCGGCCAGTTCCTGGACAACAACAAGTCGCCATCGCGCAAGGTCGGCAACATCGACAACCGCGGCAGCCACTTCTACCTGGCGCTGTACTGGGCACAAGCCCTGGCGGCCCAGACCGAAGACACTGCACTGCAAGCGCAGTTTGGCGAACTGGCCAAAACCCTGGCCGAGAACGAAGCAACCATCGTTGCCGAACTCAACGCCGTACAGGGCAAGCCAGTGGACATCGGCGGCTACTACGCGCCGAACCCAGAGCTGACCAGCAAAGCCATGCGCCCGAGCAACACCCTCAATGCGGCGATTGCCAAGTTGAAGTAAGGTTGTAAGGATGTGAAGAAGCCCCGGCCCAGTGCCGGGGTTTCTGCTTGTAGGGACTTCATTGAAGAAACCCAATCCAATGTGGGAGCTGGCTTGCCTGCGATTGCAGTCTGTCAGTTCATACAGGCGTAGCTGACCCACCGCCATCGCAGGCAAGCCAGCTCCCACATTGAGCATGCCACCTTCCAGATACCGAGGTTCGCAATGACCTGGCTCCCCCACATCACCGTCGCCACCATCGTCGAAGACAACGGCCGCTTCCTGATGGTCGAAGAACTCAAGGGCGGCCGCGCCGTGCTCAACCAGCCCGCCGGCCATCTGGACCCGAACGAAACCCTGACCGAAGCTGCCGTGCGCGAAACGCTGGAAGAAACCGGCTGGGACGTGGAAGCTACCGGCATCGTCGGCATCTACCTGTACACCGCACCCAGCAATGGCGTCACCTATCAACGGGTCTGCTTTATCGCCAAGGCCCTGAGACACCACCCGGACTATCAACTCGACGAAGGCATCCTGCGCGCCCGCTGGCTGACCCGTGACGAACTGATGGCCGTGCGCGACGACTGGCGCAGCGAGCTGATTATCCGCTGCATCGATGATTATCTGGCCGGCCAATGCCACAGTCTCGAATTGATCCGCCCTTCTCTTTAGCCTTGCGGGCCCAGGCCTGCTAGAATCGCGTCCTTTTTCAAGACACCCGTTGAAACCCTATGCGTGATTCAGCCCCTTCTGACACACAAAAGAAGCGCGTCATCGTCGGCATGTCCGGCGGCGTGGACTCTTCCGTTTCCGCCGTTCTGCTCATGGAGCAGGGTTATGAGGTGGAAGGCCTGTTCATGAAGAACTGGGAAGAAGACGATGGAACCGAATACTGCACCGCCATGGACGACCTCGCCGACGCCCAGGCCGTATGCGACAAGATCGGCATCAAGCTGCACACCGCCAACTTCGCCGCCGAGTACTGGGACAACGTGTTCGAGCACTTCCTGGCCGAATACAAGGCCGGCCGCACGCCGAACCCGGACATCCTGTGTAACCGCGAAATCAAGTTCAAGGCCTTCCTCGACTACGCCATGATGCTCGGCGCCGACCTGATAGCTACCGGCCACTACGTGCGCCGTCGCGATATCGATGGCCGCACCGAATTGCTCAAGGGCCTGGACCCGAACAAGGACCAGAGCTACTTCCTGCACGCCGTCGGTGGTGAGCAGATCGCCAAGACCCTGTTTCCGGTCGGCGAGCTGGAAAAGCCCGAAGTGCGCAAAATTGCCGAGAAACACGGCCTGGCCACCGCCAAGAAGAAAGATTCCACCGGTATCTGCTTTATCGGCGAGCGGCGCTTCAGTGATTTCCTCAAGCAATACCTGCCGGCGCAACCGGGCGAGATCAAGACCACCGAGGGTGAAGTGATCGGCCGCCACCACGGCCTGATGTACCACACCATCGGCCAGCGCCAGGGCCTGGGTATTGGCGGTTTGAAGGACGCCGGTGAAGAGCCGTGGTACGTGCTGGTCAAAGACCTGGAAAACAACGTGCTGGTGGTCGGCCAAGGCAACGAGCACCCGCTGCTGTTCTCCGGCGCCCTGCTCGCTTCCGAGATCTATTGGGTCAACCCTATCGACTTGAGCACCCCGCGCCGCCTGACCGCCAAAGTGCGTTATCGCCAGAGCGACCAGCCCTGCACCCTGGAAAAGACCGCCACCGGCTACCGTGCCACCTTCGATGACCCGCAGCGCGCGGTCACCCCTGGCCAGTCCGTGGTGTTCTATGACGGCGAAATCTGCCTGGGCGGCGGCGTGATTGAAGTCGCGCAAGCCTGGAGCAACCCGGCATGAGCCCGACCCAGGAGCAATTGACGGCCCTTGGCGGTGTCTTTCTCGCTGCGGTACTGGTGGACAAGATCGCCAAGACCGGCCAGGTCACTGAAGCCGGCCTGACCTGCATGCTCGGCAGCCTGCTGATCCGCGATCCCAAGGACACCCTTGAGGTTTATGGCGGTGACGACCTGGCCCTGCGTGAAGGCTATCGCGCCCTGATCGGCGCCCTGGAGCGCGACCCCAGCACTCTGCAGCGCGAACCGTTGCGCTATGCCCTGTCGATGCTCGGCCTTGAGCGCCAACTAGCCAAGCGTGACGACCTGCTGGACACCATCGGCAAGCGCCTGCCGCAGATCCAGTCCCAGGTAGAACACTTCGGCCCGGCCCACGAAAACGTGATCGCAGCCTGTGGTGCGCTGTACCAGGACACCTTGAGCACCCTGCGCCAGCGCATCCAGGTGCACGGCGACATGCGCAACCTGCAGCAACCCAACAACGCGTCGAAAATCCGCGCCCTGCTCCTGGCCGGTATTCGTTCGGCACGCTTGTGGCGCCAACTGGGCGGTCATCGCTGGCAGTTGGTGATCAGCCGACGCAAATTGCTCAAAGAGCTTTACCCGTTGATGCGCAACGAATAAGTCGCACCAGCAGGCTGTTTTCAAGCCATTACGCGTAATACGCCGGTCAGTTGGCGACGGACCGGCGGATTTTTTCATGTATGATACGCGCCCCATTTCGTTGCCCGACTGTCCGAGAACACCCCATGCAGCTCTCTTCGCTCACTGCGGTTTCCCCTGTTGACGGCCGCTACGCCGGCAAAACCCAGGCCCTGCGCCCTATTTTCAGCGAGTATGGCCTGATCCGTGCCCGTGTCCTGGTTGAAGTGCGCTGGCTCCAGCGCCTGGCCGCTCACCCCGCCATCAGCGAAGTGCCGGCGTTTTCCCCCGAAGCCAACGCTGTATTGAACACCCTGGCGGAAAACTTCTCCCTGGAGCACGCCGAGCGTGTCAAAGAGATCGAGCGCACCACCAACCACGACGTCAAAGCCATCGAATACCTGCTCAAAGAGCAAGCGGCCCAACTGCCGGAACTGGCCCAGGTCAGCGAGTTCATCCACTTTGCCTGCACCAGCGAGGACATCAACAACCTGTCCCACGCCCTGATGCTGCGCGAAGGCCGTGATGACGTGATGCTGCCGCTGATGCGCCAGACCGCCGAAGCCATCCGCGAGCTGGCGATCCGTTTCGCTGCCGTGCCGATGCTGTCGCGCACCCACGGCCAGCCGGCCTCGCCGACCACCCTGGGCAAAGAACTGGCCAACGTGGTGTACCGCCTGGAGCGCCAGATCGCCCAAGTCGCCGCCGTGCCATTGCTGGGCAAGATCAACGGCGCCGTAGGCAACTACAACGCCCACCTGTCGGCCTATCCTGAGATCGACTGGGAAGCCAACGCCCGCGCCTTCATCGAAGACGAGCTGGGCCTGGGCTTCAACCCCTACACCACGCAGATCGAACCCCACGACTACATCGCCGAGCTGTTCGACGCGATTGCACGCTTCAACACCATCCTGATCGATTTCGATCGCGATATCTGGGGCTACATCTCCCTGGGCTACTTCAAGCAGCGCACTATTGCAGGCGAAATCGGTTCATCGACCATGCCGCACAAGGTCAACCCGATCGACTTCGAAAACTCCGAAGGCAACCTGGGTATCGCCAACGCCCTGTTCCAGCACCTGGCCAGCAAGTTGCCGATCTCTCGCTGGCAGCGCGACCTGACCGACTCCACCGTATTGCGCAACCTCGGTGTCGGCTTTGCCCACAGCGTGATCGCGTACGAAGCCAGCCTCAAAGGCATCAGCAAGCTGGAGCTCAACGAGCAGAAGATTGCCGCTGACCTGGACGCGTGCTGGGAAGTATTGGCCGAGCCGATCCAGACCGTGATGCGCCGCTACAACATCGAAAACCCCTACGAGAAGCTGAAAGAATTGACGCGCGGCAAGGGCATCAGCCCCGAAGCACTGCAAACTTTCATCGACGGCCTGGACATGCCAGCCGCGGCCAAGGCCGAGCTGAAGCTGCTCACCCCGGCCAACTACATCGGCAACGCTGTAGAGCAAGCCAAGCGCATCTGATCCAAGCAAGCTCCTTTGAGACGCCCGGCCGCGCCGGGCGTTTTTATTCCTGTCTTAAAAGTGCTTTTTTTCAATAGGTTACACATGAATCCTGATATCCCTCTTCAACTTCTGGGCGGCATCACGGCACGGGAATTCCTGCGCGACTACTGGCAGAAAAAACCGCTGCTGATCCGCCAGGCCATCCCTGACTTCGAAAGCCCGATCGACGCCGACGAACTGGCAGGCCTGGCCCTGGAAGAAGAAGTCGAGTCGCGCCTGGTGATCGAACACGGCGAGCGCCCGTGGGAACTGCGTCGCGGCCCGTTCGCCGAAGACGCTTTCAGCACCCTGCCCGAGCGCGAGTGGACCCTGCTGGTGCAGGCGGTCGACCAGTTCGTGCCGGAAGTGGCTGAGCTGCTGGAGCACTTCCGCTTCCTGCCGAGCTGGCGTATCGATGATGTGATGATCAGCTTCGCCGCGCCGGGTGGCAGCGTCGGTCCGCATTTCGATAACTACGATGTGTTCCTGCTGCAAGCCCAGGGCAAGCGCAACTGGAAGATCGGCCAGATGTGCAATTCCGAAAGCCCGTTGCTGCAACACGCCGACCTGCGCATCCTCGCCGAATTCGAAGAAAGCGCCGAATGGGTGCTGGAACCGGGCGACATGCTCTACCTGCCGCCGCGCCTGGCCCATTTCGGTATTGCTGAAGATGACTGCATGACCTACTCCGTGGGTTTCCGTGCACCGAGCGCCGCTGAAGTGCTGACCCACTTCACCGACTTCCTCAGCCAGTACCTGACCGACGAAGAGCGCTACACCGACGCAGACGCCCAGCCGGTCAGCGACCCGCACCAGATCCAGGGCGACGCACTGGACCGCCTCAAGGGCTTGCTCGCCGAGCACATGAGCGATGAGCGCATGCTGCTGACCTGGTTCGGCCAGTTCATGACCGAGCCACGCTACCCGGAACTGGTGGCCGGCGAAGAGTTGGGCGAAGAAGACTTCATCAACAGCCTGCAAGACGGCGCGATCCTGGTACGCAACCCGAGCGCACGCCTGGCCTGGTCCGAAGTCGACGACGATGTACTGTTGTTTGCCAGTGGCCAGAGCCGTTACCTGCCGGGCAAACTGCGCGAACTGTTGAAGCTGGTGTGCTCGGCCGATGCACTGCACAGCGAAAACCTGGGCGAGTGGCTGGCCGACGAAGACGGTCGCGACCTGCTGTGCGAACTGGTCAAGCAAGGCAGCCTGGGGTTCGCGGATGAATAGAATTCACGTAAGTGTCGCGGACTGGCGAAAGGATATCGACGAGATTCGGCGCATTCGTGAAGCGGTATTCATCGCTGAACAATCGGTCCCGCCTGAATTGGAGTGGGACGCGGACGATGCCGGCGCCATGCATTTTCTTGCATACGAAGGTGATTTCCCGATTGGCACCGCTCGATTGCTGCCCAGCGGCGAGATCGGTCGGGTATCAGTGCTCAAGGACTGGCGTGGGCTGAAAGTCGGCGACAAGCTGATGGAAGCGGTGATCGGCGAGGCGGTGAAACGCGGCCAGACCCGGCAATTCCTGAGTGCGCAGGTGTATGCGGCGCCGTTCTATGAGCGGCTGGGCTTCAAGATCGTCAGCGATGAGTTTCTTGAGGTCGGGATTCCGCATGTGGATATGGTGCGCGGGGACTGACCCGAGTCCGCGTCGCCTGCATCGCAGGCAAGCCAGCTCCCACACTGAGCGCATTCCAAAGGTTGTACTCGGTCAAGTGTGGGAGCTGGCTTGCCTGCGATAGCGATTTCAGCAACACCACAAATGCCCTGCCTGCCAGGGCATTTTGCCGTCTACGATTCAACTTGCGCCCTGCCAGGCCGACAAACTGGCACTATCAAGCAAATGACTCGCAGAGATAACGGACATGTCCCTACGCACCCTGCTCACCGCCCTCGTGATGACCGTCAGCGCTTGCGCCATGGCCGCCACTGAAGTCGTCAACCTGAACAACCGCACCAGCGCCGACCTGCTGCCCGTGGCGCAGAACTTCATTGGCAAGGACGGCACCGTCAGCGCCTACGGCAACCAGCTTATCGTTAACGCTGAGCCCGCCAGGATCGAGGGCTTGCGCGCACTGCTCGGCCAATTGGATACACCGGCCAAACGCCTGCTGATCACCGTCGATACCAACGAGAACAACCAACAGAACAGCGGTGACAGCCAGACCCGCATCATCAGCTACGGCACTGCCAGCCGCGACGGTGGCGTGCAGCAGATCCAGGCCAGCGAAGGCGTGCCTGCGCTGATCCAGGTCGGCCAGAGCGTACCGCTGACCACCACGCAACAGGACAGCTACGGCCGTCTGCAAAACCAGACCCAGTATCGCAACGTCACCCAGGGCTTTTACGTGACCGCCAGCGTCACCGGCGAGACCGTACACCTGGCCATCAGTACCAACCGTGACCGCATGAGCCAGGAACGTCCCGATGTAGTGAACGTGCAAAGCACCGACACAACTGTCAGCGGCCGCCTGGGCGAATGGATTCCCCTGGCCGGCATCAATCGTGAAACCCAGGCGGACAAGTCCTCTACAACCCGCAGCTACTCTACTCAGGGCCGCGATGACCTGACTTTACGGGTCAAGGTCGACACCCTGAACTGAAGCACCGAAAACTGACTGGCAAGTCGCATTAGACTAAAGATGTAGTGCCAAAAAAAAAGCACTACAAAACATTTGACGAGCCAAAAAAGCATGGGCATGATGGCCTCGCTCCCGCTAATCAGGGGCCCTGGCAAGGGCCTTCGGATCGCCGCTCTAAGCTACCCACCTGAGCCGATTCGTGTCTGTACCGCCCACAAGGTGTGTTTGACGTTGGTTGCGACTGGAACGAAGTTGTCCCGAGGGACGGAAGCTAACCAGGTAACCCGGCTACACACTGATGGATCGTACAAAGGCCCACGACGCCCGAAGACCGTTCGCAGTTTGCCCTTACCTGCTCAACTCCCCCTTGAGCCCCATCGTTCATCCCGTCGCCTACCTCCGTCAGATTTGACTTGAACACCAAAGCTTCTGGTCAGCGAGCAATCCTACCCAGGCAACGAATGCCGGGCTGGCAAACGGATACTTCAAACAAGACGCGACGAGGTTTTTCCCCATGGCACTGACACGCGAACAGCAAATTGCAGCCCTTGAAAAAGACTGGGCTGAAAACCCACGCTGGAAAGGCGTGACCCGCGCTTATTCCGCTGCTGACGTCGTCCGCCTGCGTGGCTCGGTCCAACCTGAGCACACCTTTGCAAAACTCGGCGCCGAGAAGCTGTGGAACCTGGTCACTCAGGGTGCCAAGCCTTCTTTCCGTCCCGACAAAGATTTCGTCAACTGCATGGGCGCCCTCACTGGCGGCCAGGCAGTCCAGCAGGTAAAAGCCGGTATCCAGGCGATCTACCTGTCCGGTTGGCAAGTGGCAGCGGACAACAACTCCGCTGAATCCATGTACCCCGACCAATCGCTGTACCCGGTGGACTCGGTGCCAACCGTGGTCAAGCGCATCAACAACTCGTTCCGTCGTGCCGACCAGATCCAGTGGAAAGCCGGCAAGAACCCAGGCGATGAAGGCTACATCGACTACTTCGCGCCAATCGTGGCAGACGCCGAAGCCGGTTTCGGTGGCGTACTCAACGCCTACGAGCTGATGAAGAGCATGATCGAGGCAGGCGCTGCCGGCGTGCACTTCGAAGACCAGCTGGCTTCGGTGAAAAAATGCGGCCACATGGGTGGCAAGGTACTGGTACCGACCCAGGAAGCTGTACAGAAGCTGACCGCCGCTCGCCTGGCCGCTGACGTTGCCGGTACACCGACCATCATCCTGGCCCGTACCGACGCCAACGCGGCAGACTTGCTGACCTCGGACTGCGACCCGTACGACCAACCATTCGTTACCGGCGAGCGCACCCAGGAAGGCTTCTATAAAGTGCGCGCCGGCCTCGACCAGGCAATCGCCCGTGGCCTGGCCTACGCGCCGTACGCCGATCTGATCTGGTGCGAAACCGCCAAGCCAGACCTGGACGAAGCACGCCGCTTTGCCGAAGCGATCAAGAAGGAATACCCGGACCAACTGCTGTCCTACAACTGCTCGCCTTCCTTCAACTGGAAGAAGAACCTGGACGACGCGACCATCGCCAAGTTCCAGCGTGAGCTGTCGGCCATGGGCTACAAGCACCAGTTCATCACCCTGGCCGGTATCCACAACATGTGGCACAGCATGTTCAACCTGGCGCACGACTACGCCCGCAACGACATGACCGCCTACGTGAAGCTGCAGGAGCAGGAATTCGCAGACGCCGCCAAAGGCTACACCTTCGTGGCGCACCAGCAGGAAGTGGGCACCGGCTACTTCGACGACATGACCACCGTGATCCAGGGCGGCACCTCGTCCGTGACCGCGCTGACCGGTTCGACCGAAGAAGAGCAGTTCCACTAAGTACCGCGTACACGGCCACTGCGGCCCCACGGAAGACCTAACCGCAGTGCCGCGCAACAATCACGCCCCGACTGGTTCGGGGCGTTTTTTTTGCCTAGGAATCACCGAAATCAAGGGTGGGAGCTGGCTTGCCTGCGATGGCGGTGGGTCAGAGGCAGGTGTTTCAGCTGATCAGCCGCCATCGCAGGCAAGCCAGCTCCTACATTGACCGCCCCCTATCCATAGTTTTTTGCTAAAAACATTGATCCAGAGCGGTATCCGCGCACATCCGATCGGTTAAAAGAACCGTTGCGACAACTAAGCGACACTCAAGCAAGTAACGGTAACTTCCCGCGCCACATGAGAAACACTCGCTTACACCCCCACGCAAACAATATTCATTATCATTTAGCGCCTGAAAACTTCGTTACCGCTTAAACAAAACATAATTGATGAAAAGCCCGCTAATGCCCACACCACAAGGGCTACAGCCCCAAGAAGGTGCACTATGTGCTTATTCCACCGAATAATTTCGCCCTGGGAATTTTACTTGCCCGGTGTTTAGCCATAAAATCACCGCGATTGATTGCAGTGCGACATATCGTCACTGCATCGTTACTTTTTCGAGCTCAGAGACCTTTGCTCTCTGTTAAGGATTTCCAGCATGACCGACGCGACAGGACTCATGGCCCACAACTGGGGCTTTGCCATTTTCCTTCTCGGTGTTGTAGGCCTCTGCGCCTTCATGCTTGGCGTCTCCAGCCTCCTCGGGTCAAAAGCCTGGGGCCGCAGCAAAAACGAACCGTTCGAATCCGGCATGCTACCTACAGGTGGCGCCCGCTTGCGGCTCTCAGCCAAATTCTATCTGGTCGCGATGCTCTTCGTGATCTTCGATATCGAAGCCCTCTTTCTCTTTGCATGGTCTGTGTCCGTCCGCGAAAGCGGCTGGACCGGATTCGTCGAAGCTCTCGTTTTCATAGCAATTCTGTTGGCAGGTCTTGTCTACCTGTTCCGAGTGGGCGCCCTTGACTGGGCTCCGGAAGCTCGTCGCAAGCGGCAAGCGAAGCTGAAACAATGAGGCTTTGGCAATGCAATACAATCTCACCAGGATCGACCCGGATGCTCCTAACGAGCAGTACCCCATCGGCGAACGGGAAACCGTCTCCGACCCGTTAGAAGACCAAGTCCACAAAAACATCTACATGGGCAAGCTGGAAGACGTGCTGAGTGGCGCAGTCAACTGGGGGCGTAAAAACTCCCTGTGGCCGTACAACTTCGGTCTTTCGTGCTGCTACGTGGAAATGACCACCGCCTTCACGGCGCCCCACGACATCGCGCGCTTTGGCGCCGAAGTGATCCGGGCCTCGCCGCGCCAGGCGGATTTCATGGTTATCGCCGGTACCTGCTTCATCAAGATGGCGCCGATCATCCAGCGCCTCTATGAGCAAATGCTCGAACCAAAGTGGGTTATCTCCATGGGTTCGTGCGCCAACTCCGGTGGCATGTACGACATCTACTCGGTCGTTCAAGGGGTGGACAAGTTCCTGCCCGTGGACGTCTACGTGCCTGGCTGCCCGCCCCGTCCCGAAGCGTTCCTGCAAGGCTTGATGCTGTTGCAGGAATCGATTGGCAAGGAGCGTCGCCCACTGTCCTGGGTGGTCGGTGATCAAGGCGTTTATCGCGCCGAGATGCCGTCTCAAAAGGAACAGCGCCGCGAACAGCGAATCGCAGTCACCAACCTGCGCAGCCCCGACGAAGTCTGATCCAGCCCGCTTCTTTTATAGAACGAAAACCTGGCTTCATTCTTTACGTTGACCGAAAGCGATAAAAAACCATGACTACAGGCAGTGCTCTGTACATCCCGCCTTATAAGGCAGACGACCAGGATGTGGTTGTCGAACTCAATAACCGTTTCGGCCCTGACGCCTTCACCGCCCAGGCCACACGCACCGGTATGCCGGTGCTGTGGGTGGCGCGTGCCAGGCTCGTCGAAGTCCTGACCTTCCTGCGCAACCTGCCCAAGCCGTACGTCATGCTCTATGACCTGCATGGCGTGGACGAGCGTCTGCGCACCAAGCGCCAGGGCCTGCCGAGCGGCGCCGATTTCACCGTGTTCTACCACCTGATGTCGCTGGAACGTAACAGCGACGTGATGATCAAGGTCGCCCTGAGCGAGAGCGACCTGAGCATCCCGACCGTGACCGGTATCTGGCCGAACGCCAGCTGGTACGAGCGTGAAGTCTGGGACATGTTCGGCATCGACTTCCCTGGCCACCCGCACCTGACGCGCATCATGATGCCGCCGACCTGGGAAGGTCACCCGCTGCGCAAGGACTTCCCTGCCCGCGCCACCGAATTCGACCCGTACAGCCTCAACCTCGCCAAGCAACAGCTTGAAGAAGAGGCGGCGCGCTTCCGCCCCGAAGACTGGGGTATGAAGCGCTCCGGCACCAACGAGGACTACATGTTCCTCAACCTGGGCCCGAACCACCCTTCGGCCCACGGTGCCTTCCGTATCATCCTGCAACTGGACGGCGAAGAAATCGTCGACTGCGTCCCGGACATCGGCTACCACCACCGTGGCGCCGAGAAGATGGCCGAGCGTCAGTCCTGGCACAGCTTCATCCCGTACACCGACCGTATCGACTACCTCGGCGGCGTGATGAACAACCTGCCGTACGTGCTCTCGGTCGAGAAGCTGGCCGGTATCAAGGTACCGGACCGCGTCGACACCATCCGCATCATGATGGCCGAGTTCTTCCGCATCACCAGCCACCTGCTGTTCCTGGGTACCTATATCCAGGACGTCGGCGCCATGACGCCGGTGTTCTTCACCTTCACCGACCGTCAGCGTGCCTACAAGGTCATCGAAGCCATCACCGGTTTCCGTCTGCACCCGGCCTGGTACCGCATCGGCGGCGTGGCCCACGACCTGCCGAACGGCTGGGAACGCCTGGTCAAGGAATTCATCGACTGGATGCCCAAGCGCCTGGACGAGTACCAGAAAGCCGCGCTGGACAACAGCATCCTCAAGGGCCGCACCATCGGCGTCGCGCAGTACAACACCAAAGAGGCCCTGGAATGGGGCGTCACCGGTGCCGGCCTGCGTTCCACCGGTTGCGACTTCGACCTGCGTAAAGCACGCCCGTACTCCGGCTACGAGAACTTCGAGTTCGAAGTACCGCTGGCGGCCAATGGCGATGCCTACGACCGTTGCATCGTGCGCGTCGAAGAAATGCGCCAGAGCCTGAAGATCATCGAGCAGTGCATGCGCAACATGCCGGCCGGCCCGTACAAGGCGGATCACCCGCTGACCACGCCGCCGCCCAAAGAGCGCACGCTGCAGCACATCGAAACCCTGATCACGCACTTCCTGCAGGTTTCGTGGGGCCCGGTCATGCCGGCCAACGAATCCTTCCAGATGATCGAAGCGACCAAGGGTATCAACAGTTATTACCTGACGAGCGATGGCGGCACCATGAGCTACCGCACCCGGATTCGTACCCCAAGTTTTGCCCACTTGCAGCAGATCCCTTCGGTGATCAAAGGCGAGATGGTCGCGGACTTGATTGCGTACCTGGGTAGTATCGATTTCGTTATGGCCGACGTGGACCGCTAAGCATGAACAGCACGCTTATCCAGACAGACCGTTTCACCTTGAGTGAAACCGAGCGCTCGGCCATCGAGCACGAGCTGCATCACTACGAAGACCCGCGCGCGGCGTCGATCGAAGCCCTGAAGATCGTCCAGAAGGAACGTGGCTGGGTGCCCGACGGCGCCCTCTACGCCATCGGCGAGATCCTCGGCATCCCCGCCAGCGACGTTGAAGGCGTGGCGACGTTCTACAGCCAGATCTTCCGCCAACCGGTGGGCCGCCACATCATTCGTGTGTGCGACAGCATGGTCTGCTACATCGGTGGCCATGAGTCCGTGGTCAGCGAAATCCAGGCCAAGCTGGGCATCGGCCTCGGCCAGACCACCGCCGACGGCCGCTTCACGCTGCTGCCGGTGTGCTGCCTGGGCAACTGCGACAAGGCGCCGGCGTTGATGATCGACGACGACACATTCGGTGACGTACAGCCTGCTGGCGTGACCCAATTGCTCGAGGGCTACCCATGACCCTGACCTCTTTCGGCCCGGCCAACCTGATCAAGCGTTCGGCCGAGACCCACCCGCTGACCTGGCGCTTGCGTGACGACGGCGAGCCGGTATGGCTCGACGAATACCAGGCCAAGAACGGCTACGCCGCTGCGCGCAAAGCTTTCGCCGACATGGCCCAGGACGATATCGTCCAGACCGTGAAAGACGCCGGTCTCAAGGGCCGCGGCGGCGCAGGCTTCCCCACTGGCGTGAAGTGGGGCCTGATGCCCAAGGACGAATCCATCAACATCCGCTACCTGCTGTGCAACGCGGATGAAATGGAGCCCAACACCTGGAAAGACCGCATGCTGATGGAGCAACTGCCCCATCTGCTGATCGAAGGCATGTTGATCAGTGCCCGTGCGCTCAAGACCTACCGTGGCTATATCTTCCTGCGTGGCGAGTACACCACCGCCGCCAAGCACCTCAACCGTGCAGTGGCAGAAGCCAAGGCCGCTGGCCTGTTGGGCAAGAATATCCTCGGTTCCGGTTTTGACTTCGAACTGTTCGTGCACACCGGCGCCGGGCGTTATATCTGCGGTGAAGAGACCGCACTGATCAACTCCCTCGAAGGCCGCCGCGCCAACCCGCGTTCCAAGCCGCCCTTCCCCGCCGCCGTGGGCGTGTGGGGCAAGCCGACGTGTGTGAACAACGTCGAGACCCTGTGCAACGTGCCGGCGATCATCGCCGACGGCGTGGACTGGTACAAATCCCTGGCCCGCGAAGGCAGCGAAGACATGGGCACCAAGCTCATGGGCTTCTCCGGCAAGGTCAAGAACCCTGGCCTGTGGGAACTGCCATTCGGCGTGACCGCACGCGAGCTGTTCGAGGACTACGCCGGCGGTATGCGCGACGGCTACACCTTGAAAGCCTGGCAGCCAGGCGGCGCCGGCACCGGTTTCCTGCTGCCCGAGCACCTCGATGCACAGATGTATGCCGGCGGTATCGGCAAGGTGGGCACCCGGATGGGTACCGGCCTGGCGATGGCGGTCGACAACACCGTGAACATGGTCTCGTTGCTGCGCAACATGGAGCAGTTTTTTGCCCGCGAATCCTGCGGCTTCTGCACCCCATGCCGCGACGGCCTGCCTTGGAGCGTCAAGCTGCTGATGGCCCTGGAAAATGGCGAAGGCCGCGAGGGCGACATCGAAACCCTGCTGGGTCTGGTCGGTTTCCTCGGCCCAGGCAAGACTTTCTGTGCTCACGCACCGGGCGCCGTGGAGCCATTGGGCAGCGCAATCAAATACTTCCGCTCGGAGTTCGAAGCCGGCATCGCGCCCACCAGCGCCGCCGTCCCGCCTCTGGCGAAGCCGATCGTAGTCGGCGCGTAACGCTTAAACAGGCGAAGGGTCCGTGCCCTTCGCCTGCTCATGTGCTGACGCCGTAAGGGCTGTGTAGATGCACATGAATAACAAGATTCCATTAGCCACGCCCGCTGACAACGGGCCAACGAAGAACTTTGAACCATGGCCACTATCCACGTAGACGGCAAAGCGCTCGAAGTCGATGGGGCGGACAACCTGTTACAGGCGTGTCTGTCACTCGGCCTCGACATCCCGTATTTCTGCTGGCACCCCGCGCTTGGTAGCGTCGGTGCCTGTCGCCAGTGTGCGGTCAAGCAATACACCGACGAGAACGACACCCGTGGTCGTATCGTCATGTCCTGCATGACCCCAGCCACCGACAACACCTGGATCTCCATCGACGATGAAGAATCCAAGGCGTTCCGCGCCAGCGTTGTCGAATGGCTGATGACCAACCACCCCCACGACTGCCCGGTCTGTGAGGAAGGCGGTCACTGCCACCTGCAAGACATGACGGTGATGACAGGCCACAACGAGCGCCGTTATCGCTTCACCAAGCGTACCCACCAGAACCAGGACCTCGGCCCGTTCATTTCCCACGAAATGAACCGATGCATCGCCTGCTACCGCTGCGTGCGCTTCTATAAAGACTACGCCGGCGGCACCGACCTCGGCGTGTTCGGCGCCCACGACAACGTGTACTTCGGTCGCGTTGAAGACGGCGTGCTGGAGAGCGAGTTCTCCGGCAACCTCACCGAGGTCTGCCCGACCGGTGTGTTCACCGACAAGACCCACTCCGAGCGCTACAACCGTAAGTGGGACATGCAATTTGCGCCGAGCATCTGCCATGGCTGCTCCAGCGGTTGCAACATCTCCCCGGGCGAGCGCTACGGTGAACTGCGTCGTATCGAAAACCGCTTCAACGGTTCGGTCAACCAGTACTTCCTGTGCGACCGTGGCCGTTTCGGCTATGGCTACGTCAACCGCGAAGACCGCCCACGCCAGCCCCTGCTGGCCGATGGCGCCAAGCTGAGCCTGGACGCAGCGCTGGATAAGGCTGCCGACCTGTTGCGCGGGCGCAATATCGTGGGTATCGGTTCGCCACGCGCCAGCCTCGAAAGCAACTTCGCGTTGCGCGAGCTGGTAGGTGCCGAGCACTTCTACTGCGGTATCGAAGCCAGCGAGCTGGAGCGCATCCGCCTGGTCCTGCAAGTGCTGAACGACAGCCCGCTGCCCGTGCCGAACATGCGCGACATCGAAGACCACGATGCGATCTTCGTGCTCGGTGAAGACCTGACCCAGACCGCCGCGCGTATCGCGCTGTCGCTGCGTCAATCGGTCAAAGGCAAGGCCGAAGAAATGGCCGACGCCATGCGCGTACAGCCGTGGCTCGACGCCGCGGTGAAAAACATCGGCCAGCACGCGCTGAACCCGCTGTTTATCGCCTCCCTGGCTGAAACCAAGCTCGACGACATCGCCGAAGAATGCGTGCACGCTGCGCCGGACGATCTGGCCCGCCTCGGTTTCGCCGTGGCCCACGCACTCGACGCCAGCGCGCCTGCCGTTGAAGGCCTCGACGCTGAAGCCGTTGAACTGGCCCAGCGCATTGCCGACGCCTTGCTAGCGGCCAAGCGCCCATTGATCATCGCAGGCACCTCGTTGGGTTCCAAGGCGCTGATCGAAGCCGCTGCCAACATCGCCAAGGCCCTGAAGCTGCGCGACAAGAACGGCTCCATCAGCCTGGTAGTGCCGGAAGCCAACAGCCTGGGCCTGGCCATGCTCGGTGGCGAGTCCGTGGACGCTGCGCTGCAAGCCGTGATCGACGGCAACGCCGATGCCATCGTGGTACTGGAAAACGACCTGTACACCCGCACCGCTGCGGCCAAGGTTGACGCGGCACTGGATGCGGCCAAGGTGCTGATCGTCGCCGACCACCAGAAGACCGCCACCAGCGACCGCGCCGATCTGGTGCTGCCAGCCGCCACCTTCGCCGAAGGCGACGGTACCCTGGTCAGCCAGGAAGGCCGCGCCCAGCGCTTCTTCCAGGTGTTCGATCCGAAGTACATGGACGCCAGCATCCTGGTGCACGAAGGCTGGCGCTGGCTGCATGCCCTGCGCGCCACCCTGCTGAACCAGCCGATCGACTGGACTCAGCTCGACCACGTGACCGCTGCCACCGCCGCCAGCGCGCCGCAGCTTGCTCGTATCGTCGATGCCGCGCCGTCCGCCGCGTTCCGCATCAAGGGCCTGAAACTGGCACGTGAGCCGCTGCGCTACTCCGGCCGCACCGCCATGCGTGCTGACATCAGCGTGCACGAGCCGCGTACCCCGCAAGACAACGACACCGCGTTTGCCTTCTCCATGGAAGGTTACTCGGGTTCGGCCGAACCGCGTCAGCAGGTGCCATTTGCCTGGTCGCCGGGCTGGAACTCGCCGCAGGCCTGGAACAAGTTCCAGGACGAAGTCGGTGGTCATATCCGCGCTGGCGACCCAGGCACTCGCCTGATCGAAAGCAGCGGTGACTCGCTGAACTGGTTCGCTGCGGTACCGCGTCCGTTCAACCCGGCGCCGGGCACCTGGCAGGTCGTGCCGTTCTTCCACCTGTTCGGCAGCGAAGAGACCTCTTCCAAGGCCGCGCCGGTTCAAGAGCGCATTCCTGCCGCCTATGTGTCCGTGGCCAAGTCCGAAGCCGACCGCCTGGGCGTCAACGACGGTGCCCTGCTCAGCCTCAACGTGGCCGGCCAGACCCTGCGTCTGCCGCTGCGTATCAATGACGAGCTGGGTGCCGGCCTGGTTGCACTGCCTAAAGGCATCGCCGGTATTCCGCCTGCCATTTTCGGCAAAACCGTTGACGGTCTGCAGGAGGCAGCGCAATGACTTGGTTCACGCCGGAAGTAATTGACGTGATCATCTCGGTGGTCAAGGCCATCGTGATCCTGTTGGCCGTGGTCGTCGCGGGCGCCCTGCTCAGCTTCGTCGAACGTCGCCTGCTGGGCTGGTGGCAGGACCGTTACGGTCCGAACCGCGTTGGCCCGTTCGGCATGTTCCAGATCGCTGCCGACATGCTGAAAATGTTCTTCAAGGAAGACTGGACCCCGCCGTTTGCCGACAAGGTGATCTTCACCCTGGCACCGGTGGTCGCCATGAGCGCCTTGCTGATTGCGTTTGCGATCATCCCGATCACCCCGACCTGGGGCGTGGCGGACCTGAACATCGGCTTGCTGTTCTTCTTCGCCATGGCCGGTTTGTCGGTATACGCGGTGCTGTTCGCCGGTTGGTCGAGCAACAACAAGTTCGCCCTGCTGGGCAGCTTGCGTGCCTCGGCGCAAACCGTATCCTATGAAGTGTTCATGGGGTTGGCACTGATGGGCATCGTGGTGCAGGTTGGCTCGTTCAACATGCGCGACATCGTCGAGTACCAGGCACAGAACCTGTGGTTCATCATTCCGCAGTTCTTCGGCTTCTGCACCTTCTTCATCGCTGGCGTGGCCGTGACTCACCGTCACCCGTTCGACCAGCCGGAAGCGGAACAGGAACTGGCCGACGGTTACCACATTGAATATGCCGGCATGAAGTGGGGCATGTTCTTCGTCGGTGAGTACATCGGCATCATCTTGATCTCGGCCCTGCTGGTCACGCTGTTCTTCGGCGGCTGGCACGGTCCGTTTGGCATCCTGCCGCAGTTGGCCTTCTTCTGGTTCTTCCTGAAGACCGCGTTCTTCATCATGCTGTTCATCCTGCTGCGCGCCTCGATTCCGCGCCCGCGTTATGACCAGGTGATGGATTTCAGCTGGAGATTCTGCCTGCCGCTGACCCTGATCAATTTGCTGGTGACGGCTGCCGTCGTGTTGTTGAACACGCCCGCTGCCGCGGTTCAGTGAGGATTTGACCCATGTTCAAATATATTGGCGACATCGTTAAGGGTACCGGTACCCAGTTGCGAAGCCTGGTGATGGTGTTCGGTCACGGCTTTCGCAAACGCGACACCCTGCAATACCCCGAAGAAGCGGTGTACCTGCCGCCGCGCTATCGCGGCCGCATCGTACTGACCCGCGACCCCGACGGCGAAGAGCGTTGCGTAGCCTGCAACCTGTGCGCCGTGGCGTGCCCGGTGGGTTGCATCTCCCTGCAGAAAGCTGAAACCGAAGACGGTCGCTGGTACCCGGACTTCTTCCGCATCAACTTCTCGCGCTGCATTTTCTGCGGCCTCTGCGAGGAAGCTTGCCCGACCACCGCGATCCAGCTCACACCGGATTTCGAGATGGCCGAGTTCAAACGTCAGGACCTGGTGTACGAGAAAGAAGATCTTTTGATCGCAGGTACCGGTAAAAACCCTGATTACAACTTCTATCGTGTTGCAGGTATGGCCGTTGCCGGTAAGCCAAAAGGCGCCGCACAAAACGAAGCCGAGCCGATCAACGTGAAGAGCTTGCTGCCTTAAGGAAGAAAGATGGAATTCGCTTTCTATTTCGCATCGGGTATTGCAGTGGTGTCCACGCTTCGCGTGATCACCAACACTAACCCCGTGCACGCCCTGCTCTACCTGATCATTTCGCTGATCGCCGTGGCCATGACCTTCTTCAGCCTCGGCGCACCGTTCGCCGGTGTGCTGGAAGTGATCGCCTACGCCGGCGCCATCATGGTGCTGTTCGTGTTTGTGGTGATGATGCTCAACCTGGGGCCGGCTTCGGTCGCCCAGGAGCGCGTCTGGCTCAAGCCCGGCATCTGGCTCGGCCCGGTTGTCCTCGCAGCGCTGCTGCTGGGTGAACTGCTGTATGTGCTGTTCGCTCACCAGAGCGGCCAGGCCATCGGCCACACCACCGTAGACGCGAAAGCCGTGGGCATCAGCCTGTTCGGCCCGTACCTGCTGGTGGTCGAACTGGCTTCGATGCTGCTGCTCGCCGCAGCCATCACTGCCTTCCACTTGGGCCGCAACGAAGCCAAGGAGCAATGACGATGCCTGCTATCCCTTTGGAGCATGGTCTGGCGGTCGCCGGCATCCTGTTCTGCCTTGGCCTGGTCGGCCTGATGGTTCGCCGTAACATTCTGTTCGTGTTGATGAGCCTGGAAATCATGATGAACGCCGCGGCACTGGCGTTCATTGTGGCAGGCGCACGTTGGGGCCAGCCGGATGGGCAAGTGATGTTCATCCTGGTGATCAGCCTGGCAGCCGCCGAAGCCAGTATTGGCCTGGCGATCCTGCTGCAGCTGTATCGTCGCTTCCACACGCTTGATATCGACGCTGCCAGTGAGATGCGCGGATGAACATGATCTTTCTGACTTTCGTATTCCCCCTGATCGGTTTCCTGCTGCTGTCGTTCTCTCGCGGGCGCTGGTCGGAAAACCTCTCGGCCCTGATCGGCGTGGGCTCCATCGGCCTGTCGGCCATCGTGGCCGCCTACGTCATCTGGCAATTCAACGTGGCACCGCCTGAAGGCGGTCACTACACCCTGGTGCTGTGGCAGTGGATGGCGGTCGAGGGCTTCAAGCCCAACTTCGCCCTCTACATCGACGGCCTGTCGATCACCATGCTCGGCGTGGTGGTGGGTGTGGGCTTCCTGATCCACCTGTTCGCATCCTGGTACATGCGCGGTGAAGCGGGTTACTCGCGCTTCTTCTCGTACACCAACCTGTTTATCGCCAGCATGCTGTTCCTGGTGCTGGGCGATAACCTGTTGTTCCTGTATTTCGGCTGGGAAGGCGTGGGCCTGTGCTCGTACCTGTTGATCGGTTTCTACTACAGCAACCGCAACAACGGTAACGCGGCACTCAAGGCATTTATCGTCACCCGCATCGGCGACGTGTTCATGGCCATAGGCCTGTTCATCCTGTTCCAACAGGTGGGCACGCTGAACATCCAGGAACTGCTGGTGCTGGCACCGCAGAAATTCCAGGTCGGCGACTTCTGGATCACCCTGGCCACCCTGATGCTGCTGGGCGGCGCCGTGGGTAAATCTGCGCAACTGCCACTGCAAACCTGGCTGGCGGATGCGATGGCCGGCCCTACCCCGGTGTCGGCACTGATCCACGCCGCCACCATGGTGACCGCCGGTGTCTACCTGATCGCCCGTACCCACGGCCTGTTCACCCTGGCGCCGGACATCCTGCACCTTGTAGGCATCGTGGGCGGCGTGACCCTGGTACTGGCCGGCTTCGCCGCGCTGGTGCAGACCGACATCAAACGTATCCTCGCCTACTCGACCATGAGCCAGATCGGCTACATGTTCCTGGCCCTGGGCGTTGGCGCCTGGGACGCGGCGATCTTCCACCTGATGACCCACGCGTTCTTCAAGGCGTTGCTGTTCCTCGCCTCCGGTGCGGTGATCGTCGCCTGCCACCACGAGCAGAACATCTTCAAGATGGGCGGCCTGTGGAAGAAACTGCCACTGGCCTACGCCAGCTTCATCGTCGGTGGTGCCGCCCTGGCCGCCCTGCCGTTGGTGACCGCCGGTTTCTACTCCAAGGACGAGATCCTCTGGGAAGCCTTTGCCAGCGGTAACCAGAACCTGCTGTACGCAGGCCTGGTGGGTGCGTTCATGACCTCGCTGTACACCTTCCGCCTGATCTTCATCACCTTCCACGGTGAAGCCAAGACCGAAGCGCACGCAGGCCACGGCATCTCCCACTGGTTGCCACTGTCGGTGCTGATCATCCTGTCGACCTTCGTCGGTGCGATGATCACCCCGCCACTGCACGGTGTATTGCCACAAAGCGTCGGCCATGCCGGCGGCGAAGCCCAGCACAGCCTGGAAATCGCCTCGGGCGCCATCGCCATCGCCGGTATCCTGCTGGCGGCCCTGCTGTTCCTCGGCAAGCGTCGCTTCGTGACTGCCGTGGCCAACAGTGGCATTGGTCGCTTCCTGTCGGCCTGGTGGTTCGCCGCCTGGGGCTTCGACTGGATCTACGACAAACTGTTCGTCAAACCTTACCTTGCGATCAGCCACGTGCTGCGCAAAGACCCGCTCGACCAGACCATCGGTTTGATCCCGCGTGCCGCTAAGGCCGGTCACACCGCCCTGAGCCGCAGCGAGACCGGCCAATTGCGTTGGTATGCAGCGTCCATGGCGGCCGGTGCCGTGCTGGTGATCGGCGCCATCGTCGTGGTAGCGGTCTGACTATGTTTAAGTGCACTGCGTACTTTGCAAACTTGCGAAAGGAAACGAGCCCGTCATGATTCTGCCCTGGCTAATCCTGATCCCCTTTATCGGCGGCCTGCTCTGCTGGATGGGTGAACGCTTCGGCGCCACCCTCCCCCGCTGGATTGCGTTGCTGACCATGTCCCTGGAACTCGCGCTCGGCCTCTGGCTGTGGGCCCACGGTGACTATTCATTCGCTCCGGCACCGGGTGTCGATCCCACCTTCGCGCTTGAATTCAAGCACGTGTGGATCCAGCGCTTCGGCATCAATGTGCACCTGGCCCTCGACGGCCTGTCGCTGTTGATGATCCTGCTGACCGGCCTGCTGGGTATCCTCTCGGTACTCTGCTCCTGGAAAGAGATCCAGCGTCATGTGGGCTTCTTCCACCTGAACCTGATGTGGATCCTGGGCGGCGTTGTCGGCGTGTTCCTCGCCCTCGACCTGTTCATGTTCTTCTTCTTCTGGGAAATGATGCTGGTGCCGATGTACTTCCTCATCGCGCTCTGGGGTCACAGTTCTTCGGACGGCAAGAAAACCCGGATCTACGCAGCGACCAAGTTCTTCATCTTCACCCAGGCTTCCGGCCTGATCATGTTGGTGGCGATCCTGGGTCTGGTCCTGGTCAACTTCAACAACACCGGCGTGATTACCTTCAACTACGCCGACCTGTTGAAAACCAAGATGTCGCTGACCACCGAGTACGTGCTGATGCTGGGCTTCTTCATCGCCTTCGCGGTGAAGCTGCCGGTGGTGCCGTTCCACTCCTGGTTGCCTGACGCCCACGCCCAGGCGCCGACTGCCGGTTCCGTGGACCTGGCCGGTATCCTGTTGAAGACCGCCGCCTACGGCCTGCTGCGTTTCGCCCTGCCGCTGTTCCCGAATGCCTCGGCCGAGTTCGCGCCGATTGCCATGACCCTGGGTCTGATCGGGATCTTCTACGGTGCGTTCCTGGCCTTCGCCCAAACCGACATCAAGCGTCTGATTGCCTTCTCGTCCGTTTCCCACATGGGTTTCGTACTGATCGGCATCTACTCCGGCAGCCAGCTGGCGTTGCAAGGCGCAGTGATCCAGATGTTGGCCCACGGTGTTTCGGCCGCTGCCCTCTTTATCCTCAGTGGCCAGCTGTACGAACGCCTGCACACCCGTGACATGCGTGAGATGGGTGGGGTGTGGTCGCGCATCGCATACCTGCCGGCGATCAGCCTGTTCTTCGCCGCCGCATCCCTGGGCTTGCCGGGTACCGGTAACTTCATCGGCGAGTTCCTGATCCTGATGGGTGCCTTTGTGCAGACGCCGTGGATCAGTGCCATTGCTACCTCCGGCCTGGTGTTCGGTTCGGTCTACTCGCTGATCATGATCCACCGCGCCTACTTCGGCCCGGCCAAGTCCGACACCGTCCTGCAAGGCATGGACGCGCGCGAACTGATCATGGTGCTCGGCCTTGCGGTACTGCTGATCTTCATCGGCGTGTACCCGCAACCGTTCCTGGACACTTCTGCCGCAACGATGCATGGCGTGCAGCAGTGGTTCGGCACCGCCTTCTCCCAACTCGCTTCGGCCCGGTAAGAGCGCTATGGAATTCACGATCCAACACTTTATCGCGCTTGCGCCGCTGCTGATTACCAGCCTCACCATCGTGGTGGTGATGCTGGCAATCGCCTGGCGCCGCAATCACTCGCAAACGTTCCTGCTGTCCTGCGCCGGGTTGAACCTGGCCCTGCTGTCGATCATCCCGGCCCTCAAGGTCGCGCCACTGGCAGTCACGCCATTGATGATGGTCGATGACTTCGCGCTGCTGTACATCGCCCTGATCCTGGTGGCGACCCTGGCCTGCGTCACCCTCGCCCACGCCTACCTCGGCGAAGGCGGCACCGGCTACCCGGGCAACCGCGAAGAGCTGTACCTGCTGATCCTGCTGGCTGCGGCCGGCGGTATCGTGCTGGTCAGCGCGCAGCACCTGGCTGGCTTGTTCATCGGCCTGGAACTGCTGTCGATCCCGACCTACGGCCTGGTGGCCTATGCCTTCTTCAACAAACGCTCCCTGGAAGCCGGCATCAAGTACATGGTGCTGTCGGCAGCCGGTTCCGCGTTCCTGTTGTTCGGTATGGCCCTGCTCTACGCCGAAGCCGGCAGCCTGAGCTTCACCGGTATCGGCCACGCGCTGGCCGCCACCAACAGCCCGGCGCCGATTGCCCAGTTGGGCCTGGCGATGATGCTGATCGGCCTGGCGTTCAAGCTGTCGCTGGTGCCATTCCACCTGTGGACCCCAGACGTGTACGAAGGCGCCCCGGCGCCGGTGGCCGCGTTCCTGGCGACCGCGTCGAAAGTGGCCGTGTTTGCAGTGATGGTGCGTCTGTTCCAGATCTCCCCTGCCGCCAACACCGGCGTGCTGAGCAACGTGCTGACGGTGATCGCCATTGCGTCGATCCTGTTCGGTAACCTGCTGGCGCTGACCCAGAACAACCTCAAGCGTCTGCTGGGTTATTCGTCCATCGCCCACTTCGGCTACCTGCTGATCGCCTTGGTGGCGAGCAAAGGCCTGGCCGTGGAAGCCATTGGCGTGTACCTGGTCACCTACGTGATCACCAGCCTGGGTGCGTTCGGCGTCATCACCTTGATGTCGTCGCCGTACAAAGGCCGTGACGCCGACGCCCTGTACGAATACCGCGGCCTGTTCTGGCGCCGTCCGTACCTGACCGCCGTGCTCACCGTGATGATGCTGTCCCTGGCCGGCATTCCGCTGACGGCGGGCTTTATCGGCAAGTTCTACATCGTCGCGACCGGTGTCGAAGCCCACGAATGGTGGCTGGTTGCCTCGTTGGTACTGGGCAGCGCCATCGGCGTGTTCTACTACCTGCGCGTGATGGTCACCCTGTACCTGATCGAGCCAAACCTGCGCCGTGTAGATGCCGAGCTGCATTGGGAACAGAAGGCAGGCGGCGTCATGCTGCTGGCTATCGCCCTGCTCGCGTTCTTCCTGGGCGTGTACCCACAACCGTTGCTCACCCTGGTGCAGCACGCGGTGCTGGGCGTTTGATCGCTTAGGTTGATGCAGTAAACAGAACGGCGCCTTTGGGCGCCGTTTTGCGTTTCTGTAGCTTGGCTTTTTCCCTTCCCTACTCGCTGAAATTTCCTCTTCAATCTGCCTCCTCATCCGGCATCTACCCCGCTGGATGCGGCCTTAAGGTGTTTGCGTTTTAAGAAAGTTCCCACAGCTTGGGCGCTTGACCCATAGCGAGTGGGCTACCAAACTATACGCAGGCTACGTACAGAACATGGATGCTCTATTTATCGAACTGCCGGCATTCGAACGGCATCGCAGGGACTATCTGAGCGATGAGCTTTTTCACGGTTTTCAGCAGGAGTTGATGAAAAACCCAGAAGCGGGAGACGTGATCGAGGGAACGGGCGGGTTGAGAAAGGTTCGCTTCGTCGATGAGCGACGAAACAAAGGCAAGCGCGGTGGCCTGCGGGTCATTTACTACTGGTGGTCAGGCGGTACGCAATTCTGGTTATTCACCTTGTACGGCAAACACGAACAAAACGACCTGGCACCGCAACACAAGAAAGCCCTTAAACACATGCTGGTCAGGGAAATCAAAGCGAGAATGCACAATGAAACGTGACATCTTTTCCGAACTGGTCGAAGGCTTCGACGCTTTGGCCGATGAACGCCAGGGTAAAATCACCCTGCGCAACCACAAAGTGCACCTCAACAAGCTGGCGCCGCTTACCGCAGACGAGGTGATCGCTGTGCGCCAGCAACTCAACCTCTCCCGGTCGGTATTCGCCATGTATCTGCGTACCAACACCCGCACCCTGGAGAACTGGGAACAAGGCCGGGCCAAACCCAACGCCCAGGCCGTCACCCTGATCCGCCTGGTGGCGCGCTTTCCGGAAACCGTGGCGCAACTGGCCGCACTGGGCTGACCTGCAAGCCGAAAAAAAACGCCCCGGCAGTTCGGGGCGTTTTTTCAGTGCAACAGCGTCAGAACGCGATACCCACCTTGAAACCGTACTCATCACGCTTGAGCTTGGTGTTGTCGGCCACATAGGAATCGTTATCGAGCTTGTACTCGGTGCGGGTGTAATACAGGCCCGCCATCACTGGCAGGTCGCCCTTCTGGTTCATCAGCAGGCTGACTTCGGCGTATGGGTTGGTGCGGTCCTTGAGGTCCACGCTGTCGCTGCCAACGCCGTCCACCTTGAGCTTGGCGCGCCCGTCGATGGTGCGACGGGCGCCGGCTTCAACGCGCAGGGTCATGTCATCGAACTGGTGGTTGTAGCCCAGGGCTGCCTTGGCAAACGGCGACTTATTGGTGAGCTTCATGTCGTAGCCATTGGTGTCCGGCTCGTAGCGAGTCCAGGTGTAGCCACCGCCCACGATCACATCGACGAAGTTGCGCGCATCCAGCGCGGCACGCCAGCCGAGGTCGAGGTCGGCCTGGCCTTCCTTGAGCTTGTTATCGCTCTTCTCGCCGTACTTGGCTTCGATACCGGCCTGGTAAATGAAGCCGGATTCGGCGGTGAGCTTGTTGCCGAAGTTGTAGAACAGGCCGGCTTCGGGCATGTGGTCCTTGTCGCTTTCGCTACCGCCTTCAAGTTTGAAGTCGTTGTAGCTGCCCATGATCCCGAACGTGGAAATCGGGTCGGTGGAAGGTGCTGCGAACACCACGCCAGGCGCAGCCACCAGGGCCAGCAACGAGGTGTTCTTGAGGAATTTTCCGAATAGTTTGGACATCGTTTTACATCTCCATTTTAAGGTGGGCAAAGTATTCAGGAATCGGTTCGAACCTTGGCGTTTGCAAAAAGTTCGAACTGATTTGCACCAAAATGGAGAAAAAACGGTTCAGCGAAGGCTCTATCTCAATACTCTTCGAGATCGGCCCTGATCAGGTGCTCAACCGCTTCGCGAAGTTGCGGCTGAGCCGGCAAACAAATGCCGAAGGTGTCGCGCAATAACGTCAGCAACTCATCAGCACTCTCCAGCTTGCGCTTCTCGCTGGGCCGATCCAGGTAATGAACCGCATAGCGGGCGTTGGCCAACGTATGGCGCCTGCCAGGCGCAAGCAACGCGGCTTTCAACTGCCCTACAAACGGGGAGCCTGGGTGCGTGGAGACATACCAGTTGCCGATTTCATAGTCGATGTCGGCCTGGGTTTGCAGATCGAACACGTACAGGCCACGCCACTCCTCGCCCACCTGCGCCCACAGCGTGTAGCTGCCGTGTTTGAGCGTCAGGCGATAAGGCTCATGAGCGGTGGCCTGGGGTGCGTCGTTGTCCAGTTGCAACGGGCTGCTGGGCACCATGCCGCCAAAACCGACATCGGTGATATAGCGCACGCCGTCGAGGGTCACCAGGCTCAAGCGATGGGTTCGCCCAGTGTGGGCGTCTGGTGGGCCGCCGATCACCACACGCCCGGTGATGCCACGGGCCTCGAAGCCCAGTTCCTGCAAGAGTGCCAGGAACAGCTGGTTCAACTCGTAGCAATAGCCGCCGCGCCCCTCGTGCAGCACCTTGCGCTCAACGCTGGGCAGGTCGATGGGTACCGGTGCATGCATCAAGGTCGACAGGCTTTCAAAGGCAAAGCTGCACACATGGCGCAGTTGCAAGTCTCGCAGGGTTTGCAGGGTGGGCGGCGGTGGCGATGCATAGCCCAGGCGTTGCAGGTACAGGCGGCTATCGGTGAGTGTGTGCATGGCGCGATCCTTGGGCGCAGGGCAAGAGCGTCACTATGCCGCGCCTCTGCCTGCGTTGTCATTTTGAATGAACCTTTTGGAGCGCCGGCCTATCCATCTATAACAAGATTGGGAGGCAGCATGAGTACCGCAAAAATCTACACCGTCCACTATCAGCTACACGGTAAACCCAAGTCTTTCGTGGTGCGCGCCGAAGTGATGAACAACGCCGAGGCCTGGCATTGGGCGGCCGTCGATGCCGACATTGCCCATGTCAGCCGCATCGGCCGCGTAGGTCACGAACAGGTGAAAAAGACCACCCGGCCCTGGGCGGAAAAATACGGTATCAGCGACGTCAGCTGGTCGCCGCCCAGGTAAACAAAGCCCCGCACAACGGCGGGGCTCGGTTCATTGCTTCAAGTCGCCCAACGGATCGTAGGGCGGCTTTTTTTTCGCTGTCTCGTCGTCCTTTTTGTCCAACGGCGCAATAGCCGGGCCGATGGGATCGACCTGTGGGTCGGCTACATCCGGCGAGTCCGGGTCGAAGCCCAGTTCATCCTTGCCACTGGCGTGTTCGTTGGAAGAGGGACCATCGGTAGGTTTGTTCATCATATTCTCCTGCTAAAGCGGGCGGGCTCTGTCGTGGAGGTTTTCCAGGTCTTCTTCTACGCGCTCGACATCGTTGTCCGGACCGCGCTCTTTGGGATCGTTGGGGCGCAACGCATCGTTATCACGCTCCTCCTCGCCCGGCGTACGGTTCGGATCCGGTGTACCTGGCGGTGGCTGCTTGTGTTCAGACATGATGACTGACCTCATGAGGGGTTCATCATTTTAGAGAAACCGCCCCGCGCCATCGTTCAACTTCATTGCGCCAGGCGTGAGAAGATGACCGCCCTTTTTGGAGAACTGCCCCGGATGTTCGAACTCAAACCCTGCGACCCCACTGCCTATCGCCAACAGACCCGCCGTAGCACGTTGATCGTCGCGGTGCTGTTCCTGGCCTTGGCCATGCTGCTGTCGAGCCTGGCGGTGATGCTGTTCGGTGAGCCTGGCGGTGACAATTTTCGCTTCAATGTCGGCGGCGTCTTCGCCGGCGTGTTGATCACGGTCGCGCTGGTGCGTGGCCCGTTCTGGAGCCAGGCCTGGTTGGCGCCAGCGGTGTATGGCTGGCAGCTCAAGCGCAGCCTGATGAGCGTGACCAACGTGATGCACAAGGTCACCGAGCGGGTGCAAGCCAACGACCCGGCAGCCATCAAACTGTTGCGCTTCTATCACTTGGGGCTGACGCAGATGCACGAGCTGGACGCCAACTCCAGCGCCCAGGCGCAACTGGTCGGCGAAATCGAAGCACACAAGGCGAGGATGCACGCGCTGGGGATCGACACCGAACAAACCCGGCTCGATCCCGCGTGGCTGGAAACGCTCAAAAGCGCTTGAGGCGTACCTCAGGACGCAGGCAAAAAGCAGTTAAAAAACCAGATTCAGGTCCAGGCGCCCTTCCCTCACCGGCGGGCACCAGTAATAGCCACCGGTCAGCGGCTTGCTGATGCGATACAGGCCATCGACGATCCCGTCCTCCAACCCGCTCATACGCCGAAGCTGGGCCTCAAACGCATCGAAGGAATGCCCGAAGGCGAGAAACATCAACCCCGCTTGGCCATTCTCGGCCCAGGGCATCGAACGACGTACCACGAAGGCTTCCGGGGTAAAGCTCTCCTGGGCCGTGCGTTTGGTATGGGCCGATTCCGGGGCGTCGTCGAGTTCTTCGTTGTCGCCATGGCGACGGCCGATAATGTGATCACGCTCCTGGGCAGGCAATGCGGCGAAACCGTCGAGATCGTGCTGCCATTGCTGGATCGCGGCAAAGCTGGCGCCGCTGTCGGTCAACGCCGCTTCCACGGCGGCATCGTCGTGAGGGTTCTCTGTGCCGTCTTCGTAGTCGGTCAGGTCAAAACCGGTCTTGTAGCGGAAGCCTTCAATCGATTGCACCAGGGCAAACGCCGGGGCCAGGGCTTTTTCGACGGCCCGGCTGCGCAGCAGCAACTCACCGCGATCCACCCCATGCAGCCATACCCACAACGCCTGCTGGGTGGACGGGTTGTGCGCGCCAGGGGCGCTTACTGAGGGAAATGCGCGCAGCCCTTCAATCTCGGAGCCCAGTGCCTTTACCAGCGGCTCACCGAAACCGACCACCGCCTGCGCATCCGTCAGTTGCACCAGCGCGTCCAATGCTGCGGGCACGGCTTGCAGGGAATCGAGGGCGAAAAACAGATGGCGGGCCTGCAAAGGCACCGGTGCGGCAAGAATGCCCGGCTGGTACTGACTCATGTGAACTCCTTCTGAAAAGCCGCGCAGTTTACCCGGCGAGCACCGCGCTGCGAACAACAATGCGCGTAAGCCTTGCCTTAGAGCCGTCAGTTGGGTGACTCTCTAGTCATGTTTTGCAACTATTCCAGGGGTAGCGACATGACCACCAGCAACCTGCTCGCCCAGCTGTTTCCCACTTCCGGCTCCCAGATTCCCGAGCAATTTCGCCTGGCGGCGCCCATTGAACAGCGCGACTACCTGGTCGATGGCCAGCTGCGGGTGTGGAACGGCCCGCTTGCGCGCGTGCAAAGCCCGGTGCAGTTGGGCGATGAACGCGTGCATATCGGCAGCACGCCGCTGCTGGACGCCGAGACCGCCCTAACCGCGCTGGATGCGGCGGTGCGTGCTTATGACCGTGGCCAGGGTGAGTGGCCGACGATGCGCGTTGTTGAGCGCATCCAGCACGTCGAAGCGTTTTTGCGGCGCATGCGCGAACAGCGCGATGCGGTGGTCAAACTGCTGATGTGGGAGATCGGCAAGAACCTCAAAGACTCGCAGAAAGAATTCGACCGCACCTGCGACTACATCACCGACACCATCAATGCCCTCAAGGAGCTTGACCGCCGCAGTAGCCGCTTCGAACTGGAGCAGGACACCCTCGGGCAAATCCGTCGCGTGCCCCTGGGCGTGGCGCTGTGCATGGGGCCTTACAACTACCCCTTGAACGAGACCTTCACCACGCTGATCCCAGCCTTGATCATGGGCAATACCGTGGTGTTCAAGCCGGCCAAGCTCGGTGTGCTGTTGATCCGCCCGTTGCTGGAGGCGTTCCGCGACAGCTTCCCGGCCGGGGTGATCAACGTGATCTACGGCAGCGGCCGCGAGACCGTGAGCGCGCTGATGGCCAGCGGCAAGATCGATATCTTTGCATTTATCGGCACCAACAAGGCCGCCAGTGATTTGAAAAAACTGCACCCCAAGCCACACCGTTTGCGTGCTGCGCTGGGCCTGGATGCCAAAAACCCGGGGATCGTGCTGCCCGAAGTGGACTTGGACAACGCGGTGAACGAAGCCGTCACCGGCTCGCTGTCGTTCAACGGCCAGCGTTGCACCGCGTTGAAGATCCTGTTCGTGCATGAAGACGTGGTCGAGCGCTTTATCGAGAAATTCAACGCCAAGCTGGCGACGCTCAAGCCCGGCATGCCGTGGGAGGATGGCGTGGCGCTGACGCCACTGCCGGAAGTGGGCAAGGTCGACTATCTCAGCGAACTGGTGGCCGATGCGGCGCGCCATGGCGCCAAGGTCATGAACCCCGAGGGCGGCAGCAGCCGTGGTTCGTTCTTCTACCCGGCGGTGCTGTACCCGGTAAACCCGCAGATGCGCGTCTACCACGAAGAGCAATTTGGCCCGGTGGTGCCGATCGTGCCCTATCGTGACCTGGAGACCGTGATCGACTACGTGCTGGACTCGGATTTCGGCCAGCAGTTGAGCCTCTTCGGCACCGACCCCGTGGCAGTCGGACGCCTGGTGGACACCTTCGCCAACCAGGTGGGCCGTATCAATATCAATGCCCAATGCCAGCGCGGGCCGGACACCTTCCCCTTCAACGGGCGCAAGAACTCGGCCGAGGGCACGTTGTCGGTGCATGACGCCTTGCGCGTGTTCTCGATCCGAACTTTGGTGGCGACCAAGTTTCAGGAAAGTAACAAGGCGTTGGTCAGCGATATTTTGCGCAACCGCGATTCGAGTTTCCTGACTACCGATTACATCTTCTAAAATCAACCCCGTTCCAATGTGCAGACAGGTCAGTGTGGGAGCTGGCTTGCCTGCGATGCCGGCACCTCGGTCTTTCAGTCAGGTCGCGGTGATGCTATCGCAGGCAAGCCAGCTCCCACATTTGATCGCGCGCACTCAGATAATCGAGGCCACTTTACTGCTGATGAACCTGCCCTTCTTTGCCCGGCGCCTGCTGCGCCCCTTGCTCGACCCCTACCGCCGCTTTCGCCATGCCAAGCTGATCCACGCCGCGCGCGTATCGGTGGGTTTGCTGGCAACCATCCTGCTGACCACCGGCCTCAACCTGCCTCACGGGGAATGGGCGTCGGTGACCATGCTGATCGTGATCGGCGGGTTGCAGCACCACGGCAATATCGGCAAGAAAGCCGTCGAGCGCGCCTACGGCACCTTGATCGGCGCCAGCGTCGGCTTGCTGCTGGTGGTGCAGCAGGCTTACTTCGGCCTGCCGTTGCTCACCTACCTGTTGATGTCGGTGGTGTGCGGGTTCTTTTCCTATCACGCCATCGGCAAAGGCGGCTATATCGCACTGCTGTCGGCGATCACGGTGTTTATCGTCGCCGGCCACGGCGATAACCCTATCTCCGATGGATTGTGGCGCACCGTCGATATCCTGATCGGCATTGTGCTGGCCCTGGCGTTTTCCTTTGCCTTGCCGTTGTACGCCGTGTATTCGTGGCGCTACAACCTGGCCAGCGCCCTGCGTGACTGCGCGCAGATTTATAGCCGGATCATCAATGGCCAATCGGTAACTGACGATGAACACCTCAAGCTGCTCAACCGCTTGAACGGGGCGATGGTGCAACTGCGCTCGTTGATGCCGTCGGTGTCCAAGGAAGTGCGGATTTCCATGACTGAACTGGATGCGATCCAGCGGCACCTGCGCCTGTGCATCAGCACCCTGGAGATTCTGGGCAATACCCGGCCAGACCCGCGCGACGAGCAGGCCACGGCTCGGATGCGGGTGATGCTGAAGGCCGAGCATCGGCAGATTCGGGTGCAGTTGGTGGGGATGGCGCGGGCATTGAAGTCGGGGGTGACGGAGCGGTTGGAGCAATCGGGCAGTGTCACGTCGAACGTCACGCTGCTGGAGGTCCCGGTACACAACGGGCTGGACGCCTACCGGCTGTTGACGCTGCAACTGACCGCGAATGTCGACAGGATGCGTGAGCGGCTCTTCAAAAGTTCGGCGCGCTGGAAGATCTGATATCACAGCAAAAACGGAACAGATCCATCTTGAATAGATCTGTTCCGTTTTTAATTAGGACTGACCCATAAATAAAATAGATCCCCCCCTTTTCATTGCGCGTTACCTCTTATTCTCATTTTTCATTTAATCGAGGCGATATACGCCTATGTAGTAGACGTGAAAATCATTGCCCCCTTGAGAGCCTGAACCGCCCCCTATATCTTGATAGTTATGAAGCACAACCGAAGCTGGCCCGTTAGCCGCCGGTATGAAGGACAAATTTTGTTGGCCTTCAAGAGAGCCGGAATTTGGAACTGTAAATTTCGGTATAGCAACCTGCGAGCCCACGAGAACAGCCGTGATGGGCGGGACGCCACCGGGCGGACTGACGTTCGCGATGGAATAACTGATGCTATAGCGATGCACTCTATTAAAGTTAAAGGTTCTTGAGATCACTGCGCCAGCATTAGAGGGATTGGGCGTATCCACAAACAAACCAAGTCTACCAAACGTAGCGCCCAGACCGCCTCTTCCTAAAGTCCATCCGCCTAAATTTCCAGTGTTAAAGTAATGGCCGACATCTGTCCAAGGGTCTGCCTTGATATATTGAGCGCTTTTAAAAATAACGGCTTTTGACTTATCATTACTGCCGTCAAACGTTACCTCACAGGTTATCGTTATTTGTGTGCCATTAGTTATGCGCTTCAGCCAACTACGCAGTACTGCCTTGTTTGCAAGTCCATTAACAGCCTCTGTTGCGGTGATTGCCACACCATTGAGAACAGTTAGCGGGGTTACGCCTGCAGCGCTGCAAATCAACCAGACCCGTTGCCCTGGGTGACTCAACGACCATTTGGGCACTGCAGCCGTGGCGCTACCCGCGAAATTGTTGACATCCAGCGTACCGCCAGAAGCAATGTTGTTGATCCGTGGCTGCGGCAAACTGGCAGCAGGAATGGCATTGACCATCACCGTCTGCACCTGTGACGGAATCGGGTCCGTCACACCCGGCCGTTCTACCGAATACTTCAAGCACACGGTACTGTTCACACTGCGGTGCAAGACCTTGACCGAGGTCAGGTTGAACACCACCGTGCCCCCATCCAACCCATTCTCGACCGCCGTATGGTGGGTACCATCGGCAAAAATCCATTCAAACGTTATGCGATCCCGATTGCTCATACCGGTGTAGCGAACAGTGACCGTCGTATTGTGCTCAATCGGCAGCGGGTCCACCGTCACGTTCGGCCCGGTGTCGGTGGTGCCATTGATAAACGGGTGGGGCAACACGCCCGGCAGGGACTGGATGGTGTAGTGGCGCTCGCGGAACAACACCGCATTGGCCTTGTTGAAACTGCGGTCAAAGCAGACCCAGAAACGGACGGTTAATAGCGTTCCATCCTTGAGCTTGCGCAGTTCGTCCACGGGGGTCGGTGGCAGGATCCCAGTGCGTTCGCCTTCTTCGGTCACGAGGTTGTTGGTGTAGGTGGCCTCGAAGTATGGCGTCTCTGGAACGGTATCATAGGTGCCGCTGTACTCCATCCAGATGCGCTGAGCCCGATGAATGAAGTGCCAGATATTGATCATCGTGCGCTCGGTTCCATTCAACTTGGAGGTCTCGAGCACCGGGGCGTCTCCAATCCCTTCGATGGTCGGGATCGGCAAGGTGGTCAGGTTGAGCAGCAGCAGGTCGAGGATTGGAGAAGGTGTTTCTCGTCCGTTACGTATGAGGAAGTATTGCACGTTGATCCGTTGGCCAAATGGCGCAATATTGGCGCCCACGACTTCAGGCGGGACGGTGAAGTCCACGGTTTTACGGGGGTTGCCGTCTTGGGTTTCACAGTGGCTGCCGATGTCGGGAATGCCGGTCCAGCACGCTCGGATACGGTCGGTCGGTAGCATCTGCGCGAAGGTGACCCGAATGGTCGCACCGGCGGTAACCGCTTCCGGTGCCAATTGGTCGGGGGCTTTGGATGCTTCGAGGACTTCCGGGCAAGGCAGGTCACCCAGCGCCTTACCGACAGTCACTTCGAGTATTTCAGAGCGCAGGGTGCGCCCACCATTCGCGGGGATCATTGAATAGCTCAAGCGAATCACGCCGCCCAGGTTGGTGTCGGCGTAGTGCCGATCCAGCGAAAAGGAGACGGGGGCTCCCGCGGTGGCGCGATTCAGGCGGATGTCACCCTGGGTGCTGCCGTCCACAGCCGTCCCTGTCAGGCGCCATGTAAAGACATCGCCATCGTAAGTTTCAGCGTAGGGCAGCGTGATGTCGAGCTGGCCAAACAAGTCATCTGGGTCTAGGTTGTCGTCCTCATCGACCCGGTCGATTTCCGGCCTTGGCATTTCGGCAATACGCTCGCCGAACCGCACATACGTCGACTCCGACTCGCGGATGGCCTGCGTCCCTGTACCCAATGCCCGCATGAGGCCGTCGTCTACCGTGTAGAAAACCCGCACATCGCCCAGCCCGATAAATCGAGCGAAGTTGGCTTGGGTTACGGTACGAAAACGGGTGGGCGGTGGTGGAGCGCCTGCGTTATGGCGTTGTTCGTATTCAACGAGCCCGCCACCCGGTAGAACAGCCTCCAGCCGCAGCCTGACCAGATTATCCGGATCGTAGGGCGTATAGGCCGGGTTCGGATAATTAATGGTGATGTAAGGCTCTTCGGGGTCAATCAAGCCGGCATCGGCCTGCACCACCGTGACTGCCGGCATGTCCGCAATCGTGCCAGAGATCAGGATCGTCAGGGATTGGGACTTGGCCAGTAAGGTGCCCAGCGGGAACTCAAGCCGCCAGGTGATCTTCATCGAGCCTTGGATCAATTGTTTGATGGTGTCGTCATCGACAGGAAACGAAGTCGGCCAACCCGGGTCCGCGCGCTGATCGGTCAGATCGAGTTCAAACGTTGACTCATCGGCGTGAGTACCACTCAAGGTTGCAATGACGCGAGTATTCGCCGGGACAAAACGGCCATCCGGAAGCTGAAAAGGCGTGACTACCTGAACAGCAAAGAATTTCCCTGCATCCTGATCATAATTGACCGAGGTGACCGAGGTGGAGCCGACGAGGAAGCGCGCCGGCCTGAGCAGGCTGGGGTCAAGCTCGGCCTGTACATGCACGGCCTGAGAAAAGTGCTCGACATGCCCGGAGCGGTTTTCCACTTCATCGAGCACCTGATAACGTATCGGTAGGAGGCCGCTGCCGGTGCCGATGACGCTTGCCGGAACTTCCACTTCAATCGGCTTTGCCCCGCTGGCGTGGTCGTCATCGAGTTGGAAAACCACCACCTGCGCGATCGTGTCCCAATACAAAAGAATCTTGTCTCGCACACGTTTACCGGGGTAATCGAGCGTGAACACTACGCCTTGGGCGGCGCGCTCCGGAGTCAAGACTGCGCCGGGCGCTGCGAGGTCGTCCGGCAAGCTGAGCAGCAATTTGTCGTGGTACCTCAGCCCGGGCTGTTCATCCAGGCCAGGTCGCGTGTCCTTGACGAAGACAGTCAGCTCATCTGATGTACTTGGCGTGCCAGGGCCATTACGGACAACGCGTACAAACACAGGAAAGGATAGCCCCCGCGGTATACTTTCCTCGTTGATGGCCAGTTGAAAAAAGTTTTTGCCTGTTTCCTCTGGTTTGACGGTGTGAAAGCCCAGGCGCAACGTACGGCTGCCGTGGAAGTACTCGCAGGTATCACCCGCTTGCAAATTAATCCAGCGCAAAATGGTTACATATAGATAAGTATCGAGATGCCGCACGCCTAGGCCCCTGTCAGCCCCAACCACGTTGAGCACCGGGTTCGAGTAGGCCGGCGGGTCGAGATCATTGCGGGGAGTGGATGAGCTTCGCGCTACCGGAAAGCGCTCCTCGGGGGCATGTAATTTGGACATGGCTGAACTCCTTGGCTGGGGCCTGGACGGCTATGGAACAAGGAAATCAGACGCTTGAAGGGGATGGGCGTCTAGCTGTCAGAATTGACAGTGGCGACAAACGGTAACGCACTGATAGTTTGAAGGTCGTCCATGCCACGAACAGGGGGCATGGTGAATCCCGTTAAAAAAGATATGGAGGTGGTGAGGGTAGTGTCAATCGCAGCTCTTCAAAGAGCTGTTTACAAAACCACGACAAACCCCGTGTGAGTATTTGCATACAATTGCGCACTTCTTCATGGAGGCCGGTATGCAAGTACTGATTCGAACGGCAACACCTGATGACGTCGACACGCTGTGCGCGATTCGCACCTCGGTGGTGCAAAACCACCTGAGCCTTGAACAGATGGCTGGCCTGGGGATTACCCCGCAGGTATTGAGCGACACGTTGCGCGCAGCACCTTGTGGCTGGATCGCGGAAGTGGACGGCCAGGCGGCGGGGTTTTCCATGGTCGACCTGGATGAAGGTGAAGTGTTCGCGATGTTCGTGCTGCCATCCCACGAGAAGCTTGGCCTGGGCCGTCAACTGATGGCGGTGGCCGAGGCGGCCCTGTTTGAGCGCCACGACACGGCGTACCTGGTGACTGATGGGCGTGATGAGATCCGGGCCAATGGGTTCTATCAGCGCCTGGGCTGGTCTGTCGTGGGCCCGGTCGATGGAGATGATGTGCGTTATGAAAAGAGCAGGGCGCCATAAGGCCATGAATGCCCCAGCGCCTTCATCGTCCAACAGCTTGCGCTACTTCGCGGCGGGCGTGCTGGTTGTCGCCGTGTTACTGGGGTTCTATTTTGTTCAGCTCAACGCCAAGGTCGACCGCCAACGTGAAGAAGCCGCTGAACGTTTGGCGCTGTGTCGTCACCTGGAGGCTGTGGTGGGCGCCACCGCTTCGAGTCGTGAGGCCCTTCAAGAAACGTGCAAGCAATTAAGTGAACAATTACTTAAAAGTACGGCACCGGATTAATAACCCTTTTTTATACGTGGGTTTATAACCGTTACTTGCACCAAAAAGTAGCATGACTGCCGCCTTCCACCTTAAAAAACATGTGGTTATTGAATGACTTACGACGCTTTCAATCCGACGAAAGGATTAAAATAATCTTGTTACATGTTTTTACAATCGCTACTATAGCCGGGCGTTCACCTCCCACGGTTTATGCATTTTTAAATCCCAAGTTTCCATCAGCTACTTGGGATTTTTTTTGCCCGCGATTTAATCTCGGCCTGTCGTTCATGGCCGGTTACGCCCGACAAAGTGAGGGCTGGTTAACACTGTTGCATTAAATGTCCGGTGGCCGGCAAAACCTTATCTATGCTGCTTGCATCGCCTCAATCGGGTAGAACCCAGGGACGGGGGGCTGATCATGATTTCCATCACCGAATTCAACCGCATTATGGCTTCAGGCTTCCTGCCGCTTGCGTGTGAGTGCTGCCTTAACAGCGACGGCTCACTGCGCATCAGCGTGTTCGAGCCTGCGTCCGGTCGTGTCGACTTGCTGCTGACCCGCGTATCGCCCGAGGGCCTGGACAGCATCCGTGCCATCGCCAACCTGATTGGTGAGTTGCGTGCCGAGATAAAGGCCGGGCGCCGCGGGTTCGCGGCGGTGGGTTAGCGGCTGTCCAGGGCGTCAGAGGCGCCGCAGGAAGGATTTGACGATGTGGCGGGTGGCGTCTGTGGTGTCCAGCTCGTCCAAGGCGCTGTAGGCATACCACTGGCAATCGACAATCTCATTGCACGGCCGTGCCTCGTCGATATTGACCACCGAGGCCTCAAACACATGGTGGACGGTGTCGCGGGCCTTGAGCTCTTGCAGGTACAGCAAGCCGTCCACGTTTAACCCGGTTTCTTCTTCCAGTTCGCGTTCCGCCGCGCCGACAGGGCGCTCGTGCGCTTCGACTTTCCCGCCGGGCAATGCCCATTTTGATCTGGCCTTGCGCACGAAGAGGATATGCCCCTCATGTTCGCAAATGACGGTTGCCCTAATTTTCATCGAATGTGCCCCCGCGCCGAATGAGTGTCATAAAAGTGTAATGCAATTGTCATGCTAAGTGGTTATGGCGCGCCAGGGCCGGTATGTGGATACTGCCCGATTGACGAATACGACCGAGGACATTAGATGAAGACCATACGCTGGGGCATGATCGGCTGTGGCAGTGTCACTGAATTGAAGAGTGGACCGGCTTTCTATAAAGCGCCAGGTTCGGCCTTGGTCGCCGTGATGGGGCGGCGTGCCGAGGCGGTGCGCGATTACGCGGCGCGCCATGGTATTGCCCGTTGTTATACCGATGCCCAGGCCTTGATCGACGACCCCGAGGTGGATGCGGTCTACATCGCCACGCCACCCGACAGCCATCTTGAATACGCCTTGAGGGTGGCGGCGGCGGGCAAGCATTGCTGCGTCGAAAAGCCGATGTCGCTGAATGCTGAACAGAGCGCGTTGATGCAGCGCACATTCGAGCGCGCCGGGCTGCATCTGTTTGTCTCCTACTACCGGCGTTCATTGCCACGCTTTCAGCAAGTGCGCACCTGGCTGCAGGAAGGCCGTATCGGTGAGTTGCGTCACCTGACCTGGACCTTGTGCAAACCCGCTGCCGTTACAGACACCGACGCCAGCAATTGGCGCACCGACCCGGCCATTGCCGGTGGCGGCTACTTTGCCGACCTGGCCAGCCATGGGTTCGACCTGTTCCAGTACCTGGCCGGGGACATCGTCGAGGTCTCAGGCTTTTCCGCACGACAGGCAGGACGCTACGCGGCAGAAGACGCAGTGACGGCCTGCTGGACATTTGCCAGCGGTGCATTGGGCATGGGCTGCTGGAATTTTGTGGCGGACCGCCGCGAAGACCGGGTCGAACTGATCGGCAGTCGCGGCCGTATTCAATTTTCGGTGTTCGACGACCAGCCGCTGCGTCTTGAAGGCGAGACCACCGAGGTGTTAGAGGTGCCGTGTCACACCCATATTCAATGGCACCATGTCCTGAACATGAACGCGCATATTCGTGGCGAGGCCGAGCATCCGTCGCTGGCCATCGAAGCGCTGAAGACCGATATCATCCTGGACAAGGTGTTACACCGTTATTCCCAGCATCCCTAGTCGTGGCAATAGCGTAAGGCTTCACTCTTTTAAAGGAATACCGGGATGAAATACTGGATGGTGGTGTGGCTGCTGATCGCCACCGCGACAACGGCGGCGCCACGCAGCCAAGGGCAGGCGGGTGAGTTTGATTTCTATGTGCTATCGCTCTCGTGGTCACCCACGTTTTGCCTCACGCACCCAGGCAACGAGCAATGCTCAGGTAAAGGCTACGGCTTTGTGCTGCATGGCTTGTGGCCGCAATACGCGCGGGGAGGGTGGCCGGCGTCCTGTACACCGCAGGTGCGCTTGAGCGAGGCAGAAATGGACAAGGGCGCGGCGCTGTTTCCTACCCGCGCGCTGCTCAAGCATGAGTGGGCCAAGCATGGCACCTGCAGTGGGCTGGAGCCGTTGGAATATCTGGAGAAGACCGATGTGGCGCTCGGTGCGGTTGCCATTCCGCAGCAACTGCAGCCGTTCAATACGCCGCCTTCATTGCCGGCCAGTGAGATCGAGGCGCTGTTTCGCGCGAGCAACCCGCGTATGGGTAACCACGGGATGGCGGTGATCTGCAAGGGAAAGGTGTTGTCGGAGGTACGGGTGTGCCTGACCAAGGACCTGGCCTTTGCCGGTTGCCCGCGCAGTGTGAAAAGCCAATGCCGTGGGGGCGGTATTCGTATTCCCGCGCAGCGTTGAGCCGTGCAATCGCCTAGAGCTCGCCGGAATACTTCACCGCAGCTGCAGCGCGCGAGGGGACATTCAGGCTGCGCAACAATGACGACACATGGATACGTACGGTAAACGGCGAGATATTCAGGGCCTTGGCAATTTCCTTGTTGGTCTTGCCCTGGGCAATCAGGCGCAGCACTTCCTGCTGGCGGGTGGTGAGGGTGTGGGTGTCGAGGGGCAGCAGGCCTGAAGGGGCGAATTTGACCAGCACTTCGCCTTCGCGGATCGCCAGCAGCGCCTGGCCGATCTCGTCCGGGGCGATGTTCTTGCCGATAAAACCGTCGGCGCCCAAGGCCATGACCTGTTCGATCAGCGCGGGGTCATCGACCATCGACACCAGGACCAAGGTGGTGCGTTTCAGTTGCTGGCGCAGTTCGGCCAGTTGGCTGATGCAGGTCAGGCCGGGAAAGCGCAAATCGAGGATCAAGGTATCGACCTCGCCCGCTTCGCACAGCAACGCATTCACCGTGGCCAGGTCGCCGGCCTCCTGCACCACCGCGCCCGGCAGCAGGCGCTGCACGGTGCGCGTCATGCCTTCGCGAAACATGGGGTGGTCGTCGGCGATGATGATTCGGCCGGTCATGGCGAGCTCCTTCCTGGGGCAAGGTTGTGTCGAGGCATGCTAATTTATTTACCGCCGATGTAGGAGCGAGCTTGCTCGTGAAGCACGCACAGGCACCGCGTACTCCCAGGTCAAACGCGTTATCGTTGACGTTTTTCGCGAGCAAGCTCGCTCCTTCAGATGATAGGTCAAGGATATGACGATGAGCCCCGAGACTAACTCCGAACTCGATCAGGCTAACCTGCGCATCGTGGTGGCCAGCATCGCTATCGTTTACATCGGCGTGCTGGGCTTTTTGCCTGGGCAGTCGCTGGACACCTATCTGCCGGTGATCCTGTATATCTTGCTGTTCCTGCTGGCGTCCATCGTGCTTCGCCAAGTGATCGCACGCTGGCCCGGGCATTATCCGGCGCGGCGGATCTTTGGCATGATCCACGACTACACGGGCACTTCGTTCGGCCTGGTGGTAGGCGGTGAGGCGGCATTGCCGCTGTATGCGGTGATGGTCTGGGTGAACCTGGGCAACGGCATGCGCTACGGTTCGCGCTACCTGGCAATTGCGACGGGGCTGGCGTTGCTGGCGCTGTTGATCGTGTACCAACTCACGCCGCTGTGGCAGGCACAACCATTCATGGTGCTGATGCTGATGATCACCAGCACGGTGATCCCGGTGTATGCCCATATCCTGTTGGAGCGCACGCGCAAGGCCTCCGAGCAGGCGATCGCCGCCAACCTGGAAAAATCCCGTTTTCTCGCCCAGGCCAGCCATGACCTGCGCCAGCCGATCCACTCCATTGGCCTGTTTACCGCCTGCCTGCGCGAAGCCCGTTTGGGCGAGGACGAACAGCGCTTGGTGGACAATATCGACCGCTCGCTGCTTAACGTCTCGCAATTGTTCCGCTCGATTCTCGACCTCTACACCCTCGACAACGGGCGCCTGTTGCCCAAATACCAAGTGATCCACCTGGGCGACTTCCTTGCCGACCTCGTGCGCCAGAACGCCGAGGCTGCTCGCTGGGCGGGCGTGGAGCTGCGCCTGCGCCCCTGTGCCCACTGGGTGCTGGTTGATCCGGCCATGCTGGCGACCATGGTGCAGAACCTGCTCTCCAATTGCTTCAAGTACGGGGCGCAACGACCGGTGCTGATTGGCGTGCGCATGCGTGATGACGGCGTGGTGGTGCAGGTGCACGACCAGGGGCGGGGGATTGCCAAGGAGCATCTGTCAAAGGTCTTCGAAGAGTTTTATCGCGTGCGCCAACTGCGTGACAAGGACGTCGAAGGTGTGGGCCTTGGGCTGTCCATCGTCAAGCGCCTGGGGCAATTGATGGGGTTGCAGGTGAGCCTGCGTTCGCGGGTCGGCCATGGCACCTCAGTAAGCCTGCATGGCCTAGCCTTGGCCACCGCGCCGCGTCAACCGGCCTTGCGCGACGATGCACGCCAAGCCGGGCTGCTCACCGGCCTTAAGGTGTGCCTGGTGGAAGATGACTACAACGTGCTGCTCGCCACCCAGGCCCTGCTGGAGCGCTGGGGGTGCCAAGTGCAGGCCGAGTCCACGGGGCAGGGTTTGGTCAGTGACTGCGACATCATCGTTGCCGACTATGACCTGGGCAACCACGCCACCGGCATCGAATGCATCGACCAGTTACGCCAGCAACGCGGCTGGGCGGTGCCAGCGCTGATCCTTACCGGGCACGACGTGGAGAAAATCCAGGCCGCGTTGCACGATCGTCAGATCGCTATTTTGTCCAAACCGGTACGCCCTGCGGAACTGCGCGGCACTCTGCGAGCGCTCAGCCAGGAAAATATTACTGCATGAACGGCGTCAACCCATTGCCTTTGGCGCCCTTGGGCATGCAGTAGGCCGCGGGCTTCATCAGGCCGAAGCTGGCAATCGCGAACGCGCCGCCGCTGGCACCACTGGGTACGGAGCAGTTGTACTCGCCGGAGGCTGTGTTAGCGACGTAGTAGGTGGTCATGGAGTCGCTGCGCACATTGGAGATACGTTTTACCGGCTCGCCCAGATTGGTTTCCGACAGCTTCTTGAGATGATCTTCGGTGGGCTTGATATTGCTGCAACCGGCGACGCCGATGATCAAGGCGCCCAGCAGGGCAAAGCGAGTGACAGGGGAGTAGAGTTTCATGGTGCTTCTTCCTTGGGGTTGTTTTGGTTTTTCCAACGCGCAACGAACCCGCGCGCACGGAATGCGCGGTGTGGGTGAGAACGTTGGAAGTGCCGCGGAATATAGCGCTGCCGTGAGGTAGGGTCGATTAGCACAAATGGGCTAATGGCAGTTTGAGGTCACGGAAGGAGCTTGCGATGCTGGAGATAAAACGTGCCACGCCGGACGACGCCGAGCGTGCGTTTGAGATTCGTCGCGAGGCCATTCGCGGCCAATGCATTGGCGCCTATAGCGCTGAACAAATGGCGCTCTGGACCCGAGGTCGCGCCAGTGATGGCTACGGCGCGCTGATGGAAAAACAGTTCTACATGGGATGGTTCAATGGCAAACCAGTCGTCACTGGCATGCTGGATCTTGCCAGCCATGAAATCGGAGCCTTGTTTGTATTGCCCCTATTCAGCGGGCGAGGGTTTGGCAAAGTGATGCTTGCTCACTTGGAGCGTATGGCGCAGCAGCGGGCGATTGAACAGGTTGTGCTGGATGCGACACTGAACGCGGTGAGTTTTTATAGAGCGTGCGGGTATGTGGGCGATGAGCAGGCGGTGTACCGCTCGCCGTCCGGGTTGGTGCTGGCGTGTGTACCGATGGTGAAGCGGTTGCGGGTTATGAGTCCCGTTTGAATGCAGCGCGCAATTGCTCGATCACAGGCTCTATCCCTGGCCCTTGAATCGGCGGCGGGGTGAGGCTCTCGCCAAACTCGCGCCATACGAACAGGGTCAGTTCAGCGCCATCGGTCATGGGTTCGAGGGGGGGCGTCCCGAAAGCGTTCAGCGAGCGATAGCGTTCGTCCCGCCAGAACGCTTGCTCTACCCAGTCATAGACGGGGATGCAATGAAAATGCAGCGGTAAGCCCGGCATATGGCCGTAACGGCTGATATACAGCCATTTTGGCTGGAGCTGGGTTTGCATCACCCGCTGGATATTGGCGAGCAGGCCGCCCAGTTCGGCCAGTGCGGCTTCAGGCATGTCGGGGAGGGCGTCAATCGGCGCCCTGGCGCCCAGCATCAAGTAACCGGGCAGCTTCGAGGTCAGGTGGTGGTTGAGCTGCCAGTGCTCGGTCTGGTGAAGGATAAAGGCTGGGTTGATTTGCATGCGCACGGGTCCCTGTGGGTTGGAGTGGCAGGATACCAAGGGTGAGGCGGTGTCATCCCCTCCAAGTGGCCACGCGCTGTACCTGTGGCGAGGGCGCTTGCTCCCGCGACGCCCCACGGTCCAAATGTGGGAGCTGGCTTGCCTGCGATAGCGGTGGTTCAGTTAAAGATGCAGTGGCTGACACGCCGCCTTCGCGGGCAAGCCCGCTCCCACTGGGGACCGGTGCCAGGCGTAGATCCTTTGGGCGATGCATGACCAATGTGGAAGCCAGCTCCCATAGTTTGATCGTGGGGGCATCCATCAGATCAGCGTTAGTTTCTGAAGCGCCCAGGGGCATTTTGTTCAATACGCTCATCGCCCGGCGCGTTACCGTGATCTCAACATCGTTGGCATCACACAAGGAACTGTAATGAGCTTGATCCTCTCCATGGCCGCTTTTGCCCTGGCCACGTCCATCACGCCCGGCCCCGTCAATGTGGTTGCTTTAAGTGCCGGCGCGCGTTTCGGTTTTGTCGCCAGCCAGAAACATGTGTTGGGCGCCGCCGTAGGTTTCACCTTGTTGTTGATACTGATCGGCCTGGGGCTGCATGAAGTGCTGGTGCGCTGGCCGATACTGATCCAATTGATCCGCTGGGGCGGAGTCGCGTTCCTGTTGTACATGGCGTGGAAACTCGCCGTGGACGATGGTCGGCTGGACGCTGACGGTACCGACACCGCGCCGTCGATGCTGTATGGCGCGATCATGCAGTGGCTCAACCCGAAAGCCTGGCTGGCGTGTGTGGCAGGCATGGGGTTGTTTGTGGCTGATGGCGATGCGGCGCAGGTGTGGTTGTTTGCCGCGCTTTACCTGGTGATCTGCTACCTGTCGGTGGCGTGCTGGGTGTATGCGGGGACGTTTTTACGCCGCTACTTGAACAACCCCAAAGGTGTACGGCTGTTCAACCGCTCAATGGCCGCGTTGCTGGTGGCCAGTGTGGGTTATTTGCTGATGGCTTGAGGTTCTCGCGGTATTGCCCCGGCGTGGCCGCGAGGTGTTGTTTGAAGGTGCGCTGGAAGTGCGCCTGGTCGGCAAAGCCCGCGGCCAGGGCGACGTCGGCAATCAGTGCGCCATTGCGCAGTTGGCTGCGGGCAAACTGGATGCGTCGGTTGACCATGAAGGCGTGGGGCGTCAAGCCGTAATACTGCTTGAACGCGCGGATCAGGTAAGACGGCGACAGATCGGCCGCCTGGCAGACGTCTTCGAGTTTCAAGGCCTGAGTGCAGTAAGCGCGGATGTAGTCGGCGGCGCGTTCGAGTTTGTGGTTGACCTCGCGTACCGGTGCCAACGAAGGGTTCAGACGCTGTTGCACCTCGGTGAAGTAACTCACCAGCGTGCTCTGTTTTTGCAGCAGTTCGGCCTGTTCATCCACTAGCGTGCGGTACAGGTCGAGCAAGCCGTGGTACAGCGTGGTGTCGCGGGTATGGGGCGTGTCGAATGGCCGGTAGCCCTGGTCGGTACTGAATCCCAGCTGGTATTGCAGGTCGGTCAGCCAGGGCGTGTCCAGGTACAGCATGTGGTAGGACCAGGGCTGGTCATGGATGGGGTTGCACGCATGCACATCGCCTGGGTTCATCAGCACCACGGTGCCGGCGCTGATTTCGAAGGTGCGCGCGCCGTAGTGGTAATAGCTGCAGCCGGTGGTGATCGCACCGATGGAAAAATGCTCATGGGCGTGCCGGGTGTAAGTGACCTTGCGCCCGTCGGCGATGGTGCGCGCTTCGATGAACGGCAGGCGTTCGTCGCGCCAGAAGCGCGGCGTGTCTGCGGGACGGGCGATTGGGCTGAGCGACATGGCGTTATTTCTCCTGCATTTGCACCCGCGTGCCGTCAGGCCGGCACCAAAAAAGCCGCCTTGAGCAACTGCCGGGTATAGGCATGTTGCGGGTCAGCAAAAATAGCCTGGGCATCGCCTTGCTCCACCACCTGGCCTTGCTTGACCACCATCAACTGGTGACTCAGCGCCTTCACCACTGCCAGGTCATGGCTGATAAACAGGTAGGTCAGGTTGTACTTGGCCTGCAAACCACGCAGCAACTCTACCACCTGGCGCTGTACCGTGCGGTCCAGGGCCGAGGTGGGTTCGTCCAGCAGGATCAGGCGCGGCTTGAGCACCAGCGCTCGGGCGATAGCGATGCGTTGGCGCTGGCCGCCGGAAAATTCATGGGGGTAGCGATGCCGGGATTCGGGGTCCAGGCCCACTTCCTTGAGCGCCGCGATAATCGCCGCTTCCTGTTCGGCGGGCGTGCCCATCTTGTGGATACGCAGGCCTTCGCCAACGATCTCGCTGACGCACATGCGCGGGCTCAGGCTGCCGAACGGGTCCTGGAACACCACCTGCATTTCCCGGCGCAACGGGCGCACCTGCTGTTGGCTGAGGCGGTCCAGTTGCTGGCCTTCGAAGCGAATCCCGCCCTGGCTGCCGATCAGGCGCAAAATTGCCAGGCCCAAGGTGGACTTGCCCGAGCCACTTTCGCCAACGATGCCCAGGGTTTGGCCCTGGGGCAGGCTGAAGTTGATGCCGTCCACAGCCTTGACGTAATCGACGGTATTGCGCAAAAAGCCTTTCTTGATCGGAAACCAGACTTTCAGGTCGTCCACTTCCAGCAGCGGAGGGCCGACATCATTGTTGGCTGGCCCACCACTGGGCTCCGCCGCGAGCAATTCCTGGGTGTAGGGATGCTGGGGCGACTGGAACAGTGTCTCGCAATCGGCCTGTTCAACGATGCAACCTTGCTGCATCACACACACACGATGGGCGATGCGCCGTACCAGGTTGAGGTCGTGGCTGATCAGCAGCAGCGCCATGCCCAGCCGCGCCTGCAGCTCCTTGAGCAATTCCAGGATCTTCAACTGCACGGTGACATCCAGCGCCGTGGTCGGCTCGTCGGCAATCAACAACTCCGGCTCGTTGGCCAGGGCCATGGCGATCATCACCCGCTGGCGCTGGCCGCCGGACAGCTCATGGGGCAGGGCCTTGAGGCGTTTGTGCGGTTCGGGGATACCCACCAGCTCCAGCAATTCCAACGTGCGCTGGGTGGCGACCGTGCCGGTCAGGCCCTTGTGCAGGCCGAGCACCTCGTTGATCTGTTTTTCGATGGAGTGCAGCGGGTTCAACGAGGTCATCGGCTCCTGGAAGATCATCGCAATCCGATTGCCGCGTATATGCCGCAGGGTCTTCTCTTTAAGCGTCAGCAGGTCTTGCCCTGAATACTCGATAGTGCCCGACGGATGCCTGGCCAACGGGTAGGGCAGCAGGCGCAGGATCGAATGGGCGGTGACCGATTTGCCCGAACCGCTTTCACCCACCAGCGCCAGGGTTTCGCCGCGCTTAATGTCGAAGCTGACGTGGTTGACCACCCGGTGGTGGTGCTCGCCGGTGACGAATTCGACACTGAGGTCGCGGATTTCGATCAGATTGTCCGGATTCATCTCATTTCCTCGGGTCGAACGCATCGCGAGCGGACTCGCCGATAAACACCAGCAGGCTCAACATGATCGCCAGCACCGCAAAGGCACTCATGCCCAGCCACGGCGCTTGCAGGTTGGACTTGCCCTGGGCCACCAGCTCACCCAGCGACGGCGAACCTGCCGGCAGCCCGAAGCCGAGAAAGTCCAGGGCGGTGAGGGTGCCAATGGCGCCGGTGAGGATGAAGGGCAGGAAGGTCATGGTCGAGACCATCGCATTGGGCAGGATGTGACGAAACATGATCGCGCCGTTCTGCATGCCCAGCGCCCGCGCCGCGCGCACGTACTCCAGGTTGCGCCCGCGCAGGAACTCGGCGCGCACCACATCCACCAGGCTCATCCAGGAAAACAGCAGCATGATCCCCAGCAGCCACCAGAAGTTGGGTTGCACGAAGCTGGCCAGGATGATCAGCAGGTAGAGCACCGGCAAGCCGGACCAGATCTCCAGGAAACGTTGCCCGGCCAGGTCGACCCAGCCGCCATAAAAGCCCTGCAAGGCGCCGGCAATCACGCCGATGATCGAGCTGAGTATGGTCAGGGTCAGGGCGAAGAGCACCGATACACGAAAGCCGTAGATCACCCGCGCGAGCACATCGCGCCCCTGGTCATCGGTGCCCAGCAGGTTGACCGAGGACGGCGGCGCCGGGGCCGGGACTTTCAGGTCGTAATTGATGCTCTGGTAGCTGAACGGAATCGGCGCCCACAAAGTCCAGGCGTCCTTGGCCTTGAGCAGTTCCTGGATATACGGGCTCTTGTAGTTGGCTTCCAGCGGGAATTCACCGCCGAAGGTAGTCTCCGGGTAGCGCTTGAGCGCCGGGAAGTACCAGCCGCCGTCGAAGTGCACCGCCAGGGGCTTGTCGTTGGCGATCAACTCGGCGCCCAGGCTCAGCACGAACAGCACCAGAAACAGCCACAGCGACCACCAGCCACGCTTGTTGGCCTTGAACCGCTCGAACCGGCGGCGATTGAGGGGGGACAGGTTCATCTCAATGCTCCCGGCTGGCAAAGTCGATTCGCGGATCGACCAGGGTGTAGGTGAGGTCGCCGATCAGTTTCACGATCAGCCCCAGCAGGGTGAAGATAAACAGCGTGCCGAACACCACTGGGTAGTCACGGTTGATCGCCGCTTCAAAGCTCATCAGGCCCAGGCCGTCGAGGGAGAAGATCACCTCCACCAACAACGAGCCGGTAAAGAAGATGCCAATGAAGGCCGAAGGGAAACCGGCGATCACCAGCAGCATGGCGTTGCGGAACACGTGGCCATACAGCACGCGGCGGTTGGTCAGGCCCTTGGCCTTGGCGGTGACCACGTACTGCTTGTTGATCTCGTCGAGAAAGCTGTTCTTGGTCAGCAGGGTCATGGTCGCGAAGTTGCCGATCACCAGGGCAGTGACGGGCAGCGCCAGGTGCCAGAAGTAATCGAGGATCTTGGCGCCCCAGCTCAACTCCTCGAAGTTGTTGGAGGTGAGCCCGCGCAAGGGGAACCAGTCGAAATAACTACCACCGGCAAACACCACGATCAGCAGAATCGCAAACAGGAATGCCGGTATCGCGTAGCCGACGATGATCGCCGAGCTGGTCCACACATCGAAATGGCTGCCGTGGCGCGTGGCCTTGGCGATCCCCAGGGGGATGGACACCAGGTACATGATCAGGGTGCTCCACAACCCGAGGGAAATGGACACCGGCATCTTCTCCTTGATCAGGTCGATGACCTTGGCGTCCCGGAAAAAGCTGTCACCGAAGTCCAGCTGGGCGTAGTTCTTGACCATGATCCACAAGCGTTCCGGCGCCGATTTGTCGAAGCCGTACATCTTTTCGATTTCCTTGATCAGCGCCGGGTCCAGGCCCTGGGCGCCACGGTAGCTGGAACCGGCCACCGCAACTTCGGCCCCGCCGCCAGCAATGCGGCTGGTGGCGCCGTCGAAGCCTTCGAGTTTGGCGATCATTTGCTCCACCGGGCCGCCGGGAGCGGCCTGGATGATGACAAAGTTGATCAGCAAGATCCCGAACAGCGTGGGGATGATCAGCAACAGGCGGCGAACAATATAGGCCAGCATTCAATCGCCTCCGCTCGCCGCATCGGCGTTCTGCGTGGTGTCGAGGGATACCGCCGGTTTGACGTCGGGTTTAGCCCACCACGTGGCGGTGCCGACGTCGTAGCGTGGCGAGACCTTGGGGTGGCCCAGGTGGTCCCAGTACGCCACGCGGAAGGTCTTGATGTGCCAGTTGGGAATCACGTAGTAGCCGAACTGCAGCACGCGATCCAGCGCCCTGGCGTGGGCGATCAGGCTTTGCCGCGAACCGGCGTCGATCAACTCTTCCACCAACTGGTCGACGGCGGGGTCCTTGAGGCCCATGTAGTTGCGGCTGCCGGGCTTGTCGGCGCTGGAGGATTTCCAGAACTCGCGCTGCTCGTTACCCGGCGAGGTGGATTGCGGGAAGCTGCCCACCAGCATGTCGAAGTCGCGCGAGCGCAGGCGGTTGACGAACTGCGAGACGTCCACCCGACGAATCACCAGGTCGATGCCCAGGTCCGCCAGGTTGCGCTTGAACGGCAGCAGGATGCGCTCGAACTCGGTCTGGGCCAGCAGGAACTCGATGGTCACCGGTTTGCCGGTATTGTCGACCATTTTGTCGTCAACGATCTTCCAGCCCGCTTCTTGCAGCAGTTGGTAGGCCTCGCGCTGTTGGGTGCGAATCATGCCACTGCCGTCGGTGTGGGACGGTTCGAATGCCTGGGTGAAGACTTCGCCAGGGATCTTGTCGCGCAGCGGCTCGAGAATCGCCAGCTCGTCCGGACCGGGTAGGCCGGTGGCGGCCATTTCCGAGTTTTCGAAATAGCTGCGGGTACGGGTGTAGGCACCGTTGAACAGCTGTTTGTTGCTCCATTCGAAATCCAGCAACAGGCTGATGGCCTTGCGCACCCGCACGTCCTGGAACATCGGCTTGCGCATGTTGAACACGAAGCCCTGCATGCCGGTGGGGTTGCCGTTGGGGATTTCTTCCTTGATCAAACGGCCTTCTTTCACCGCTGGAATATTGTAGGCATTGGCCCAGTTCTTGGCGCTGAACTCCAACCAGTAGTCGAACTGCCCGGCCTTCAAGGCTTCCAGGGAGACGGTGCTGTCGCGGTAGTAATCGGTGATGCGGGTATCGAAGTTGTAGAAGCCCTTATTGACCGGCAGGTCCTTGGCCCAATAATCCTTGACCCGCTCGTAGCGAATCATACGGCCTGGCTTGACCTCCGCCACTTGGTAAGGCCCGCTGCCCAAGGGGACTTCCAGATTGCCCTTGGAAAAATCCCGGGTCGCCCACCAGTGTTTAGGCAGCACTGGCAACTGCCCCAGGATCAGCGGCAATTCGCGGTTGTTGGTGCGCTTGAACTTGAACAGCACGCGCAACGGGTCTTCAGCCACGACTTCATCGACGTCGGCGTAGTAGTTGCGGTACAGCGGGTTGCCTTCCTTGATCAGGGTCTGGAAGGTGAACACCACGTCTTCAGCGCGGATCGGGTGGCCATCATGGAAGCGCGCTTCGGGGCGCAGGTAGAAGCGCACCCAGCTGTTGTCCGGGGCTTTTTCGATTTTGCCAGCCACCAGGCCGTATTCGGTGATGGGTTCGTCCAGGCTTTGCATGGCCAAGGTGTCGTAGATCAGCGGCAGGTTGTCTGCCGGCACGCCCTTGCTGATATAGGGGTTGAGGCTGTCGAAGCCGCCCATGGCCGATTCGCGGAAGGTCCCGCCCTTGGGGGCGTCGGGGTTTACGTAGTCAAAATGCTTGAAGTCGGCGGGGTACTTGGGGGGCTCGTTGTAGAGGGTCAGCGCATGTTGCGGCGCGGCGTGCGCCGCGGTGCACAGCAACAGGCTGGCGAGCAGGGTAGTACGCAAGGACATCATTGGGCTTTCTCCGAAGCTTTCAGCCACCACGCGCTCAGGCCCAGGCTGTAGGGCGGCGTGGTGACGAAGGCGAACCGGTTGCGGTACGCCAGGCGATGATAGTTGAGGTACCAGTTGGGAATGCTGTAGTGCTGCCACAGCAGCACCCGGTCCAGGGCGCGGCCGGCAGCCAGTTGTTCGTCGCGGGTCTGCGCCGCCAGCAGTTGGTCCAGCAGGTGGTCGACCACCGGGTTGGCGATACCGGCGTAATTCTTGCTGCCCTTGATTGCGGCCTGGCTGGAGTGGAAGTACTGCCACTGCTCAAGACCGGGGCTCAAGGTCTGGTTGAGAGTCATCAGAATCATGTCGAAATCGAATTGATCGAGGCGCTGTTTGTACTGTGCGCGGTCAACGGTGCGCAAGCGGGCGTCGATGCCGATGCGGGTCAGATTTTCGACATAAGGTTGCAGGATGCGCTCAAGGTTCGGGTTGACCAACAGGATTTCCAGGCGCAGCGGTTGCCCGCCCTTGTCCAGCAGGCGCTGCCCCGACAGTTTCCAGCCGGCCTCGCTGAGCAGGGCCAGGGCCTGGCGCAGGGTTTCGCGGGGAATGCCACGGCCATCGGTGTGCGGCAGGCTGAACGGTTGGGTAAACAGCGCGGCCGGCAGTTGGTCGCGGTAGGGCGAGAGCATCAACCACTCATGGCCCACGGGCAGACCGGTGGCCGAGAATTCACTGTTGGGGTAATAGCTCACCGAACGCTTGTAGGCGCTGCTGAACAGCGTGCGGTTGGTCCATTCAAAATCGAACATCAACCCCAGGGCTTCACGCACCTTGGCCTGGCTGAACGCCGGTCGCCGGGTATTCATGAACAGGCCCTGGCTCTGGGTGGGGATCTGATGGGCGATCTGCGCCTTGATCACATCGCCGCGGTTGACCGCCGGGAAGTTGTAACCGGTGGCCCAGTTCTTGGCCTGATGCTCGATATAAATATCGAATTCACCGGCCTTGAAGGCTTCAAAGGCCACGTCGCTGTCGCGATAGAATTCCACTTCAACCTTGTCGTAGTTATAGAAACCCTGGTTGACCGGCAGGTCTTTGCCCCAGTAATCCTTGACCCGTTCAAACACCAGTTGCCGCCCAGGCGCAACCTTGGTGATGCGATAAGGCCCACTGCCCAGGGGCGGCTCGAAGGTGGTGGCCTTGAAATCACGGTTTTTCCAATAGTGCTGGGGCAGCACCGGCAACTCGCCCAGGCGCAGGATCAGCAAGGGGTTGCCGGCGCGCTTGAACACAAAGCGGATACGGTGAGGGTTGAGGATATCGACCCGTGCCACTTCTTGCAGATTGGTGCGGTACTGCGGGTGGCCTTCGGTCAGTAGGGTGCGATAGGAGAACGCCACGTCATCGGCTGTGATCGGCTTGCCGTCGTGAAAGCGTGCTTCGGGGCGCAGGTTGAACACCACCCAACTGCGGTCCTCGCTGTATTCCACCGACTGGGCAATCAGGCCATAACTGGAGGTGGGTTCATCGCCCGACGGCGCGTATTGCCCGGTGCCCACCATCAAGGGTTCATTGAGCTCGTTGACGCCGTACTGCAGGAAGTTGGCGGTGGAAACCGGGCTTGAACCCTTGAAGGTGTAGGGGTTGAGCGTATCGAAGGTGCCAAATGCCATCACCCGCAGCGTCCCGCCTTTGGGCGCTGCAGGGTTTACCCAATCGTAATGGGTGAATTTGGCCGGGTACTTGAGTGTGCCGAACTGCGCATAACCGTGGCTCTCGGTGATCGTCGCGTTCGCCGCAAAGCTCAAGGCCAGGCTTATTAGTAGAAGGAGGGGACGCTTCAAGTCAGAGATCCGATCCAGGCGGCTTGGGCTTTATGATCGGTACAGTAACAGCTTGTTCCGGTTGGAAAAAGGCTGTCGGGAAGGCCATGTTGCGCACTGCGAGCTATTGGACGGTGTGAAGGTCAAATGTGGGAGCTGGCTTGCCTGCGATAGCATCACTGCGGTCTGACTGATAGACCGAGGTGCCTGCATCGCAGGCAAGCCAGCTCCCACACAAGCCAGCTCTCCCCGAGGTATTAGCGCGGCCCGGAAACCACCAGCATCTGCCCTGGCTTCAATGCCTGGCCGGTGCGCGGGTTCCAACGCTTGAGGTGTTGCATCTCAACGTTGAAGCGCTTGGCCACCATGTACAGCGAGTCACCTTTCTTGACCTTGTACTGCACCGGTTTTTTCTCCGCGACTTTACGCGTGTCCTGCATCACCAGGGTCTGGCCGACCTTGAGCGCCTGGCCGTTGAGCTTGTTCCAGCGCTGCAGGTCATGCACGTCAACCTTGTTGGCCTTGGCGATCAGCGTGAGGTTATCGCCACTGCGTACCTTGTAGCTGCGGGTACGCCCGGCAACCGCCTTGGTCTCGACTTCGTCGAACACCGGCTTCTTGGGGCGCATGCTCAGCAATTCTTCCGGCTTCATCGTCGAAAGGGTGCTGGTCAGCAGTTGGGCCTTGGAGGTTGGTACCAGCAGATGCTGGGGGCCATCCAGAGTGGTGCGTTGTTTCAAGGCCGGGTTGAGCTGGAACAGTTCGTCTTCGTCGATCTCGGCCAGCGCGGCAACCCGTGACAGGTCCATGCTTTGCTTGACTTCAACTACTTCGAAGTACGGTGTGTTGGCAATCGGGTTCAGGTTGACGCCATAGGCCTCGGGCGCCAGTACCACCTGGGACAAGGCCAGGAATTTGGGCACATAGTCCTTGGTTTCCTGAGGCAGGGGCAGGTTCCAGTAGTCAGTGGGCAGGCCGAGCTTTTCGTTGCGCTCGATTGCCCGGCTGACCGTGCCTTCGCCGGCGTTATAGGCCGCCAGGGCCAGCAGCCAGTCGCCGTTGAACATGTCATGCAGACGCGTCAGATAGTCCAGGGCGGCGGTGGTGGAGGCCGTGATGTCGCGGCGGCCATCGTAGGCGCGGGTCTGGCGCAGGTTGAAGTAGCGCCCGGTGGAGGGAATGAATTGCCACAAGCCCACCGCATCGCTGCGCGAATAGGCCATTGGGTTGTAGGCACTTTCAATCACTGGCAGCAGCGCCAGTTCCAGGGGCATGTTGCGTTCTTCAAGGCGTTCGACGATGTAATGAATGTAGAGGCTGCCGCGTTCGCCGGCATTCTCCAGAAAGGAGGGGTTACTGGCGAACCACAGGCGCTGTTGCTCGATGCGCGGGTTGACGCCGACACCGTCCTGCAATTGAAAGCCCCGACGCATGCGTTCCCAGACGTCCTGGGGTACTTCGGGGCTGGGCTTCTCTGATAGCCAAATAGGTTTTTGCTTGATCTTGGCAGCAAGATTCGGTTTGGGTTGCACGGTGGATTGTGCAGCGTAATTGGTCGATTGGCAGCCCGCCAGAGTCGCGGAAACGGCCACCGCCACGGCTTGAGCCAGGCGGGTCAATGCGTCTGAAGAAATGGATTTACGAATAGATGACGACATTGGCTGGAAGTAAGTTCCGGGCAAAAATGTCGGGCGATTCTAGAAAGCGCTTTGGTTCCGGTCAACCATTCAGAAATTACGTATCAGATTGCATCTGGTTAGAACTTATCTTTCCAAGCCCTCAAGCTAGCAAACACCTCGGCCCCAGAGCGGTTGTCGCGGCCGTTCCGTTCGTCCGCTTTTTGTTTAACGGATGTTTCAGCGGTGCGCAGAAAAGGGTTAGTACGTTTTTCCAGGGCCAGGTTGGAGGGCAGCGTCATCTGGCCACGGGCGCGAAGTTGGGCGACATTTTCCACCCGTTCGGCGATGTCGGCGTTGTGCGGTTCCACGGCTTGGGCAAATTTCAAGTTACTTTGCGTGTATTCGTGAGTGCAGTACACCTGCGTATCGGCGGGCAGGGCGGCCAGGCGTTCCAGGGAACTGTACATCTGTTCCGGCGTGCCTTCGAAGAGGCGACCGCAACCCGCGGCGAACAAGGTATCGCCACACAGCAATACGCCCTGGTGGTAAAAGGCGATGTGGCCGAGGGTGTGGCCAGGCACGGCGTACACGTCGAAGTCCCAGCCCAGCACGCTGATACGGTCGTTATCCTGCAAGGCGACATCCCGCGCCGGGATCTTTTCGTTGGCCGGGCCGTAGACCGTGGCGCCGGTGACAGTTTTCAGTTGCTCCACACCGCCCACATGATCATGGTGATGATGGGTGACCAGAATGTCGCTGAGGCGCCACTCGGCATTCTGCTTGAGCCAGGCCAGTACTGGCGCGGCATCGCCGGGGTCGACCACGGCGCAGCGCCGGGTCGTGGGGTCTTGTAACAACCAGATGTAGTTGTCGGTGAAGGCGGGTAGGGCACTGATCTGTATCATTCTTCGATTCGCCAAGCTGAACACATTGGTGCATCTTAGAACGTCTAGGCGAGTTGGAGAATGCAATGACTGATAAAGCGTTCGCCCAGGCCGATCCTGAGTGGCTGGCCCTGATCAGCGCCGCCCGCGAATGGTTGTCCGGGCCGATTGGGCAGTTTTTGCTGGAAGAAGAGCGGCGCATGCTCGAAGACGAGCTGGGCCGGTTCTTTGGTGGCTACCTGGTGCATTACGGGCCGTCGGCCGACACGCCGCCCTCGGCACCGCAGGTGCAACGCAATGTACGCCTGGGCGCGCCATTGCCAGGTGTGGAAATCGTCTGCGAGGAACAGGCCTGGCCGTTGAGCGAACACGCCGCCGATGTGGTGGTGTTGCAGCATGGCCTGGATTTCTGCCTGTCGCCCCACGGTTTGTTGCGCGAAGCGGCGAGCAGCGTGCGCCCTGGTGGCCATTTACTGATTGTCGGCATCAACCCCTGGAGCAGTTGGGGCCTGCGCCGTGTGTTCGCCCATGACGGACTGCGTCAGGCGCGTTGCATCGCGCCATCACGGGTGGGCGACTGGCTCAACCTGCTGGGCTTCGCGCTGGAGAAACGCCGCTTCGGGTGCTATCGTCCGCCGCTTGCGACGGCCAAGTGGCAGGGCCGCCTGGCCGGTTGGGAACGCCGCGCAGGGGCCTGGCAGCTGTCGGGTGGCGGCTTTTATTTGCTGGTTGCACGCAAGATCGTGGTCGGGCTGCGACCGGTGCAACAAGTGCGCCGCGAGCCGATCGGCAAGCTCGTGCCAATGCCGTTGGCCAAGGTCAACCGCGAACAACGCGAACCGTAAAACCTCTTTTTGATTTCAGGCCGAATAACCGATGACCGATAGCGTAGAACTCTTCACCGATGGCGCCTGCAAGGGCAACCCCGGCCCGGGCGGCTGGGGCGCCTTGCTGGTGTGCAAGGGCGTGGAGAAGGAATTGTGGGGCGGCGAAGCCAATACCACCAATAACCGCATGGAACTGATGGGCGCGATTCGCGGCCTCGAAGAACTCAAGCGGCGCTGCAACGTACTCCTGGTGACCGACTCGCAGTACGTGATGAAGGGCATCAACGAGTGGATGGTCAACTGGAAAAAACGTGGCTGGAAGACAGCGGCCAAGGAGCCGGTCAAGAACGCCGACCTGTGGCAATTGCTCGATGAACAGTGCAACCGTCACGACATCACCTGGAAATGGGTACGCGGGCACATTGGGCACCCTGGCAACGAGCGCGCCGACCAGTTGGCCAACCGTGGCGTGGATGAAGTGCGCGGCTACAAGCAGAGCTGAGTCAGCGACACCGCAGCGGCCGCTCGAGCCGCTGCTTCACCGCCGCCATCGCGTGTGGCGAATCTACCAGCACGGCATTGAGCTTCAGGCAGGCAGACGTTGGCCTGATCACAAACATCCCGTGATTGTTGTCGCTTACAGAGCCAGGATCGCACGGGCGAGTTGTTCGTCCGTGTATCGCAGATCCACTCTCGTCTGGCGAATATGCCGCAAGGCTGACTCTAGTTGAGCACCGCGTATTGCACCTTCGCTTGCGACAAACGAGGCGGCATCGGCCTTGGCTGCCAGCACAATCTTGTCGTCCTTGAAGCTGCTGCTGGTGCCGCCCGTGGCACTCATCGACAGGCTCACCAAGGCGTCAGTGGTCATCACGAAACTGGTGGCTTGCGCACCGGCAGCGCTGAACAGGCAGGGGATGAACAGCCATTTCAGGTTGAACATGAGTCAGGGAATTCAGTATCTGGAGGAGGCGCGCAGGTTAGCGATGAGGGGCGTAGCAATCCGCAGCAAGTTTGCGAAATCTTGTAAATAACTGTTGGGTGTCCACCGGTGGTTGGGTGCCATGGGCGCTTCGTTTACAGAGCGTGCTAATATCCCGCCCCTTGAACTGTACCGAACCGTTGAGAGCTGAACCCTGATGGCCATCCGATCTGTTGTACTCGATACCGAAACCACCGGCATGCCGGTGACCGATGGTCACCGGATCATCGAAATCGGCTGTGTCGAACTGATGGGGCGCCGCCTGACCGGCCGCCACTTCCACGTCTACCTGCAACCGGACCGCGACAGTGATGAGGGCGCGATTGGCGTCCACGGCATCACCGACGAATTCCTCAAGGGCAAGCCGCGCTTCGCCGAAGTGGCCGATGAGTTCTTCGAATTCATCAATGGCGCCCAGTTGATCATCCATAACGCGGCGTTCGACATCGGCTTCATCAATAACGAATTTGCCCTGATGGGGCAGACCGACCGTGCGGACATCTCCCAACACTGCACGATCCTCGATACCTTGATGATGGCCCGCGAGCGCCACCCGGGCCAACGCAACAGCCTCGATGCCTTGTGCAAGCGCTATGGCGTCGACAACTCCGGCCGTGAACTCCACGGCGCCTTGCTCGACTCCGAGATCCTGGCCGACGTTTACCTGACCATGACCGGCGGGCAGACCAGCCTGTCCCTGGCCGGTAATGCGTCCGATGGCAGCGGTTCGGCGGAAGGCTCGGGCAACCGCCCTTCGGAAATCCGCCGCTTGCCAGCTGATCGCAAACCGACGCCGATCATCCGTGCCAGCGAGCAGGACCTGGCCGAGCATGCGGCACGCTTGGAGGCGATCGCCAAGGCAGCCGGTGCGCCGGCGTTGTGGACTCAACTCACTCAGCAATAACCGCTCATGTAGGAGGAGCAGGCTTGCAGTCATGGGTACTTACACAGTTGCATCTGTGGCGAGGGAGCTTGCTCCCGTGGCGGCCTGCCAGCCAATACCTATCTACCTGACGCTGCGCGATCAAACTGTGGGAGCTGGCTTGCCTGCGATAGCGGCCTGCCAGCCAACGCCTATCGACCTGACGCCCCGCGATCAAATTGTGGGAGCGGGCTTGCTCGCGAATGCGGCCTGACAGTCAACACGGTTGGATTGGGTACATCTCCATTCCTGCGGTAACGGCCACTTAGCGTTGCGCTCTGACAGCGGGTCACTTTGGAAAAGCCGGAATGCCGGCCCAGCCCACCCACATTTGGATTGCGGAGCCTCAGGTAGATAAGTGTCGGCTGGCAGGCCGCATTCGCAGGCAAGCCAGCTCCCACAGTTTGATCGCGGGGTGTGAGGCAGGTATGGCCCGGCAGGCGGGCCGTCACGGGAGCAAGCTCCCTCGCGACTTATGTAGATACCTCTCGACCACCTGTGAAATCTTCATTCGCCACATCTGCTTCCAGCTTCTACCCTTTGTGCAAAGCCTCCGGAGTAAGAGTGCTCATGTACAAAGACCTGAAGTTCCCCGTTCTGATCGTGCACCGTGACATCAAGGCCGACACCGTTGCCGGTGACCGGGTTCGAGGCATCGCCAGGGAGTTGGAACAGGAGGGCTTCAGTATTTTTTCTGCGGTGGACTACGCCGAGGGGCGGCTAGTGGCCGCTACCCATCACGGTCTGGCCTGCATGCTGATTGCCGCCGAAGGCGCCGGGGAAAACACCCATCTGTTGCAGAACATCGTGGAGTTGATTCGCTTGGCGCGCCTGCGCGCACCCAACCTGCCGATCTTTGCGCTGGGCGAGCAAGTCACGCTGGAAAACGCGCCCGCCGATGCCATGAGCGAGCTCAACCAACTGCGCGGCATCCTTTATCTGTTCGAAGACACCGTGCCGTTTCTGGCGCGCCAGGTCGCCCGCGCCGCACGCACTTACCTGGATGGCCTGTTGCCGCCGTTCTTCAAGGCGCTGGTGCAACACACCGCCGACTCCAATTATTCCTGGCACACCCCCGGTCATGGCGGTGGCGTGGCCTATCGCAAAAGCCCGGTGGGGCAGGCCTTTCATCAGTTCTTTGGGGAAAACACCCTGCGCTCTGACTTGTCGGTGTCGGTGCCCGAACTGGGCTCGCTGCTCGATCACACCGGGCCTTTGGCCGAAGCCGAGGCCCGCGCCGCGCGCAACTTTGGCGCCGACCATACGTTCTTCGTGATCAACGGCACGTCCACCGCCAACAAGATCGTCTGGCATTCCATGGTGGGGCGCGATGACCTGGTGCTAGTGGACCGCAATTGCCACAAGTCGGTGTTGCATTCGATCATCATGACCGGCGCGATCCCGCTGTACCTGTGCCCGGAGCGCAACGAGCTAGGGATCATCGGCCCTATCCCCCTGAGCGAATTCAGCCCTGAGTCGATCCGCGCCAAGATCGACGCCAGCCCCTTGACCCGTGGGCGACCACCGAAAGTGAAATTGGCGGTGGTGACCAACTCCACCTATGACGGCCTGTGTTACAACGCCGAACTGATCAAGCAGCAACTGGGCAACAGTGTCGAGGTGCTGCACTTTGATGAGGCCTGGTATGCCTATGCTGCCTTTCACGAGTTCTTCGCCGGGCGCTATGGCATGGGCACCTCGCGCACGCCGGACAGCCCCTTGGTGTTCACCACCCACAGTACGCATAAGTTGCTGGCGGCATTCAGCCAGGCGTCGATGATCCACGTGCAGGACGGCGGCGCAAGGCAACTGGACCGTGACCGCTTCAATGAAGCCTTCATGATGCATATCTCCACCTCGCCGCAATACAGCATCATCGCGTCGCTGGATGTGGCCTCGGCAATGATGGAGGGCCCGGCCGGACGCTCGCTGCTTCAGGAAATGTTCGACGAGGCCTTGAGTTTTCGCCGTGCCCTGGCCAACTTGCGCCAGCATATAGCGGCCCAAGACTGGTGGTTCTCTATCTGGCAGCCACCCTCGGTCGCGGGCATCGACCGGGTCGCCACGGCAGATTGGTTGTTGCACCCTGGGGATGAATGGCATGGCTTTGGCGACGTGGTCGAAGACTACGTATTGCTGGACCCGATCAAAGTCACGCTGGTGATGCCTGGCCTCAACGCCGGAGGGGCCTTGAGCGATTGCGGGATTCCCGCCGCAGTGGTCAGCAAGTTCCTCTGGGAGCGCGGTCTGGTAGTGGAGAAGACTGGGCTGTATTCGTTCCTCGTGCTGTTTTCCATGGGCATTACCAAAGGCAAATGGAGCACCTTGCTCACTGAGTTGCTGGAGTTCAAGCGTAGCTACGATGCCAATGTCAGCCTGGCCAGTTGCTTGCCGTCGGTGTATGCCCAAGGCCCGGTGCGTTATCAAGGCCTGGGGCTGCGCGACCTTTGCGACCAGTTGCACAGCTGTTACCGTAGTAATGCCACGGCCAGGCACCTCAAACGTATGTATACGGTATTGCCGCAAATCGCGATGAAACCCGCCGATGCCTACGACCAACTGGTCAGGGGCGAGGTGGAGGCGGTCTGCATCGATGCCTTGGCCGGACGCATCGCCGCCGTGATGCTGGTGCCATACCCGCCGGGCATACCCCTGATCATGCCCGGCGAACGCTTCATCGAGTCAACCCGTTCAATCATCGATTACCTGGCATTTGCCCGCACGTTCGATAGCAGTTTCCCCGGTTTTGTCGCGGATGTGCATGGGCTGCAACACGAAGATGACGGCAGTGGCCGTCGTTACACCGTCGATTGCATCAAGGGTTAAGGAAGTTTATGCAAGCTGTGATGAACCCGAAGTATCCAGGGCTCAGTGTGCGAGTCGCCGACGAAGGTTTTGACGCCTATGTGTGGGGCAACGATTTCAGCTTTGAAGTCAGCGCCTATGGGGTGCCGCAAATGGGCCAGCGCGTCGACCAATGGCCGGTGGAAAAAGTGCTGCCGTACCGCAAGTGCTATGGCATCGACCCGGAAGAATTCGCCAGTTTTCGTGATGCCGCCGACAGCTCGATCTTCATGGCGTACCTGGATGACCGCGCAGTGGGGCATATCGTGGTCAGCACCAACTGGAACGGTTTCGCCCATGTTGACGAGTTGGCTGTGGCGTTACCGGCGCGTCGACATGGCGTGGCCAAGTCGTTGTTGGACGTGGCGCAGTTCTGGGCTCGCAAGAAGAACCTGCCGGGCATGATGCTTGAGACCCAGAACAACAACCTCGGCGCCTGTCGCCTGTATGAGCGTTGTGGCTATGTAATGGGCGGCATCGATCAACTGCGTTATCGCGGGATTGACCCGCAAACCCGCGAGGTCGCGATTTTCTGGTATCGGTTGTTCAAGGCGCAAGTGGAGGCGGTCTGACCTCCTACAGGGGCTTGGTGTCGTTACCAAGCAGGCTTTCGGCTTTCTGGATGACGATCTCCAGCAGCGCATTCAATGCAGGGGAGGCCGCAGCGTCTTTCAAGGTCAGCGCATACAGGCTGACCACTATCGGTGGTGACACCGGGCACGCATCAAGCCCGGACTCGCGTGCACCCAAGGCGGTGAACGGGTCGACAATCGCCAGGCCTTCCCCGGCTTCCACCAGGCCGCGCATCATCGGGTAGGTTTGTACGCGCGTCTGCACCACGGGCACCGGCCGCAGGGCATGCAGCTTGGCGTCCAGCAAACGGCTGAGCGGATCATGGCCTTCAAGGCCGATCAACGATTGGCCGGCCAACTCCTGCAGCGCAATGTACTTTTGCTTGGGCTTTAGCCAGCCATGGGGGGCCAGCAACTGCAATTTGCCTTGGGCCAGCACCGTGCTCTGGATATGGGGGTGTTCTGGGTCATGCAGGCTCAGGCCCACATCGGCTTCATGCAACAGCAGGCTGTTGATGATCTGGCCAACTGGCCGGCTCGACAGGTTACACGGCATGTCCTGGAAGCGTCGACGCAGCGCGGCAATGCTCTGCGGCAACAGTTGGTTGGCCAACGGCGGTGTGCAGAGGGCGCGCAGGGGCGGAGCATGATGGTGTTTCAAGCGGCTGGCAAGGCGTTGCAACGGCTCCAGGGCTTCATACAGAGTTGTGATTTGTGCCTGCAACTCCAGGGTTTCCCGCGTGGCCTGCAAGCGCCCGCGCACGCTGGCGAACAGCATGAAGCCCAGTTGCTGCTCGGCATCCTTGAGGGTGGCGTCTACATCGCCCACGGGGAGTTGCAACCACTCGGCGGCGGTGCCGAGGTGGCCGGTCTGCAAGATGGCCTGAATCACTTCGATATGACGTAAACGCATGGCCGGAGTCTATGTGCAGTGCGCAGGGGATTCAATGGCGCAGGCCTTCGTGCGCAAAAAAGACTGCCGGGGTCGTCCCGGCCTATGGCGCTCAGCCAGGACCCCATTAGAATGGCGGGTCTGATCAGCAACGACCCCTGCCGGTTTGCCGGTACTTAAAATAAAAAACAGGTCTGGTCTCATATGCCTCTACCCTCGACTTTCTTCGGGGTAACGGCCAAGCAACTCGTGGTCCTGGTGACCGTGGGAGGCCTGGCGGCTTACTTCTTCAATCATCAGGATGAACCGACGCCGGACAATCTCGCACTGGAAGCCTTTATTCGCTCCCAGCAACAGGTGGGTGAACAGGTGGGCGCAGTCGTGGGGATCACCCTGGTCAGGGAGGTGGAGGCTTACCCCGCGTACAATGCGGCAGGTTACAAGCGCTCGATGTTTACCGTGCAAGGGGAGCACGGCCAGGTGCTGGTGACGCTCAAGCAAGACGAACAGGGCATAGAGATGACGCAGATCCGCCGCCCATGAACGTCTCCAGCCCAGCCCCCAGGACTGAGCAGGTGAACAAGGCAAGCGCTTACGATGCCAGAGTGGTTTCGGACTCGCGCACGAGAATGGTGCCCGACTGGATCAGTTTGAATTCATCACCTTCCAGCTTTTCTACACGGTCGCCAATGGCCAGCTTGTAGGTCGTGGTGGGCGTCGATCCGGCCAGGTCGCCTTGCGCCGGGTTGGATTCCTGAAACTCATGCACCGAATACACGCGGCCTTCCGCGTCTCTGGCATGAAACTGTCCAACAAGTACTGCAGCCATCTGTTTAGAACCTCTGGAGATAAACACTCGATTTGCGGTTCTGTAGACCGTCAGGGAGCGGGGTAGTTTACCTATAAGAAAAAAATACTATTCGCTGATATTTTCAGACGCTTCCTACGCAAGTGCTTGCAAGGAAAACGTCGAGGGAATCCGCACAACCCTCTGGTGAACGCGTCGCGAAGCCTCTATAACTACAAGCTCCTTTATTCAGAAGTCGGGAAACCTCAATGAGCAAGGTCTACACGATTGCCGTCCTGGTGGGCAGCTTGAGAAAAGAGTCGATCAACCGCAAGGTCGCCCTGGCCCTGGCCGAACTGGCCCCCGCCAATCTCAAGTTGAACATTGTTGAAATCGGCGACTTGCCGCTCTACAACGAGGACATCGACGGTGCAACACCGCCCGCAGCCTACAGTACTTTTCGCAAACAAGTGAGTTCATCCGACGCGGTGCTGTTCGTCACCCCCGAATACAACCGCTCCGTGCCGGCGGCCTTGAAAAATGCCATTGACGTGGGCTCGCGCCCATACGGGCAAAGCGCCTGGAGTGGCAAGCCCGGGGCGATCATCAGCGTGTCGCCGGGTGCCATTGGCGGTTTTGGCGCCAACCACCATTTGCGCCAGTCCCTGGTGTTCCTGGATGTGTGGTGCATGCAACAGCCGGAAGCCTACCTGGGCGGGGCGGGCAGTGTGTTCGATGAGGCGGGGAAGGTGTCGGACAAGACCAAGCCGTTCCTGCAGGCATTCATCGATGCCTACGGTAAGTGGGTAGAAAAACAGAAGGATTGATTTGGCAATGCGCTCAAATGTGGGAGCGGGCGTGCTCGCGAAGGCGGTGGTTCAGCAGAGACATCATCGGCTGATACACCGCCTTCGCGAGCAAGCCCGCTCCCACAATGGGGTTATCGCAACCAGTTGGTGCGTGCCAGTTCGATAACCTCATCGCCACGCCCGCTCATCACCGCCTTGAGCATGTACAGGCTGAACCCCTTGGCCTGTTCCAGCTTGATGCTCGGCGGCATCACCAGTTCCTGAGTCGCGGTCACCACATCCACCAACACCGGGCCATCGTGGGCCAGGGCACGGCGCAGTGCCGGCTCCAAATCTTCGGATTGCTCCACACGTATGCCCAAAATGCCCATGGCATTGGACATGGCCGCAAAGTCCGGGTTTTTCAGCTCGGTGCCGGTGTCCAGGTAACCTGCAGCCTTCATCTCCATGGCGACAAAGCCCAGGGACGAATTGTTGAACACCACAAGTTTGACCGGCAATTGCAGTTGCGCCAGGGAAATGAAATCCCCCATCAACATGGTGAAACCACCGTCCCCAGACATCGAGATCACCTGCCGTCCAGGGAATGCCGCCTGGGCGCCGATAGCCTGAGGCATGGCGTTGGCCATCGAGCCATGGTTGAACGAGCCGATCAGCCGGCGCTTGCCGTTCATCTTCAGATAACGCGCCGCCCACACGGTGGGTGAGCCGACATCGGCGGTAAAGATCGCATCATCATCGGCCAGCTCGCTGAGCAAGCGCGCCACATACTGGGGATGGATCGGCCGGCCGGCCTTGGACGGTTGCGCCAGGTCATCCAGGCCTTGGCGGGCTTTTTCGTAGTGCTTCAGGGAGGTCTCGAGGAAGCTGCGATCGGTCTTGCGGGTCAGGCGCGGCAACAGCGCGGCGATGGTTTCACTGACGTCGGCGGCGATGCCCAGATCCAGGGTCGCACGACGCCCCAGGGCTTGGGGGTTGCGGTCCACCTGGATGATCCTGGCGTCGGTCGGGTAGAACTGGCGATAAGGGAAGTCGGTGCCGAGCATGACCAAGGTGTCGCAATCGAGCATGGCGTGGTAGCCGGAGCTGAAACCGATCAGGCCGGTCATGCCGACGTCGAACGGGTTATCCCACTCCACATGCTCCTTGCCCCTCAGTGCGTGCACCACCGGCGCGCCGAGGGCGTCGGCCAGCGCCACCACTTGATCGTGGGCACCGGCACAGCCGCTGCCACACAGCAGAGTGACTTTCTCGCTGCTCTGGAGCATGTCGGTGAGGCGCTGCAAGTCCTGCTCAACCGGCAGGGTGCGCGGTGCGTGCAAGGCCGGCCACGGCTTGAGCTTATCTTCCACCTCCAGCAGCGATACATCTCCCGGAATCACCACCACCGCCACGCCTCGGTTGAGGGTCGCCGAACGCATGGCACGGTGCAGCACCTGAGGCATCTGCTCGGGGTTGCTCACCAGCTCGATAAAGTGGCTGCATTCCTTGAACAGTTCCTGGGGATGGGTTTCCTGAAAGTAATTCAGGCCAACCTCCGAAGATGGAATTTGCGCGGCAATCGCCAGCACCGGCACATGGTTGCGATGGCAATCGAATAAACCATTGATCAAATGCAGGTTGCCCGGCCCGCAACTGCCGGCGCACACCGTCAACTCGCCGGTGGCCGCCGCTTCGGCACCGGCAGCGAAGGCGGCGACCTCCTCGTGGCGCACATGCATCCACTCGATGCTGTCCATGCTGCGCAGGGCGTCGGTCAGGCCATTGAGGCTGTCGCCGGTGAGCCCCCAGATACGCTTGATACCCGCTTGTTCCAGGGTGGTCGCCAACTGCTGGGCCAGGTTGATTTTCGCCATGAGGAACTCCAATCGTCAGTGAGGTTGAAAAACTGCTGATCAGTAGGGGACAGTTCAATCACGGCGAATGCTCCGCCTTTAATGTGAAGATTGCGTCATGCTTGCGCGGTATTGCCGCGTACGCCGCGCGATAAACCACTGGTCACACGCCAGTGCCAGCCAGGGCGCAACGTTGGGGTTGGGCAGACGGCCGCGGCTCAGACGGCGCATCTGGTCGCGCACCACGGCGAGGGTGGCGAGGGCGGCCAGGGGTTTGCGCTTCCATTCCATGGGCCGCAGTTGTGGGTTGAGGTCGCGACCTTCACGCCACTGTTTGATCAGTTGCGGCTCCAGGGTCAGGGCGGTGGCGATGCCGGCCATGGCGATGCCGCTGTCCAATACTTGCTGGACCACCGGCAAGCGGCGAATACCTCCGGTCACCATCAGTGGCATGGTGGCGATGCTCGCCATTTGTGTGGCGAAATCCAAAAAGTAGGCTTCACGGGCCAAGGTGCGGCCGTCCCGCGCCTCACCTTGCATGGCCGGCGCTTCATAGCTGCCGCCGGACAACTCAAGCAAATCGATCGGCAGTGTATTGAGCATCTCCACTACTGCGCGCGCATCGGTCTCATCGAAGCCGCCGCGCTGGAAGTCTGCGGAATTGAGCTTTACCGACACACAAAATGAAGGGCTGACGCTGGCACGTACGGCACGGACGACCTCCAGCAACAGGCGTGCGCGGTTTTCCAAGGGGCCGCCCCAGCGGTCGGTGCGATGGTTGCTCAAGGGCGAGAGAAATTGGCTCAACAAATAACCATGGGCGCCGTGGATCTGTACGCCGGTGAACCCGGCTTGCTCGGCCAGGCGGGCGCTGGTGGCGAAGCGCTTGATGACGTCCTGGATGTCGTCTTCGGTCATGGCCTTGGGTTTGGCGAACATCTTGGAAAAACTGCCCACATCCAGCGCAATAGCCGAGGGGGCCAACGCTTGTTGACCGAGGTTGGCCATGGTCTGACGGCCCGGATGGCTGAGCTGTACCCAGAAGTGCACACCTTTGGCCCGGGCTACGTCGGCCCATTCACGAAAGCTGGCCAGGTGTTGCTCGTTTTCCAGAGCGACACCACCAGGGCCGGTCATGGCGCGGCGGTCGATCATCACATTACCGGTCAGCAGCAGGCCGGGCTCGCCGTCGGCCCAGGTCTTGTACAGCTGCTTCAAGGCTTTGGACGGTGCCTGATGCAGGTCCGCCATGTTCTCTTCCATCGCGGCCTTGCCGATGCGGTTGGCGATGACTTGGCCGTTAGGCAGTTGCAGCGATTCGAACGGTGACATGGGTTAACTCCTGAGCAGGGGAGGTCTCAGGCTAAGCTTAAAGTTAACTTTAATGTCAAGCGGGAGTCGATCACACAGGATTGACGGGCGATGGAACGGCAGGAGCGAGGCGTTCCCCTCGCTCCTACAGAGTGTCAGCGGCGGCGGAACAGCGGCAAAGGTTCATCGGTGGCCGCTTGATAGGTCACCGAGAAATCCTTGAGGCTTTCCAGCGCTTCGTACGGGTCTTTGTCCGCGCGCAAGGCGAAGGCATCGAACCCGCAGCGGTGCAGGTAGAACAGTTGGTCACGCAGCACGTCGCCAATGGCCCGCAGTTCACCCTTGTAGCCATAACGGTCACGCAGCAGGCGGGCATTGGAGTAGTTGCGCCCGTCGGTGAAGGCCGGGAAGTTAAGGGCGATGACCTGAAAATGCTGCACGTCATCACCGATTTCTTCGGCTTCTTCATCGGCGTCCAGCCACACGCCCAGGCCGCCATCGCGGGCCTTGAGGGCATGGCCGTGCTCGCGCCACAGTGCCAGCGGCACGATCAGGTCGTCGCAGTTGGAGATGCCGTCGAAGCTCGCGTCCTTGGGCAGCAGGTGCCAGGTTTCGTCGACGACTGCGTTGTTCTTAATGATTCGCTGCATAGACACGCTCCTTGAACAGGTCGATGCCGATGCGCTGGTAGGTGTCGATGAAGCGCTCATCTTCGGTACGCTGTTCGATATACACGTCGATCAGCTTGCCGATCACCTCTGGCATGGCTTCCTGGGCGAAGGATGGGCCGAGGATCTTGCCCAGGCTCGCATCGCGGCTGGCGCTGCCACCCAGGGACACTTGGTAGAATTCTTCGCCTTTCTTGTCCACGCCCAGGATGCCGATGTGGCCGACGTGGTGGTGACCACAGGCGTTCATGCAACCGGAAATGTTCAGGTCCAGCTCGCCGATGTCGAACAGGTAATCCAGGTCGTCGAAACGGCGTTGGATCGACTCGGCAATCGGGATCGACTTGGCGTTGGCCAGGGAGCAGAAGTCGCCGCCCGGGCAGCAGATGATATCGGTCAGCAGGCCGATGTTCGGCGTAGCAAAGCCGCCTTCGCGCAGTTCGCCCCACAGGGTGAACAATTGGCTTTGTTCAACGTCCGCAAGAATGATGTTCTGCTCGTGGGAGGTGCGCAGTTGGCCAAAGCTGTAGCGCTCGGCCAGGTCGGCGACGGCATCCAGCTGCTTGTCGGTGATATCGCCAGGGGCAACGCCGGTGGGCTTGAGCGACAGGGTCACTGCCACGTAGCCGGGCTTCTTGTGCGCCAGGGTATTGCGCGTGCGCCAGCGGGCGAAACCTGGGTGTTGCTGGTCGAGTGCGGCCAGCTCGGCGTCCTGATTGCTCAGGGCCTGGTACTCCGGGTCGACGAAGTGCTTGGCGACGCGGTGCACTTCGGCTTCGGTCAGGGTGGTCTGGCCGCCGCGCAGGTGTTCCATTTCGGCGTCGACTTTCTGGGCAAACACCTCAGGGGTCAGCGCCTTGACCAGGATCTTGATCCGGGCCTTGTACTTGTTGTCGCGACGACCGTAGCGGTTGTAGACCCGCAGGATGGCGTCGAGGTAGCTCAGCAGGTCCTGCCACGGCAGGAACTCGTTGATAAAGGCGCCGACCACCGGGGTACGGCCCAGGCCACCGCCGACCAATACGCGAAAACCCAGCTCGCCGGCGGCGTTGTACACCGGCTCCAGGCCGATGTCGTGCACTTCGATGGCGGCACGGTCCGAGGTCGAGCCATTGATGGCGATCTTGAACTTGCGCGGCAGGTAGGCGAATTCGGGGTGGAAGGTGGTCCACTGACGCACGATTTCACACCACGGCCGCGGGTCGATCAACTCGTCGGCAGCGACGCCGGCAAATTGGTCGGTGGTCACGTTGCGCAGGCAGTTACCGCTGGTCTGAATGGCGTGCATCTGCACGGTAGCCAGTTCAGCCAGGATGTCCGGCACATCTTCCAGGGCCGGCCAGTTGAACTGCACGTTCTGGCGGGTGCTGATGTGGGCGTAGCCTTTGTCGAAGTCGCGGGCGATCTTGGCCATCATTCGCGTCTGGCGCGACGTCAGTTGGCCATAGGGCACGGCCACCCTCAGCATCGGCGCAAAGCGCTGCACATAAAGGCCATTTTGCAGGCGCAGAGGGCGGAACTCTTCTTCGCTCAGTTCACCTGCTAAGTAGCGTCGGGTCTGATCACGGAACTGCTTGACGCGGTCCTCGATGATGCGCTGATCGTATTCGTCGTATACGTACATATAGGTCCTGTTCTCGGCAAATCTGCGCGCACGGCCGCGCACTCCCAACGGAGCCGGCGCACGATACCAGTTTGCGTATATGCGCAAAAGTGATGTTTGGGTATATGTAAATAACCAAACTGACTAATGAGAACCGTTATCGCCATACCCACATTTGTCATAGGGAAAACTCTGGTCTTTACTGTGATCGAGTCTTAGTGCAGTCACCTATAAAACCGACAAGAGGCGATGCGATGAGCAATTCCACCAAAGCCCGTAAACCCGACAGTACCGTGGATGCCTGGGCCATTTTATTTTTGATCATCCTGGTGGTGGGAACCGCCGTGTTCTGGGTTAGCCACCAGTAAAGCAGCGGGTTGATTGAACCTCGATTGAATATCTAATTGCCACTATCATGGCGCTCTATGTTCAAGGTTCAGACAACCATGTTGAAGGTTCTGATGGCGTGTGTGTGGTTGCTGGGGTCGGCGTACGGGGCAATCGCCCAGGCTGCGTCGGTGGTGTTTCTCAACCCTGGCCGGTCTTCGGAAACCTTCTGGGTCAGTTATGCGCAATTCATGCAGGCCGGCGCCAAGGACCTCGGCCTGGATTTGCGTGTGCGCTATTCCGAGCGTGACAACCAAGTCACCCTGGCCCATGCGCGAGAGGCATTGCTGGGCACTGGACGACCTGATTACCTGGTGCTGGTGAATGAGCAATACGTTGCCCCGCAAATCATGCGCATGGCCCAAGGCAGCGGGGTGAAATTACTGATCGTCAACAACGCCCTGACGCCCGACCAGACGCAGCTCTTGGACGCCTACCACGACACCCGGTTGATCGGCAGCATGGTCGCGGACGACGAGCAGGCCGGCTACCTGATGTTGACCGACTTGTTGCGCCAACACGGGCCGATAGCTTCTGGCGCAACGCTGGACCTGCTGGCATTTTCCGGTGCCAAGACCACACCGGCGGCGCAGTTGCGTGAACAGGGCCTGCGCCGCGCCCTGGCCGAACATCCGCAAGTGCGCCTGCGCCAGTTGGTCTACGGTGAATGGAACCGCCAGCGCGCCTACGAACAAGCCACGCAGATGCTCAAGCGCTATCCACAATCGGCCCTGGTGTGGTCGGCCAATGATGAGATGGCATTGGGCGCCATGCAGGCCCTGCAAGACAGCGGTCGGGTACCGGGCAAGGATGTGTTGTTCAGTGCGGTCAACAGTTCGCCGCAGATCCTTGCAGCACGCCTGGACGGGCGCCTGAGTACGCTGGTGGCGGGGCACTTCACCCTGGGCGGCTGGGCAATGGTGTTGATCCATGATGAGGCCAAGGGTGTCGATATCGGCGCCCTTGGCGGTCGCAACCGCCAACAGGCCTTGTTCCAATTGATCGAAGTTGCCCAGGCACGGCGCCTGATGGGGCCCATGCGGTCGGTGGAATTTCGCGCACTGTCGGCGGTGGGCAAGCCCCCGTCCTACCGTTACCCGTTCAGCTTGCAACTACTGCTGCGTTAAACCCCGGCCAGGTGCAGCACCAGCTTGACGATGCCAAACAGGGTCAAGGCAAACACCGCCGTGAACACAATACCCAGGATCACGAAATGGCTAGGCTTGCCGTGGGTAAAATCGCGGGCGCGGTTCTTGCCGCTTTGCACACCAAAAGCCGCCGCCATCACGCTGTGCAGCATCTGCCAGAAGGTCGGCGGCTTGTTATCGATTGGGTCGTCCATACAGCCCTCGTCAACGGGGTCATCGTACAGAGCATAGACAATCGGTTACGGCTTATCTTGGGCTGAGCACCTCCAGACCCAGGAATAGCTGTTGGTCCAGCGGCGGCTTGATCTCGGCTTTCTCCAGGTTGACCACGGCCCGGTTGTCGGCACGTGCCCGCTCAATCAGGTCCTTGCGGGTATACAGCCGTTCAGCTTTGGTTTTCAGATGCCCGAAGTCAGGGCTGGCAGGCGGCTTGTCGGCCGTCGCGTAGTGGAAGTGGGCGTACCACAGCACGGCGTCCTCACCTTGTTTGCCTTCCCTGATTTTGCTTTTATCGCGTATCGCATACTCGGTCAGGTAGTCCCCCGCTTTTAACGGGACACGGCTGCGGACCAGGTTGATGTCGACAAAACCGTGTCGCCATAAATAGGCCACATGGGCTGCCCTGGGGCGCTGCAACTTGTAACCGAGGCTGCATGCCTCGCGTGCTTGCCGGGTGGCGGCGGCGGCCTCTTCCTGGTAACGGTCGATCAGCTCGGTGGCACGGGCGTCTGTGGCATGGTCGCGCTTGAGTTCTTCAGCCAGGGTTGTGAATTTTTGCGCATGTTGCGTCAGCATGACATCCCATTCATGGGGGGCCAGGCTTTCCAGTCGGCTGGGGTCGTTGAGTTTGCGTTGTTGAAAATGAATACTGCGATCAATTCCCGCGCGCTCGTCTTTGACCGTTTGTGCCTGTGCCTCTATTGCCCTCAGTGGGCGCTTAAGCGCCACCTCAGCAGGCGGTGCGGCGCGGGCTGGCTCTACGACATTCCAGAACCCCTCACTGGCGTGTTCAAGGTAGGTGGCGAGCGTCTTGCCGGTCAGCGGGTCTTTGATATCGACGAAATTGCCTGGCGCATCCGGCTGGCCGACACGCAAGTCTCCTACCAGGGTCCTCCTGTCGCGGGTGGTGATGACTCTGCGACTCGAGGCTTTGAGTCGCGTGGCGCTGTCGGGGGGCGTGACAGGGGCAAAACCCTCCTCGACCAGAATCGAATGGGCCAGTTGGGTTTCAAGGCTGCTGCGGGCTTGGGCCAGATGTTGCAGAAAGGGCTCGCGATATTCTTCGCGAATAAACCCTGAACCCATTTCAGTCAATGAGTTGACGGCGTTTTCCAATTGCTCATAGCGCTCCAGGACACTCTTGAGTACATCGATCTGCTCTAGGGTCGAGTAGCCGCTGGTCGTCATCATTTCCGTATGCGCCGACAGGCTGGTTGCCGTGCGTGGGTCGGTCAGTTCACTGACGAAAGGATACTCCGCCAGCTCCCTTGAGCCGTGCGCACGGTTTAATACCAAGTCGATAAACACCAGCAGCGCATGTTGCTTGATGATCACTGAGTGGATGTTTTGATCGGTGGGTCTGTCTTGCAGTAAAAACTGACGCGTTGCCGGGGTAGCTTCCTTGAGCAGTGTCTCGATTTTTTCTGCGGGCTCGATCATGTGTTCGAGCGCCTGGACCTGGCGTTTCTGCAGGTTGATGTAGTCGTCGTAGGCGTCGGTGATGTCATTGGGCAACTCCTGCTTAGTGCGCGCATTCAGTTCGTCATAACTTTCGCCGCGCTCGGTCTCAAGGGTGTCTGACATTCGTTGGGAGAGAGACTCATAAAGCCCGCCCCAGAAGCTGTAAAGGGTTTTGATGGCCCTGTCCCGCGCGCGCTCGTGGGCCGGGTCAGTCCTGTCCAGGCTCATCAGCTCGTTGGCCTTGGCCTGGATTTTTTTCATCAGTTCGACAACGGGTAGCCCGTGTCGGCGCTGGTTGTCCAGGGCAATATCCCACTGGATCCTGGCCTGTGCGGTTGCAATGCGGCGTTGCTCATGACGCTTGACCACTTCGGCGTGCAGTTTCGGAATGCTCTTGGAACTGGCCAGCAGCAACCAATCCTTGCGCAGGTTCTTACTCTGTTCGACCAGATTGGTACGGGCGATCGTCAGGGCTCTTTCAGAGGTAAAAGAGGCACCCATCAAGGAAAACATCGTGGCGTTGAGCGCAGTGAGCTCTGAATTCAGAGTCCGCAGGCGTTCGGCACGTTCCTTTTGCCAGGTACTCAATCGGTCACGGGGCATGCCGCCGTTGAGCCTCGCGTGGCGGTCAAGGCGCCAATGTCCTTGGCCGTCGCTTATCAGCCTGAAGCCTGGATGTTGAGGATGTTTGGGGTGCACCAGGTAGACCTCGCCGAACCCCGGTGTCACGCTGACCTGGAACAGCAGCCCGCCAAGGCTGGCGTGCCAGACGCCGTCGATGCGGTAGAGGCCCTTGAGTGCACCGCTCGCTTGCGGGGCCGGCAGTGACGAGGGCCAGGGCACCTGAATATCGAGCATCGCTCTGAGCCGTTCACTGGCTTGAGGGCTGGCCAGGGACCGGCTGAAGTCCAGCACCGTATCACCCGTCGCCGGCGGCTCACCGGGCAGCGACACCACGCCCTCGCGTATCGCTGGCATTTGTTCCGGTTCCGGCGTGCCCGGGGCACGGCGCCAGACTGCCAGTCGCAAACCACGGGCCTCTGTATCAGCTTCCAGTAACGGCGTGCCAGACGCGGATGCGCCATGCAGCAACACCATGGCGGTATTGAGTAGCAGATCGATCAATGCCGATTCACGCGTAATCGGGTCCGTGCTGTCCAACCCCGCCAGATCCTGCTCCAGGCTGGCGACCAGCACCAGGAACCAGCCCGCCAACATGGCTGGGCCGCGTACCAGCGGCAGCAACAAGGTGTTGAACAGCAACCACGCACCTTCCATCAAGACGGCCCAGCGGCTTTCGGTGTTGGAGACTGATTCACGGTCCGCCAAATCGACCAGAGCCCGCGCTGTACTGCCGAACAGATGATTAAGCAGTTGGCCGTTGACCTGCGATTGCAGCCATTCACCGGCACCCTCATCAACCGCCAGGGTCGCCGGGGCGGGTTTCTCGGCCAGGCTGTATTCATCGCCGGGCAGGAAACGAATGATGTGCGGTTCCTTGATACCGCCGTGGGCATAGATGGGGCGGGCTTTCTCCGATAACCAGTCCAGCACGCTGTTTTGCAACTCGCCTGGCTGGGCAATGGCCTGCAACAGCGCCTGGCGGCTGGGGTATTGATGCAGGGCGTCGGCATACAACGGTCGATACAGCAAATGTGGGCCCGCACTGATATCGCGTGGCTCGATGATGAAAATATTGCTGGCTTGATCCGGCGCAGCCCCGGTCTTGCGGCACAGGGCCAGCGGGCGCAAGACGATCTCCTGGCCGTCAACGATCCTGTCGGCAGGCATTTGCGCCATCAGCGCCTTGACGTACCGATAACCGGTGACGGTCATGCCGTGCTGCTGGCGAATCTTGTATTCCAGTGCCTGCATCGGCAGATGAACCTTGAGTTCACGAGTAAACAGCGACTCCCTGCGCTGGGCATCGGCGGTGTCGGATAACAACAGCTCTTTGAGAGCGTCAGGGTAGGTAGTGCCAATATCAACGCGCTGGATCAGGCCGCTGCTGCCCAACAGGTAATCTTCGTTCAACCAGCCTGGCAACGGTGTTGTCGTGCTGGAGGATAGCTTCAGCGTGCCAGAGGGCTTGCCAGCGAGGTTCTTCAGAGCCAGTTCCGTCAGCGACATGCGCACATGCTCGACAATTCCGGCTCCCCCTGGATAACCGGCGGCCACAGTGAAATCCAACAGCACGGCATCGGGGTCGACGTCGCCGTGATCAGCCTGCATCTGCTTGCGTAGCGCGGCCCGGCTGAACGTGTGGATGTTTTCAATGCCTTCGTTGAACGCGCGGCCCTGGTTTTTTTGCAGCACCTGCGCCATGTCCTGCAGATGGCGGTGGTAGGCAAATCGATCAGCGCTGCTGGCTTGTGCGAGCCATGCCGGCAGTCGCTGGCTCACGGCATCGAGCCGTTCGGCGGCGGCGATCGGGACGTCGGTGAAATAGCGTGCCGGATCGGTGATCTTCTCCAGGTGCTGCTCAAGGGTTTTTTCGTCTTGACCCTGGAAAGACAGGGTCTCCAGGTCTTCCAGGTGTGTATTGAGGATCAGCCCCGCCTGTTGCTCAAACACATTGGCGACCGGCTCGTTGCGCCGCCAGGTCAGGCTGTCGCATCGGAACTGCTCCTGCATCTTCGCGCCCCAGGCCTGGCTGAACGCCGCCAGTGAGTCGAACGCGTCGATCTTGCCGGCCACGCTGTACAGCAGCAGCTGTTTTTCACGTACCAGCAGCAGATCTGGGGTGAGTACGCGCACGGTTTTGCCGGCGTCGGCGAGCGTGGTTTCTATGAAATACACATAGGTGGCCGGTGAGGAGCGGGGCAGGCGCTCACGTTGTGCCGGCCAGGCGGCGACCACCGCCAACATGTCACGCTGCGTGTCGGTCAGGGTTGAAGGACCCGCCGCCGCGGCGGTCATCCGACCGTTGAGGAACTCGCTGAGCCACTGCCAGCGACTGTTGCCATGCTCGTCAACCTGGCTCCAATAGTCGGCCAGCTCATGCTGCATGTACAGATAAAGCGAGGCTGGCAGCTCGTCGATGATCTGTGCGATTACTTGCATGTCGAGCCCCGGCAGGCCCTCGGGCTTGATCACTTCGGGTGGCGTCTGGGTGAGGAAGTAGGGACGCTCGCGCACGGAGTGCAGGTCAAGCGTCCGCGGGTTCAGCACATGGGCGATAGCCACTTCCATCAATGCAGGATAGGCGTAACCGCCGGATGGCTGAGGGCTTGCCAGTTTGACCGTCTGCCAGTCCAGCTTCAACGACGGGTAGCGTTCCAGAATACGCTCGCGCAGGGCGTTCAATAGCACTGAATACAGGGCTGGGCGGGTGGCGAAACGCGCATGTACGGCCTGGGCGGGTAATTGGCGAAAGGCCAGGGTTGACGCGGGTGTAATGGGTTCGGGCATGACGAAATCCGTTTCCTGTGTAAAACCGGTTGTTCTGAGCTGCCGGCCCAGCTGACCGGGAATCGGTCCGGCACAGGAAATCGCATTTGGTCATTGCGGGTGCGGTAGGTGATTACCGCGAGCCTATCAGTTGGGGTGCTAACGACCCTGCACCGTATATATTCACCACCGAGCAGCGTCTGGAGGGTGATGTTCTGTCATTCCCAATCACAGGAATGACCGAATGTCTGATCTACCCACCCAGCGCTTCGTTGACAAGCAACCGGCAGCGACTTCAGGTTATGTGCGGGAATGAGCCTGATGAAAATCAGGCTGACAGGCTGTGTGTATTTTGCCATTGGCGACAAGTACAGCGACCACCGCAGGACCTGGCCGTCCCCAGGCGGCAGTTATGGCAACAACTGGCCGATGAGCCGGGGCATGAGCGGTTTTTCCATCTGCTCGAACCACTGCACGATACCCAGGCGTACCGGTATGCGACGGCTGATCAAGGGCCAGCGTTTGCTGGGGCTGTCCCGACAATTGTTAAGGAGGTGCAGGCATTACAGGCAACTGTCACCGTAGCGCCACGACCCGGTCCGGCATCGCCGCAACCGGGGCCGTCGACACGGCGGTAACGAGCCGGGCAGGCCTTCAGTTGTCGTAACCCAGGTTCGGCGCCAGCCAGCGCTCTGTGACGCTCAGGTCCTGGCCTTTGCGTGCGGTGTAGCTGGTCACCTGATCCTTGTCGACTTTGCCCACCGCAAAATACTGCGCCTGTGGGTGGGCAAAGTACCAGCCACTGACCGCCGCCGCCGGGAACATCGCGTAGTGCTCGGTCAGGAATACGCCGCTGCGCCCGGCGTGCATTTCACGCGCCTCTGGGTCCAGTAGTTGAAACAGCTGGGCCTTTTCTGTGTGGTCCGGGCACGCCGGGTAGCCGGGGGCAGGGCGTATGCCGCTGTACTGCTCCTTGATCAGTGCTTCGTTGTCCAGTTGCTCGTCCTTGGCATAACCCCAGTGCTCTTTACGCACTTGCTGGTGCAGCCATTCGGCGCAGGCTTCGGCGAGACGGTCGGCGAGGGCCTTGACCATGATCGAGTTGTAGTCATCGCCGGCGTCCTGGTAAGCCTTGGCCACTTCTTCGGCACCGATGCCGGCGGTGGTGATGAAACCACCGATATAGTCGGTCACGCCGCTGTCCTTGGGCGCGACGAAGTCGGCCAGGGAAAAGTTCGGCTTGCCGTCGGTCTTGATGATTTGCTGGCGCAAGTGATGCAGTTTGGCGATGGGCTGGCCGTCGTCACCGTAGACTTCCAGATCATCGTCCTGCACCTGGTTGGTCGGCCAGAAACCGAACACCGCACGGGCGCTGATGAGTTTTTCGTCGATCAACTTCTTGAGCATTTCCTGGGCATCGGCATACAGCGCGGTGGCGGCTTCACCCACCACTTCATCGGTGAGGATGCGCGGGAACTTGCCGGCCAGGTCCCAGGAGATGAAGAACGGCGTCCAGTCGATGTATTCGGCGAGGACGTTGAGGTCGATATTGTCCAGCACCCTGGCGCCGGTAAAGGTCGGTTTGACCGGGGTGTAGCCGCTCCAGTCGAACTGCGGCTTCTTGGCGATGGCCGCCGGGTAGCTCAGGCGCTCGGTGCGTGCACTACGGTTGGAGGTGCGCTCACGTACGTCGATGTATTCCAGACGGGTCTTTTCGACGAAGCCGGCCTTCAACTCCTTGGACAGCAACTGGGTGGCCACGCCCACGGCGCGGGAGGCGTCGGTGACGTAGATCACCGCGTCGTTGCTGTACTTGGGCTCGATCTTCACCGCCGTGTGCGCCTTGGAGGTGGTGGCGCCCCCGATCATCAGCGGCAGGTGGAAATCCTGGCGCTGCATCTCGCGGGCCACATGCACCATTTCATCCAGAGACGGGGTGATCAGGCCGGATAGACCGATGATGTCGCACTTCTGCTCCTTGGCCACCTGCAGGATCTTCTCCGCCGGTACCATCACCCCCAGGTCGACGATGTCATAGCCGTTGCAACCCAGCACCACGCCGACAATGTTCTTGCCGATGTCATGCACGTCGCCCTTGACCGTGGCCATCAGGATCTTGCCCTTGGCTTCAGGCTTGTCGCCTTTTTCCAGCTCGATGAACGGGATCAAGTGCGCCACCGCCTGCTTCATCACCCGGGCGGATTTCACCACTTGGGGCAGGAACATCTTACCGGCGCCGAACAGGTCGCCGACGATGTTCATGCCGGACATCAGCGGGCCTTCGATCACTTCGATCGGGCGCGCAAACGACAGGCGCGATTCTTCGGTGTCTTCGACAATGTGCGTGGTGATGCCCTTGACCAGCGCGTGTTCCAGACGTTTGTTGACCTCCCAGCCACGCCATTCCTCGGTCTCGGCTTCCTTGACGCTGCCGTCGCCCTTGTACTTGTCGGCAATCGCCAGCAGGGCGTCGGTGCCGTCCGGCGTACGGTTGAGTACCACGTCTTCGACGGCGTCACGCAGCTCGGCGGGGATCTGGTCGTAGATCTCCAACTGGCCGGCGTTGACGATACCCATGGTCAGGCCCGCACGGATCGCATGCAGCAGGAACACCGAGTGGATCGCTTCGCGCACCGGGTTGTTGCCCCGGAACGAGAACGACACGTTGGACACGCCACCGGAGGTCAGCGCGTAGGGCAACTCATCACGGATATAGGCACAGGCGTTGATGAAATCGACGGCATAGTTGTTGTGCTCTTCGATACCGGTGGCGACCGCGAAGATGTTCGGGTCGAAGATGATGTCTTCCGGCGGGAAACCGACATCATTGACCAGGATGTCGTAGGAGCGTTTGCAGATTTCTTTCTTGCGCGCTTCGGTGTCAGCCTGGCCGGCTTCGTCGAACGCCATCACCACCACCGCCGCGCCGTAGCGCTTGCACAGCTTGGCGTGGTGAATGAACTGCTCTACGCCTTCCTTCATGCTGATGGAGTTGACGATGCCCTTGCCCTGGATGCACTTGAGCCCGGCTTCGATCACTTCCCACTTGGAAGAGTCGATCATGATCGGTACGCGGGAGATGTCTGGCTCACCGGCGATCAGATTGAGGAAGGTCACCATGGCCTTCTTCGAATCCAGCATGCCCTCGTCCATGTTGATATCGATCACCTGGGCGCCGGCTTCCACCTGCTGCAGGGCGACTTCCAGGGCTTCGGTGTAGTTGTCTTCGCGGATCAGGCGGGCGAACTTGGCTGAGCCTGTGATGTTGGTACGTTCGCCGACGTTGACGAACAGCGAACGGCGATCAATGGTGAACGGCTCCAGGCCTGATAGGCGGCAGGCCTTGGGAATGTCCGGGATCGGGCGCGGCGCGTAACCGGCCACGGCCTTGGCGATGGCTTCAATATGGCCCGGTGTGGTACCGCAGCAGCCGCCGACGATGTTGAGAAAGCCGCTCTGGGCGAACTCTTCGATGACCTTGGCGGTTTGCGATGGCAGCTCGTCGTACTCGCCGAATTCGTTGGGTAGGCCAGCATTAGGGTGCGCCGAAACGTGGGTGTTGGCCTTGTTCGACAACTCCTCCAGGTAGGGGCGCAGTTCGCTGGCGCCGAGGGCGCAGTTCAAACCGACCGAGATCGGCTTGGCGTGGGCCACGGAGTTCCAGAACGCTTCGGTGGTCTGGCCCGACAGGGTTCGGCCGGAGGCGTCGGTGATGGTGCCGGAGATCATGATCGGCAGTTCCACGCCCAGTTCCTCGAACACCCCTTGCACGGCGAAAATCGCGGCCTTGGCGTTAAGGGTGTCGAAGATGGTTTCGATCAGGATCAGGTCGGCGCCGCCTTCGATCAGGCCCTTGGTGGCTTCGGTGTAGTTTTCCACCAGCTCATCGAAGGTCACGTTGCGGTAGCCGGGGTTGTTGACGTCTGGCGACAGCGAGCAGGTACGGCTGGTCGGGCCCAGTACACCGGCGACAAAACGCGGTTTGGCCGGGTTCTCGTGGGTTTTGGCGTCGGCCACCTTGCGCGCCAGGCGTGCGCCTTCCACGTTCAGTTCATAGGCCAGTTCTTCCATGCCGTAATCGGCCATGGAGATTCGCGTGGCGTTGAAGGTGTTTGTTTCAAGGATGTCGGCGCCGGCGTCCAGGTAGGCTTTTTCAATGCCGCCGATCACGTCCGGGCGGGTCAGCACCAGCAGGTCGTTGTTGCCCTTGACGTCGCTTGGCCAATCGGCGAAGCGTTTGCCACGGTAGTCCTGCTCCTCGAGTTTATAGCTCTGGATCATCGTGCCCATGCCACCATCAAGGATCAGGATGCGTTCCTTGAGGGCTTGGTGAAGGGCTTGCAGGCGAGCGCTACGATCGGGCATGGGACTACTCTGGTCAGGCATTACGGAGGGCGTGAATCATAGCAAACCTGTGCCGATTTGGAGCATGTCCGGGTTGTGCATGAATATCGCTCATGTTGCTGGCGGTCATGGCCCGGTAGAATCACCGCCATTTCACAGACCGCACGCCTTGAATCGGGACCCGATACATGTCACTTCGTTTGATCGTCAGCGCCGTCCTGGCCTTGATAGCCAGTACTGCGCAGGCAGAGGGTCCCGCTTCGGCGATTTCCTATACCCGCGATATCCAACCGATCTTCACCGAGAAATGCGTGGCCTGCCACGCCTGCTACGACTCCGCCTGCCAGCTCAACTTGGGGAGCGCCGAGGGCGCCGCACGCGGGGCAAGCAAAATGCCGGTGTATGACGGCGAGCGCAGCCAGGCCACGCCAACGACGCGTTTGTTTTATGACGCATTCGGGAAGCAGGCGTGGCAGCAAAAGGGCTTCTATTCGGTGCTGGACGCCCAGGGCAGCCAGGCTGCGCTGATGGCGCGCATGCTGGAGCTGGGGCACAACGCGCCGCTGGCGCCCAATGCCAAGCTGCCCGACAACATTGTGCTGGGGCTCAACCGCGAAAATATGTGCGCAACGCCCGGCGAGTTCAGTGCCTATGCCGGCGCTCACCCCAAGGAAGGTATGCCGCTGGCGGTCACCGGCCTGACCGATCAGCAATACCAGACTTTGCAACGCTGGCTGGCCTCCGGCGCGCCGATTGACGAGCAGGGCCTGGCGCCGAGTGCCAGGGAAGCGTTGCAAGTGCAACAGTGGGAAAACCTGTTCAACCAGCCGGGCGCCCGGGAAAGCCTGGTGGCGCGCTGGCTGTTCGAGCATTTGTTCCTGGCGCATATCTATTTCGAGAACGGCGAGCCGGGGCATTACTTCCAGTGGGTGCGTTCGCGTACGCCCAGTGGCCAGCCGATTGACCTGATCGCCACACGTCGCCCCAACGACGACCCAGGCACCCAGGTGTACTACCGCCTGTGGCCAGTGCAGGGCGTGATCGTGCATAAAACCCACATCACTTACCCCTTCAGCGCGGCGAAGATGGCGCGGATCAAGGCGTTGTTCTACGCCGGCGACTGGCAGGTCACGGCCTTGCCAGGCTATGGCCCCGGCAGCCGGGCCAATCCGTTCGCGACATTCGAAGCCATCCCGGCTAAAGCGCGCTACCAATTCATGCTCGATAACGCTGAGTACTTCGTGCGTACCTTCATTCGCGGGCCGGTGTGCCGTGGGCAGATCGCCACGGACGTGATCCGCGATAACTTCTGGACGCTGTTCCAGGACCCCGACCACGATCTGTACATCACCGATGCGCGTTATCGCGGCCAGGCCACGCCGTTGCTGGCCATGCCCGGGCAGAATGACGACGTGGGCAGTGTGCTGAGCCTGTGGCTGGCCTATCGCGACAAGCGCAACCAGTATGAAGCCTTGCGCCGTGACAACTATGCAGACCTGCCGGCGCCGAGCTGGTCGACATTGTGGGCGGGCAATGACAACGCCTTGTTGAGCATTTTCCGCCATTTCGACAGCGCCTCGGTGACCAAGGGCCTGATTGGCGAGGTTCCGCAGACGATGTGGCTGTTCGACTACCCACTGCTGGAACGCACCTATTACCAGCTAGCGGTGAATTTCGATGTGTTTGGCAACGTCTCGCACCAGGCCCAGACCCGCCTGTATTTCGACCTGATCCGCAACGGCGCCGAGCAGAACTTCCTGCGCCTGATGCCCGCCGACACCCGCGAAGACTTCCTGGACGACTGGTACCAGAACAGCGGCAAGCTCAAGCTGTGGCTGGACTACGAAGCGATTGACGATGACAAGGCCAGTGGTTTGCACCTGAGCGAGAAGGACCCCAAGCGTGACTTCGCCAACCAGTTGCTGACCCGCTACGGCCATTTGAACGCCAGCCCCGACCCGATCAACCGCTGCAGCGGCGCGTTCTGCTCCCGCGACGGCATTGACCCGGCCTTGCAGGATGCCGAGCAAGCCCTGAGCCGCCTGACCTCGCGGCCGGCGGCGGGGCTCAAGGTGATCGAGCAATTGCCCGAAGCCACGATGCTGCGCATCGAAACCGCCAGCGGCAAGCGCGAGGTCTACAGCCTGCTGCGCAACCGTGCCCACAGTAACGTGGCGTTCCTGCTGGGAGAGGCGTATCGCTATCAGCCGGGGCTGGACACGGTGACGATCTACCCAGGCGTGCTCAGCAGCTACCCGAACTTCATGTTCAATATCCCGGCCCGGCAAGTGCCTGAGTTTGTCGCGCAGATGGAGCAGGCCAAGGACGCCAAGAGCTTCGAGAAAATCGTCGACCGCTGGGGTGTGCGCCGCAGTCACCCGCTGTTCTGGCAGTACTTCCATGACTTGTCGCGGTACATTCACGAAACCACGCCGGTGGAAGAGGGCGTATTGGACATGAACCGCTATGAGAACCTATAACGAAGTGCATTGATCCGGTCATTTCTGCATGCGGGGCTGAAGCAGTCGGATATTTACCTACATATTGGAAAGGGTATGCCGATGCTGATTTCAGTGCAGTTGTTGCGCGCGTTGGCTGCATGGGTAGTGGTGGGTCACCACGTCATGCAGCTGTTTTTCAACTTCGAGGCCCACAACGCCTTGGAGGACCTGTTGGTCGAAAAGGGCGGCGCCGGGGTGGACGTATTCTTCGTCATCAGCGGCTTGGTGATTTTCCTCGCGAGCGCCGATAAAGCGCTGACACCCTGGCGCTTCATGCTGATGCGCGTGGCCAGGATTGCTCCGGCGTACTGGTTCTATACCGTGCTTTTGGCTGTGCTGGTCACGGCCATGCCCTGGATGTTTCCAGACGTTCAGCTAGAACTGGGTCATGTGCTCCTGTCGATGCTCTTTATCCCCGCGCAAAACCCGGCGGGCTACGGCGTGTATCCACTGCTGGATGTGGGCTGGACGTTGAATTTCGAGATGCTGTTCTACTGCCTGTTCGCTGTTGCGCTGCTGGTGCGTGAAGCCTGTCGGCTGTGGGTGGTGGCGGCGCTGTTGTATCTGCTGTGCTACGTCATTGGCCCCGCCTTTGACTTGGCCGACGGGTTTTACCGTAATGACATTGTCCTGGAGTTTCTCATGGGCGTGGCGATCGGCATGCTCTACCGCCGCGGTCTGTGCCGGTCCAGGCCGTGGCTGGCGTTGCTGGGCGTCGTCGCGGCATTGGCGGCGATCTACCATGGCGTGGATGCCCCGCGCGCGTTGGAATGGGGAGTGCCCAGCGCCGTGCTGGTGATCAGTTGTGTGGCGCTGGAGCCTTACTTCCATGGTTCGCGCTTGATAAAACTGCTGGGAGACTGCTCCTACTCGGTGTATCTGCTTCACGTACTGGTGCTATGCGCTGGGCGCTGGGCCATCGAGCACAGGGCAATAGACCCCTACGCAATGATACCGGTGTGCATCGCTGTCATTGCGCTGGGCGCATGGGCCAGTTACCAGGTGTTGGAGAAGGCTACGCATCGCAGGCTCAAACATTGGTTTGGCATTGATGATGCGTTACCCATCAGGCAAAAGCATTAGGACCGCCGTTTGGCGGCTCAGGGCCTCACGTACTTCCAGTAGGCTTTACCATAGTCCATCAGCAACTCGGTCCCGGCAGGGATATCCCGCCAAGCGACTATGAACACCATGTATTTGCCTACATACACGGCGCCGACATTTTCGATGCCAACGTCGGGCAGATTGGGCACCTTGACCGCATTGATCAGGCTTAGCGTGTTGCTGTTACCGTGGCCGCTGATAGTCGCGCCATGAGTGTGGGTCTGGAATAAATACGTGCCGACGGCCGCTTCACCTTTTTCCAGTATCTCGGTATTGATCGAGGCTTGATCCAAGTGCAGCTTGCCGGTATACGGCCCAAGGACATCGAAGCGTTTTATATCGGTTCTGGCTACGACCGACAGGCCACGCTCTGGGCCCTCCTGCAGTTTCTTGACCTCCAAAAGGCGATCAAGCCGGCGATGATGATTGCCTTCCTTGGCGATCCATTCACGGATACTCTTGGTTGCAGCCTCTTTGACTTCGACGTATTGCAGGCCGGTGAACTCGTCAAAAAACTGGTTGGCGTCGGTGATCTCTATTTTTTGCAACGGACCTTCAAGTTCAAGGGTCAAGCTGCGCCTGACGTCGTTGGGGTCTTGCAGAATTGGCGCATTATTGTTGATTTTATGATCAAAAGACGCCGTGATTGAAGTGGATCGGCGCCGCGTGGGTGTGGCGTCATCGTCCAGCCGCGGACGTTTTGAGCTACCTGCCGTGGGGGGCGCAGGCCGCTTCCTGGCCACGGGCTCGTCCACCGGGCTTCGTTGTCCGAACAGCCACCTTTCTCTACCGGCGCGGGTCATGCTGCCATTGTCATTGACGTAGTCACTCCAGATAACCGGGTTGAGGTTGTTCTGCTCGACAAATGCGTGCATGGACACCCTTGAGTTGGTGGCGTTGTAGTGCTTGTTCCACTCTTGCAGGTGTTCGGGTTTCAGGTCGTCGAATTGTTCACCTCTGGCGTATTTGGCGAGTACTTTGCCTGCCGCTCGATAGGTGCCATCAATGTTTACATGCTCGGCAAAGGCCACCGGGTCCAGGTTATGGTCGGCGGCGAAGCCTTCAAGGGTGAGGCTGTTGCGCTCGCGCTGGGACGCCTTGCGCCAGTGCTCCATATGCTCGTAAGTGACGCAGGTGCGGGCGGTCCCTGCACGGTCCAGCATCTTTCGCCCTCGGGGTGTCAGGGTGTTGCGGCTGTTGACGAACTGCCGAAAGGCGCTGGGGTCCAGGTTGTAAGTGCTGACGAAGTTGTCCATGGTTTTTTTCAGGGCGTCTTCACTGGCCTCGGTCCATTTCAACAGCACTGAGGGCGTTACCACGCTTGGCGCATCCGGCGCGCCGCCCGCGAGCTTGATCGGGCCTGAATACCAATGACCAGGCTCCACCGACGACAGCGTGATCGACAAATCGCGATTGCTCCTCGGATTGACCAGTACGATAGAAAAGCTGGTGTCGGCGCCCGCGGCGGCCTCCTGAATGAACCCATAGGAATTGTCGCGGACCTGGTACACCGCGATTTTGCCTTTGTCATCAACATTACAGATGAACTTCTGGTTGTAGTCCGCTCGGGAGAAGATACCGCGTGCGTCGGGCTTGAGGCCTCTGATCAACTCCGGGTCAACCGCGTACTGACGAATCAACGGGCTGCTGTTGCTGATGACCGTGATCGGCTCTCTAAAGCGCGGCCCGAAGGCTTTATTGGAGGCGGTATCGATCAAGCGATAATCCGGCGCCTCGAGGCTGCCGACGTTGCGCATCGGGACATTGGCGAAGCCGTCCACGGTAAACAGTTGATCGCCCGCCTGCAGCGGCTTCCAGCTGTCAGGGTCAACCGAGCGTATGTGCCTTGCGGCGATCGTCCCATCGCGCAGCTGGGCAATACCCCGTTTTGCCTGGCGCATCAATTTATGTCCCAGCTTGAGCAAACCAAAGCGCGCGAGCCTGAGCAGGCTGGGCAGGGCGGCCAGGGGGTTGAGTTCGTGGAGCGTGGCAATTACCAGCTTCCCGGTCAGTTTCGCGAGCTTAGGCAGCGCCAGGCGCAGCCCGGTCTTGCCTGCGTGGATGAGCAGGCGGGTGGAGCCGGCCACATACCGCCCTACCGGCAACGCGAAAGCTACGATGTCAATGAACAGGCCGGCGACGCCTGACTTGATGCGCTGGGGATCACCGGAGGCGATGTCGTCGATACCGCCCCAAAACGGGATAAAAATCTTGCCCCAGAACGCCAAGTCTTCGAGTACCTCAGCGGGAATGTCTACCTCCCGCGTGTCTTTGCGGGTTTTTTCCAGGAGGGCTTGCTCATCGCAGAAAAACAGCTCGCGGGCAATCATGCTTGCCAGGGTTTCACTGCGCGGCGCATACAGCGTGTTGGGCGCGAACGATGGGATGCGCGGCCCTGCGTCGATGCCAGGCAGTGTCTCGCCGACTTGTTCAACGATCAACTCAGCTTTTTTGCCTGGTCTGGGCGCTTTGTTCTCGCGGTAAGCCTCTCGATCAAACGGTACTTCGGTGGCCAGCCTGTACTTGTCCCAGCTCATGGCGTCGCGTAGCTCTACCACTTTGCCGTTTAGCGGTAGGCTTTGCAGGTCTTTGCGTCGACGCAGCAGGCCGGCGAAGGGGAATACCTCGATGTAGATGGCATGGAGGGGCGAGCGGGGCTTGGCGATGCGTAGGATAAAACCTGTCCGGTAACGAACGGCATCGGTCTTGGCTTTGGTTTCATATTCGATGGGCACCTTGTCCAGGGCTTCTCTTAATGAATACACGGTGATCTCGTCCTGATCCACATCCAGGGTCGCATTGCCCAGGTGCGCAAGCAGTGACTGGATTAAGGTCTTGTAGGCGTTTCTCGGCACCTCAAGGGCTTCGCGAAAGGCTTTGTCGTACTCCATGTCCGAGACAAAGCGCCAACGGCTGGGCAGTTTGAGTTTGAGGTTCTGAATTGCGTTGAACATCTCATATTCATGCTGCTCCAGGGCGGTGACGGCCTGGGTGAGTTCATCCCGTGAGTGGCCCGACGATCGGCTGGCGATCAGGCCGTTGGCCTGTGCCCATTGCACGGTGGGGCCCAACTTGGCCGCTGCGACCAGTGCCTGTTGTTTAATGTCATCGCCGCTGGCGCGAAAGTGTTCCGCCGCCAGGTTGAGCAATTGTTCGAAACTCATGTGGCGCGATGAACCCGGTGCAATCGTTTCGGCCAGCAGAAAGCCGCTTCTGAAATTGACCCAGGTACTGGTGGCAGCGTAGGGGAGGTCATCGGGAATATCGGCCACCCAGACTTCGCTGGCAACATTGGCCTTGAGGACGCACACCGCCAATTGTGCCGCGTCAGCGCTGATCGACAAGCTATGTTCATAGCGGCTGATCAAGGATTGGCGGACCGACGAATAAGACGCGCCAGGCGCGATGAATAGTTTCAATTCGTTGTCGATCAGCGAGTCGGTGCTGGGAATGATCGTCAGCCACAACGCGCGCCACAGTAATTTCACCCGTACCGGGTCTGGGCAGATTTCGTCCTTCTGGCTGCCATACCAGTCCAAGGCCTTGGCAATCCGTTCGCCCAGTGCCAGGTTATCGGGGCTATTGAGCAATTGATCGAGCAGCACGGTGGGGGTGGTGGTGAGCATGTCCTGTTGTGAGGCGGTGAATGTTTCGGGCAATACATGACGGAACAGCGATTGACGGGTTTGTGTTTCGATCTGGCGGATAATCTCCTTGATTTTCTGGTCGGCAGGCGCATCCAGCAAGTGCTGCAAATCGCTGAGGTTGCCTTCGTGTCCGAGTTTTTTCAGGGTGTGATGTTCCTGCAAGACAGCGAGAACCGCTTTCCACTGCTCGCGGGTTTTGGGCTGTGCCGGGATGATCGAGTAATACTTGAGCACCAGATCAAACCGCACCGAACCGTCGCTTTTGAGGCCGTTACCCACACGCCGGTTGATATCCAGCAACACGTCGGCGTCGATGTACCAATAGGTGGGCATATGGCGCAGGATGACCGAATGGTCGGCAATGCTGAACGTTTCGGCAGGGTCGGGTATCGGTGAGCGCGTGCTGCTGAACAAGGTGGAGAGCAGGTCGTAAAGGAAGTCCCGGCCGATAATGGAATCATCCGGTTCGGGCTTTTCCCGCAGGAAGCGCTGAAAGTCTTCATCGGCTTCCAGCTTTGCCAAGACTCGAAAGGCTTCCTTGCACTCGCGATGCAGTTCGCTGTTGTGCGGGGGGCAGTAGTACACCTCGGCGGCGGATGCCGTCAGCGAGCCTTGTGTCGTCACGAAATCAATCAGATGGTCCAAATGCACTTGCTGTTCCGGCAAGCCCTTGAAATAGAAGCTCTGCAATGCGTTATTCATTCAATCCTCACAATCCGTAGTCGAAGAGGATTCACTCTATTGAGCCGGGGTTTGCGGGGGGGGCTATATAGGTAGGCACAGGTTTTCGCAGAAATGGCCAGGTGTCACGATGCGTCAGGCCAACAGGAACAGGTCTTTCCCGACAAAAATACTCGGACTTTGTACCTGCGTAATAATTTGGCGTAAACTGCGGGCAAGCCTGTGAGGAGTTTCCATGACTGCCATAACCATTACCGACGCCGCCCACGATTACCTGGCTGACCTGCTGTCCAAGCAGAACACCCCGGGTATCGGCATCCGCGTCTTTATCACCCAGCCCGGCACCCAGTATGCCGAGACTTGCATTGCCTACTGCAAGCCCGGCGAAGAGAAGCCTGAAGACACCGCCCTGGGGCTCAAAAGCTTCACCGCGTACATCGATGCCTTCAGCGAAGCCTTTCTTGACGACGCCGTGGTCGACTACGCCACCGACCGTATGGGCGGCCAGTTGACCATCAAAGCGCCCAACGCCAAGGTGCCGAACGTCAACGCCGACAGCCCGGTCAACGAGCGCATCAATTATTACCTGCAAACCGAGATCAACCCGGGGTTGGCCAGCCACGGCGGCCAGGTGAGTCTGATCGACGTGGTGGATGACGGTATCGCCGTGCTGAAATTCGGCGGCGGCTGCCAGGGCTGCGGCCAGGCGGACGTGACCTTGCGTGAGGGCATCGAGCGCACGCTGCTGGAACGTATTCCTGAACTCAAGGGTGTACGTGACGTGACTGATCACACGCAGAAAGAAAACGCCTACTACTGAGTAAGGTGTTCACTGCGAACATAAAAGACGGCGCCTCGTGAGCGCCGTTTTTTATTATTTAAATTCATAGAGTTGCAAAATATATCTGATAAAGCAGATCAAGTTTGGGAGCTGGCTTCAGGGGCGATAGAGGTGCGCATGCCCTGCGCGGTACAGCGACGACTCGCTGAAGCTGTCACTGGCCAACACCTGCCCCACCACAATCAACGCTGTCCGCCGAAACCCCTTCGCCGCAACTTTCTCGGCAATGTCACTCAGCGTACCGACCACCCAATCCTGATCCGGCCAGGTGGCACGGTGTACCACGGCAATCGGGCAGTCCGAACCGTAATGCGGCAGCAGCTCGGCAACGATTTTCTCCAGATGATTGACCCCCAGATGAATCGCCATCGTGGTGCCATGTCGCGCCAGGCTGTCGAAGTCTTCACCGGGGGGCATGCTGGTTTTATCGGCGTAACGGGTCAGGATCACGCTTTGGGCGATGTCCGGCAGGGTCAGTTCGGTCTCCAGCAGGGCCGCGCACGCGGCGACCGCCGTGACCCCTGGAATGATCTGGAAAGGGATGCCCAGCTCACGCAAATGGCGTATTTGTTCACCAATCGCCCCATACAGGCTGGGATCACCGGAGTGCACCCGCGCCACGTCCTGGCCTTGGGCATGGGCCGTCTTGATCAGCTCGATGATCTGCTCCAGGTGCAGTTCGGCGCTGTTGACCACCTGGAGCGCCTGATGACCTTCCAGCACGGCGGCGGGCACCAGCGAGCCGGCGTAGATGATCACCGGGCAACTGCGGATCAGCCGCTGGCCCTTGACGGTGATCAATTCCGGGTCACCGGGGCCGGCGCCGATAAAGTAGACGGTCATGGAGAAATCCTGTTGAAAAACGGGCGAGCATGAACACGGCTCATGCTCAAGAGCGGAAATTATCGGGTTTTTAGCCCGCGCAGGCTAACGCAAAGGTGGCCTGCGCGCTTTTTTGACGGGTGATCAGCAGGCGGGCAGGGCTGTCGGACAGCTGTTCGGCGAGGGCCAGGGCGGCGCTTTCGGCCACGCCGTAACAGCCGGTGTGAGCAAAAGCCAGCGCTGAGCGATGGCTCAGCCGATGTTCATAGCCCGCCAGGTGCTCGGCGCTGAAGCACTGCAAGGGCAGGTTCAATCGCTGGGCCAGTGCCAGCAGCCCAGGTTCATCGCGTTTGTGGTCAATGCTTGCCAGCGCGGTCACGCGTGAGCGATCAATGCCGGCCTCGACCAGGGCGCTGTCGAGCAACGCCAGCAGGCTGTGAACCTCACAGCCCCGCTGGCAGCCCAAACCGACAACCAGGATCATGCCGAGTATTGGTCGTCGCGGTTGCGGCGGAACAACCATGCGCTGATCAGGCCCAAGGCCAGCCAGAAAGCAACGTTGGTCAATTGCGAGGCGATCTTGAACTGCGCTTCGAGCGCCTCCGGGGCCAGCATCGAATGTACCTCAGGTTGCGGCGCGCCGATGACGTGGGGCACGGCAAGAATCGCCAGCCCAAGGCCTTTCAACAGCCAGTTGCGGCCGAACACGATCAGCGCCAGGCCGGCGGCGGTGGAGGCTGCGGTGCCGATCCACCAGGTCTGGCGCAGTGTCAGGTCCGCCGCCGCAGTGCCCGGCAGTTCCGGTGGCAGGCCCAGGGTGGGTGCCAGTACAAAGGTCGCGTAGCCGGCCAGGCCCCAGAGCAGGCCTTGCGCGGTGCGGGTCGGCGCACGCAGCGTGTAGAGGCCGGCGAGCATCAGTGCAAAGCCTACGGCCACCACCAGGTTGCCTCCAGTGGTGGACAACACCCGCTGCCAGCCATCTTCCGGCTCCCAGGCTTGGGCATCGTGGCTGTGGGCTGCAGCGCCAGCGGCGTGCTCATGCACCATTTCGGAGTCTGGCGGGGCTTTTTCAAAGCTTTCCGCCTGCAGAATCAGCGGTGCCACCCAGAAACTTTGCAGCAGGGTGAGCAGCAAGGCAGCCAATAGCCCAGTGAAACCTGCGGTTTGCGCAATACGCTTGATCATGTCGGCAGCTCTCAATGGCACGGGAACGCGGCGCTGTGGCGGGTATCGTGGGCGGCGTTGTGCACTGCCTCGATATGCGAGAACCCGGCGAAATACACCAGGCACGCGCCAAGGATCGACGCACCGATGGCGGCGGTCAGGCGTTGGCTGAGGGTGGCGGTGCTAGTGGCGGTGTGCGAAGTGCTGCTGATGATCGACATGGCGCGTCCCTTTCAGGTGTCAGGGTGAAACGAGCGCATGAAAACCCCACGCGCCAGGCACGCAGGGTTCGAACAGCGCCCGCCCACCGCGGGTTTGTTATCTGAATTTTTCGGGCCGGTCTCCGGGCTTGCGAGGGGCGGCTCTTGAAAGAGTCCTCCTGAAAGCATCGCCTTCCCATGCAAAAGCACAGTGGCCATGACGCTTCGCTCGCTTACCGTTGCGGGGGCAGCACCGGACTTGTCATTGGATTTGACGCACCGGTTTCCCGTTTCACCCTGTGAAGGGCACCCGAAACAAGGTGTGTAGGAGAGCATGGTGTGCAGGTCAGCGTCAATTGGATGAGGACACCTACGAAGTACACGGCGATGAAGTATTTGCAGACGCAATAGGCAGACACGCGATGTATGAAGTGTTTGGGAACGCCTGCGCTTTTTTCGATAACTCAGAAGGAAACCCGGTTTATCTCCCCGCGCAACATTGAAATTAACGGTGGGCTTTATGCGACTTTCCAATACGCTGCAAAGTTTTCATGCGCCGCTTGCTGGCGATCAGCAATCAGCGGTGGCCGATGCGACCCTCAGGCCCAACGACCCCTCTGAATCGAACGTTGATAAACCCTCTTTCACGGTTGATCAGGCCGCGCGTCAAATCACTCGAACCGGCCATCGTTGGTTTGACGCCAATCGCGACGGCATCACGCAGATCTCCTATTCATTCAACAAGCACGCAAGAGGGCACACGGCGTTCAATGCGACCCAGAAAGAGCAGGCCCGGCGCTCGATGCAATCGTGGGAGGATGTCGCGAATGTTTCATTCCAGGAAGGCAGTCGTCGCCCCGAGGGGCTTCTAGCGTTCTCCAATAGCACGGACTACGAGGTCGCCTTCGGCCAGTATCCGGGCCAGGAAGGTAAAGTGCTGATCAATCCCCGATTTGGCACCAATACTAATCCAGCCTTGCACAACCATGGGCGAATGACCCTGACCCATGAAATTGGGCACAACCTGGGCCTGTTACACCCAGGCACCTATAATTTTGGTAATCCCAATTACCGCGATCACGCCTTATATGCTCAGGATACGCGGGCTTACAGCGTGATGAGCTACTTCGATGCACCTGAAGCGGGTAAACACTTCAATGGAAAGTTACCGTCGGCGCCGATGATGGATGATATCGCCGCTGCGCAGCGGGTTTATGGTGCCAATAACACGACGCGCAATTCAGATACCACCTATGGCTTCAACTCCAATGCGGGACGAGACTATCTGGAGTTGAACTCGCGTCACGATACGGCCTTGTTTTGTGTATGGGACGGTGGTGGTGTCGATAAGTTTGACTTTTCCAAGTATCACCAAAACCAGACTATCAATTTGCGGGCGGAGTCCTTTTCGGATGTTGGCGGCCTGGTGGGGAATGTTTCCATTGCCAAGGGGGTTACGCTGGAGAATGCAATCGGCGGCTCCGGGCATGACTCGATCATTGGTAACCAAGCAAACAACGTGCTTAAAGGTGGGGCGGGTGCGGATCGACTCCGAGGTGCGGGGGGCGCTGACACCTTCGCTTACGACAATGCCAGCGACTCCACGCCGGAATATCCCGATCAGATTATGGATTTTGTCACGGGTGTGGACAGAATCGATCTGTCGAACCTGCTGGGCAACGCGGGGGTTGATGCCCTGAGGTTCGTCAGGCGGCTGACGGGCAAACCAGGTGAAGCGATTCTGGATTACAACCGTACGACTAACCTGTCTAGGCTGGCCATCGACCTCACAGGGAATGGCCGATTTGATTTTTTCCTCAAGGCTTACGGCCCGATCAATGTGCCCGACATCATCACCGCCAATCCTGGCAGGCAGCGCTACGCCTAGTTGGCCGCTGCCTGGACCGACTTGCCGGTAGGTGCTTGAGCATTGACCGCCTGCCGTGCACTGCGTAGCCTTGCACCCTCGAGGTTCTTCGGCCCAGGCCGAAGCTAAGAAGGGAACGCGGTTCAAGCCGCGGCTGCCCCCGCAACTGTGAAGGGTTCAGTTGACTGCCACGCCACTGCCGATAGGGCGGGAAGGCGCAGTCAGCGTTGGTCGCAAGACCTGCACACCCCAAGCCAGGAGACCTGCCTCGCGACTGATTTTCCAATTCAACCGGGCGGGGTGATCCGGTGACGAAATCCGCTGCTGCGCGCCGCCGCAGGGCCTGTCGTCCCGTATGCCCGCCCCAAAGGGCATTCGATGAAAACACTGGCCAAACTTCCCGTCACCATCGTTACCGGCTTCCTTGGCTCGGGCAAAACCACGCTGTTGCGCCATATGCTCGACAACGCCCAGGGCCGTCGCATTGCGGTGATCGTCAACGAGTTCGGCGAGCTGGGCATCGACGGTGAAATCCTCAAGCAGTGTTCTATCGGTTGCACCGAAGAAGAAGCCAATGGCCGCGTCTACGAACTGGCCAACGGGTGCCTGTGCTGCACGGTGCAGGAAGAGTTCTTTCCGGTGATGCGCGAATTGGTCGCCCGTCGCGGTGACCTGGACCATATCCTCATCGAAACCTCGGGCCTGGCCCTGCCCAAGCCGTTGGTGCAAGCCTTCCAGTGGCCGGAAATCCGCAGCGCCTGCACCGTTGACGCGGTGATCACCGTGGTCGACAGCCCGGCCGTGGCCGCCGGTACCTTTGCCGCCTTCCCGGACCAGGTCGACGCCCAGCGCAAACTTGACCCGAACCTGGACCACGAGTCGCCGTTGCATGAGCTGTTCGCCGACCAACTGGCCAGCGCCGACCTGGTGATCCTCAACAAAAGCGACCTGATCAGCGCCGAAGACCTGGCCCGCGTGCGCCTGGAGGTCGCCGAAGAACTGCCGGCCGCGGTGAAGATCATCGAAGCCAGCAGCGGTCGCCTGCCTCTGGACGTGCTGATCGGCCTGGGCGCCGGTTCCGAGGAACATATCGACGGGCGTCACAGCCATCACGACCATCACCACGAAGGTGAAGACGACCACGATCACGATGCCTTCGACTCCATCTCCATCGACTTGCCCCAAGCCGATGAGGCGCTGCTGCTCGACGCCCTGACCCAATTGGTGGTGCAGCACGGCATCCTGCGGGTGAAAGGGTTCGCCGCGATCCCCAACAAACCGATGCGCCTGCTGATCCAGGGCGTGGGCACGCGCTTTGACAAACACTTCGACCGTGCCTGGGGCGCTGACGAAGCACGCACCACGCGCCTGGTGCTGATCGGCCAGGAACTGGACGCCGCTGGCCTCGAAGCGCAATTGCGCGCTGCCCTCAGCGTTTAACCATGCACCTGCTCAGGACCCAACCCGGTGGTTTCGTCGCGGACGACAATATTGCCGACCTTGGCCAGACCCCCGCTGAACTGGTGATCCTGTGCAGCGGCGATTCCAGCCTGGCGCTGCTCGCCGAAGCCGCCCAGCAATTGCCCGAGGATTACCCCAGCCTGCGCCTGGCCAACCCAATGCAGGTGCAGAACCATGCCTCGGTCGACCTGTACGTCGACGAGGTATTGCGCCACGCCAAGGTCATCCTGCTGTCATTGCACGGCGGCATCGGGTATTGGCGCTACGGCATCGAGCGCCTGGTGGAGTTGGCCGAACGCGGCGTCACCCTGATTCTAGTGCCGGGTGACGACCGCCCGGACCCGGAACTCAGCAGCCTGAGCACCGTTGCGGCCGAACACCGCGAGCGCCTGTGGCACTTCCTGCGCCAAGGTGGCCTGGGCAATGCCCTGGATTTTTACCACTGCCTGGCCAGTGCCCACCTGGGACGCGACTATGCCTGGGCCGAGCCGCAAGCGCTGCCGCGCACGGCGATCTATCACCCGCACAACGCCAATGCCCGCCTCAATGACTGGCAGGCCGATTGGCACGCTGATTGGCCGGTGGCTGCGGTGCTGTTCTACCGCTCCCATTTACAGGCGGCCAATACCGGTTTTATTGATGTGTTCTGCCAGCGCTTACAGGCGGCGGGCCTCAACCCCTTGCCTGTCGCGGTGGCCAGTTTGAAAGAACCCGGCTGCCTCACGGTGGTCGAGGACCTGCTGGATGACGTGCAAGCCGCGGTAATTCTGAACACCACCGGCTTTGCCCAATCGAGCCCGGAAGCGCCGCATTTGCGCCCGTTTCGCCGCAATATCCCGGTGATCCAGGCGATCTGCGCCCAGGACAACCAGCCCGGCTGGCAGGCCAGCGAACAAGGCCTGGGGCCCCGCGACCTGGCGATGCACATTGCCTTGCCGGAGTTGGACGGGCGCATCATCAGCCGGCCGATCAGTTTCAAGGACCTGGCCTGGCGCAGCGAGCGCAGCCAGTCGGACGTGGTGTGCTACCGCGCAGCGCCCGAACGCATGGATTTTGTCGCTGAGCTGGCACGCCGTTGGGTCGAGTTGGCGCGGGTGCCCAATGCCGAGAAACGGATTGCGTTGATCCTCGCCAACTACCCGACCCGCGACGGTCGCATCGGCAACGGCGTAGGCCTGGACACCCCTGCGGCAGCGCTGAATATCCTGCGCGCCTTGCAAGCCGAGGGCTACCCGGTGGCGGAGCGGCTGCCCGACAGCGGCACCGCGCTGATCCACGAACTGCTCGGCGGCGTCACCAACGATCTCGACAGCCTCGACCTGCGCCCCTGCCATCAAAGCCTGAGCCTTGTGGAATACCAGGCGATGTTTGATCGTTTGCCGGCCTCCAATCGCCAGGCCGTGCTGGAGCGTTGGGGCGCGCCGCAAAACGATCCGATGTGCCGCGATGGCCGCTTGATGGTCGCCGGCCTGCGCCTGGGCCTGACCTTTGTCGGCATCCAGCCGGCCCGGGGTTACCAGGTAGATGCCAGCGCGGTGTACCACGACCCGGACCTGGTGCCGCCCCATGGCTACCTGGCGTTCTATTTCTGGCTACGCCATACCTACGGCGCCCACGGCGTGATCCATGTGGGCAAGCACGGCAACCTGGAGTGGCTGCCCGGCAAAGGCGTGGGCCTGTCGGAGCACTGCTGGCCGGATGCATTGCTGGGGCCGCTGCCGAATATCTACCCGTTTATCGTCAACGACCCGGGTGAGGGCGCCCAGGCCAAGCGGCGCACCCAGGCGGTGATCATCGACCACCTGATGCCACCGCTGACCCGCGCCGAAACCTACGGCCCGCTGCGTGACCTTGAGTTATTGGCCGACGAATATTACGAGGCGCAATTGCTCGACCCGCGCCGTGCGCTGGAGCTGCAAAAAGACATCCTCAAACTGGTGCGCGAAACCCGTATCGACCAGGAGCTTGAACTGGGCAGTGAGGCGGACGCGGCGGTGTGGCTGCCGCGCCTGGATACCTACCTGTGCGACTTGAAGGAATCGCAGATCCGCGATGGCCTGCATATCTTTGGCGAGTCGCCCGAGGGCCGCTTGCGTATCGACACCTTGCTGGCGCTGTTGCGCATTCCCCGTGGCGATGGCCGGGGCCCGCAGTCGAGCCTGCTGCGAGTGTTGGCCAAGGCATTCGACCTGGGGTTTGATCCGCTCGATTGCGCACTGGCCGAGCCCTGGACGGGGCGGCGCCCGTTGGTGTTGCAGAAGATTGACGATCAGCTGTGGCGTACGGCCGGGGATACCCGTGAACGTCTGGAGTTGTACGCGGCGCGCTTGATCGAGCAGGCACTGGAAGGCCCCATCGAACAGTTGGAAGAGCCCGGCTGGCAGGAGGTGAAGGCGGTGATCGAAGGCCTGCGCATCGTCGTCGCGCCACGCCTGGATGCCTGCGGCCCCGCAGAGATGCGTGGCTTGCTCGATGCCTTGAGTGGGCGTTTTGTCCCGGCGGGGCCCAGCGGTGCGCCGAGTCGCGGTCGGCTGGATGTGCTGCCTACGGGGCGTAACTTCTTTACCGTGGACGTACGCAACCTGCCAACCACCACGGCCTGGCGTCTCGGATTCCAGTCGGCCAACCTGATTCTTGAGCGGCACCTGCAAGACCACGGTGACCACCTGCGTCAGCTCGGCCTGTCGGTATGGGGCACTGCCACCATGCGCACTGGCGGGGACGATATCGCCCAAGCCATGGCGCTGATGGGCGTGCGCCCGGTATGGGCCACCGGCAGCCAGCGGGTGGACGATTTCGAGATCCTGCCGATCAGCTTATTGGACCGTCCGCGCGTGGACGTGACCCTGCGCGTGTCCGGGTTCTTCCGCGATGCGTTTGCCAACCTGATCCGCCTGTTCGATGCGGCGGTGCAGGCGGTGGCGGCCCTGGATGAACCCGACGACATGAACCCGCTGGCCGCCAAAGTGCGCAGTGAACGCCAAGCATTGCTTGAGGCGGGCCTGGATGAAGGTGCCGCGGCCAAGCAAGCCGGCTGGCGCATTTTCGGCGCCAAACCGGGTGCCTATGGCGCGGGCGTGCAGGGCGCGATTGACGGGCGCTTGTGGCAGAGCCGCGAGGACTTGGCCGAGGTCTACCTGAACTGGGGTGGCTACGCTTACGGGGGGGCTGACGAAGGCACTGCGGCCCGCGAGCAATTTGCCCAGCGGTTGAGCCAGGTGCAGGCGGTGTTGCAGAACCAGGACAATCGCGAGCACGACTTGCTCGACTCCAACGACTACTACCAATTCCAGGGCGGCATGCTGGCCGCCGTGGAAACCCTGAGCGGCGAAAAGGCCGCCAGCTACCATGGCGACCACAGCCAGCCGGACGTGCCGAAAATCCGCACCTTGAAGGAAGAGCTCAACCGGGTGATCCGTTCCCGTGCGGCCAACCCCAAGTGGATCGAAGGCGTGAAGCGCCATGGCTATAAAGGCGCGTTTGAAATGGCCGCGACCGTGGACAACCTGTTCGCCTTCGACGCTACCACCGCGCTGATTGACGATCACCAATACGCCTTGCTCGCCGATGCCTACCTGCTGGACCCTGATACCCGTGCCTTTGTGCAACAGCACAACCCAGATGCCCTGCGCGACATGACCGAGCGCATGCTCGAAGCCCAGCAACGTGGCTTGTGGCAGGCACCGGGGGCGTACCGCGAAGCCTTGGAAAACCTGTTGCTGGACATAGAAGAAGACAGCTGAGTGATCGTTCCCACGCTCCGCGTGGGAATGCAGCCCGTGACGCTCTGCGTCACAAGAACGGACGCCGAGCGTCCAGCGAAGCGTTCCCACGCGGGAGCGTTGGAACGAGCTATTAAGAGTTGACTATGACTGATACTCCCCATTTCCCGCTGTCCGCCGTGGTCGGCGCCGATGACTTGAAGCTCGCGCTGTGCCTGGCGGCCATCGACCCGAAGATCGGCGGCGTGCTGATCGAAGGGCCACGGGGTATGGCCAAGTCGACCCTGGCCCGTGGGTTGGCGGACCTGCTGGCCAGCGGGCAGTTTGTCACTTTGCCCCTGGGCGCAACCGAAGAGCGCCTGGTCGGCACCCTGGACCTGGATGCCGCGCTGGGCGAAGGCCGCGCGCAATTCTCCCCCGGCGTGTTGGCCAAGGCCGACGGCGGGGTGTTGTACGTGGATGAAGTCAACCTGCTGGCCGACCACTTGGTGGACCTGCTGCTGGACGTAGCCGCCAGCGGCACCAACCTGATCGAACGCGACGGGATTTCCCATCGCCATGCGGCGCGCTTTGTGTTGATCGGCACCATGAACCCGGAGGAGGGCGAGCTGCGCCCGCAGTTGCTCGACCGCTTCGGCTTCAACGTGGCATTGAGCGGGCAAACCTTGCCCGCCGAGCGCGGGCACATCATCCGTCGTCGCCTGGATTTCGACACTGACCCGGCGGCGTTCTGCGCGCAGTGGGCGCCAGCGCAAGCTGCCTTGCGCGAACGCTGCACCCTGGCGCGGGCACGGCTAGACAGTATCGCCCTGGATGACCAGGCGTTGGCCCACATCACCGAGCGCTGCTTTGCCGCTGGAGTCGACGGCCTGCGTGCCGACCTGGTCTGGTTGCGTGGCGCCCGTGCCCATGCGGCGTGGCGTGGCGCTGTCGCTATTGAGCAGGAAGATATCGACGCGGTGGCGGAGTTCGCCTTGCGCCATCGACGTCAGCAGCAAGCGCCTGCAGGCGCGCCGCCCCCGCCGAATGACGGGCCGTCATCGTCACCCTCCGACACCTCGCCCGGCCAAGGCCAGTGGGGCGATATGCCCGCACCCGCCTTGCCCACGGGCGCCCGCCGCGATGTACCCACCTGGCCAAAAAAGCCCTAGGCATCCGCCCCCGAGCTGACACGGGGGCGGATGCCCGGCCCCAGGCGGGGCGATTGAACACCGGCCGGCAGGGCAAGGCCCGCAGCGCACAGCGCGGGGCGATCAATTGGCCGGGCACGTTGCTGGGTGGGCGGCCGCAATGCCGTGAGGACCTGCTGTTCCACCTGTGCAGCCGGTCGGCTCCTGAACTGTGGCTGGTGATTGTCGATGCCTCGGCGTCCACGCGGCGCCATCGGGCGTTGACCGATGCCAAGGGTTTGTTGGCTCAGCTGTTTGACGATGCTTATCGGCAACGGGCGCGCATGGCGTTATTGACGGCCAGCGGGCAATCGCCGAAGTGGCAGGTGCAAGGCTTGAAGGCGGCGAAAGGCTTGGCCGATTGGTTGGGGCAGTTGGGAGCAGGCGGCGGGACGCCGTTGCTGGCTGCGCTGACGGAGGCGGGGCATTGGTTGGCGGCACGGCGCAAGCGCTATCGGGCCGAGCAACAGAAGCTGCTGGTGGTGACCGATGGGCGGCTCAAGGCGACGGGCGCGCTGCCGCGGTTGGAGTGTCCAGGCATGCTGATTGACATCGAACGTGGGCCTATCAGGTTGGGGCGTGCTGAGGAATTGGCGGTCGGATTGCAGTTGGAGTATCAGCACATCGATAAGTTGTAGCGCCTGGGCTATCGCCATCGCAGGCAAGCCAGCTCCCACATTGTGGCGGCGCCGCCGGTTCCATGTGGGAGCTGGCTTGCCTGCGATGAGGCCCTCAATTACACCGCACACCTATCAGCCTGTCCCCGGTACATTCGGCCAAAGATCGGCCACCAGAAACAACCGCTCTGCTTCTTCCCACTCCTCACCGTTCGGCACCATGCGCACCAGCAACTGCGCCGGGGCCATCGGGTCCAGGTCTGCCAGCCAGCCTTTCATCTGCACTTCACTCCACACTTCATCGGCCGGGTAATGCGCGGGCGCCAGCCAGGCATGGCGGGGCAGGGGTTGCCAACGGCCCTCTGGGCGGGTGCTGACAAAGTCTGTCCAGTCGCGCTGATGCAACCAGCGCCCACGCAGATGCTGCGGGTGTGCGCCGAGGGGGGAGTGCGCCGCGCCGGGCCAGGGGTAGAGCAGATAGCCGCCGAGCCACAAATGCGCATCGAACGCTTGGATATCCAGCGCCGCCAAGGCCTCGCGGCTTTCTGCCCGCGCAGAGATTGGCAATTGATGCTCGGCCAGGTGTGCCAGCTTGCGGTCCAGCCGATCATGGCAGCCAGGCCCCAGCCATTGCGTAGCGTCCTGGCCGTTGCCGTCCTGCGGGCCCAGGTAGAGTTTGATCGCCAGTTCCAGGTGGTGCACCCCCTCGCGGTCGCGCAGCAGCATGTCCAACTCGCCCAGCGTGTGCCCGGCACGGCGGATCGGCAGGTTGGCGGCCAGCAACTCCACGCCCGGCGCATGCTGCACCGCAAATTGCCACAAGCGCTCGTAGTACAGGCCCAGGCGCCGGGTACGTGCCAGGCTCAACCACTGCTGCAACGCGCTGCTGTCCTGGTCCAGCTGGCGCAGCCAGGCTTCGAGTTGGTGAGGGGCTTGCACCCAGTCACTGCCCGCCAGCGGATGGCGCTGCGGCCAAGGCGTCTGCGCCAGCATCGGTGGTGCGAGCATCACCCACGCCAGGTCGCGCACCTCGGGGTGGCGCAGTTGGCGGGGCAGGGTGTGCAAGTCGGGGAATGGCGTCATGGTCCGAGCATAGCCTTTTCAGCGCGCAGAAGGTGCCTGAGAACCATTGTCATCAAGGCGTGGCGGCGACAAAGGATTTTGCCTGAGACGGCCTTTCGCCCATAATCGCTCTTTTTGCCTCACCCCAGATCCCGCAGGAGCCCCATGGAGCAATTTCGCAATATCGGCATTATCGGTCGCCTGGGCAGTACCCAGGTGTTGGACACCGTCCGCCGGCTGAAGAAGTTTCTGCTCGAGCGCCACCTGCATGTGATCCTCGAAGACACCATCGCTGAAATCCTCCCTGGCCACGGCCTGCAAACCTCGTCGCGCAAGATGCTCGGCGAGGTGTGCGACATGGTCATCGTGGTCGGTGGCGATGGCAGCCTGCTCGGCGCTGCCCGGGCGCTGGCGCGGCATAACGTGCCGGTGCTGGGGATCAACCGCGGCAGCCTGGGGTTCCTCACCGACATCCGCCCCGATGAGCTGGAAGTCGAAGTGGCCAAGGTGCTCGACGGCCATTACCTGGTGGAGAACCGCTTCCTACTGCAGGCCGAAGTGCGCCGCCATGGCGAGGCGATCGGCCAGGGCGATGCCCTTAACGACGTGGTGCTGCACCCCGGCAAATCCACGCGCATGATCGAGTTCGAGCTGTATATCGACGGCCAGTTCGTCTGCAGCCAGAAGGCCGACGGCCTGATCGTCGCCACACCCACCGGTTCTACCGCCTACGCGCTGTCGGCCGGCGGCCCGATCATGCACCCCAAGCTCGATGCCATTGTGATCGTGCCGATGTACCCCCATATGTTGTCCAGTCGGCCAATTGTGGTCGATGGCAACAGTGAGCTGAAAATCGTGGTGTCCAAAGACATGCAAATCTACCCGCAAGTCTCCTGCGACGGGCAGAACCATTTCACCTGCGCCCCCGGTGACACCATCACCGTGAGCAAGAAGGCACAGAAGTTGCGCTTGATCCACCCGCTGGATCACAACTACTACGAAGTGTGCCGCACCAAGTTGGGCTGGGGCAGCCGCTTGGGAGGTGGAGGCGACTGATGCTCGATCCCGCGCGTAGCTACGACCTGATTGGTGACGTGCACGGTTGCGCTCATACCCTTGAGCACTTGCTCGACCAATTGGGTTACCACAAGCAGGGCGGCACTTGGCGCCATCCGTCACGCATGGCGGTGTTCCTGGGCGATATCATCGACCGTGGCCCGCGCATCCGTGAGGCGCTGCATATCGTCCACGATATGACCGAGGCCGGCCAGGCGCTGTGCATCATGGGCAACCACGAGTTCAATGCGCTGGGCTGGACCACGCCGGCCCCGCCGGGCAGCGGCAAGCAGTTTGTGCGTGAGCACAACCCGCGCCACGCCCGCTTGATCCAAGAGACCCTGACCCAGTTCGAACACCACCCGGCTGATTGGCACGACTTCCTCGGCTGGTTCTACGACATGCCGCTGTTTGTCGATGCCGGGCGTTTCCGCGTGGTGCACGCGTGCTGGGACGACAGTTTTATCCAGCCGCTGCGCGCGACCTTCCCGGATGGCTGCATCGACCCGCACTTCCTGCAAGCCGCCGCCGTACCGGGCAGTTTCGCCTGCAATGCATTCGACCGCCTGTTGCGCGGCACCGATATGCGCCTGCCCGATGGGCTCACCCTGACCGGTGGCGATGGCCTGACGCGTTCGTTCTTTCGCACCAAGTTCTGGGAAGACGACCCCAAGACCTACGGCGACATCGTGTTCCAGCCCGACGCCTTGCCGGAGCCGGTGGCACGCACGCCGTTGTCGTCCACACAAAAGAATTCTTTGCTGCGCTATGGCGTCGATGAACCGCTGTTGTTCGTCGGCCACTACTGGCGCAGCGGCAAACCCGCGCCGATCCGCCCGAACCTGGCCTGCCTGGACTACAGCGCGGTGCTGTACGGCAAGCTGGTGGCGTATCGACTGGACCAGGAAACCCAGCTGGATCCGCGTAAATTCGTATGGGTCGACGTTGAGCGACCAGAGGCCATTCCATGAGTACCGTAGCTGTATTGCGCTTGCCCCTGAGCGTCGACCTGGGTGGTTTCGTCAAGTTGCTGCACCGCATGCAGGTGCCGCACCGCGTCAGCGAGGAGGCCGGTGAACAGGTGCTGTGGGTGCCCGAGGCCATCAGCGACGACGTGCGCGTGCTGTATCAACGTTTCCCCGCTGGCGACCCGGACCAGCAACTGGATATTCCCGAGCAGGCGCCGGTTGCGCGGCCGGGCTTTGTCCAGCAAGTGCGCCATAGCCCGGTCACCGCGCTGGTTTTGCTGGCCAGCCTTATCGTCGCGGCCGTGACGTTGCTCGGCGCTAACCTGCAAACCATGGCCTGGCTGACCTTCCTGCCATTCCGGGTGCTGGGCGAGTACATCCAGTTCACGCCGTTGGCCGACACCCTGGCCTCGGGGCAGTGGTGGCGCTTGGTCACGCCGATGCTGATCCACTTCGGCATCCTGCATCTGGCGATGAACGGCATGTGGTACTGGGAGCTGGGTCGGCGCATTGAAGCGCGCCAGGGCAGCATCAACCTGCTGGGCCTGACCCTGTTGTTCAGCCTGGTCTCCAACTACGCGCAATACGCCTACGGTGGCCCCGGCTTGTTTGGCGGCTTGTCTGGCGTGTTGTACGGCCTGCTCGGGCACTGCTGGATCTTTCAATTATTGTCGCCCAACCCGGCCTATCGCCTGCCCCGTGGGGTGCTGGTGATGATGCTGGTGTGGTTGTTGCTCTGCCTGTCGGGGCTGGTCTCGATGATCGGTTTCGGCGAAATCGCCAACGCGGCCCATGTGGGCGGGTTGGTCATCGGTTGCTTGACGGGTTTGCTCGGCGGTTTGTACAACCGTCGCAAAGCGTCTCTTTGATAAGGAAGAGCCTTATGTCCTCTTTTGCTGAAATGATCGAAAACATCACCCCGGACATCTACGAGAGCCTCAAGCTCGCGGTAGAGATCGGCAAATGGTCCGATGGCCGCAAGCTCACCGCCGAGCAGCGCGAATTGTCGTTGCAAGCGATGATCGCCTGGGAGATCCAGAACCTGCCCGAAGAGCAGCGCACCGGCTATATGGGCCCGCAGGAGTGCGCGTCCAAATCCGCGCCAGTACCGAATATCCTGTTCAAGTCGGATGCGATCCATTGATTGAAATTGGTCGCGGTGCAGTCAGCAAAATGTCGGCGCAGCTCGGTGAGCCGACCGTTCAATACGCCTTTCGCTTAGGAAGCACCGAGGTGCCGGTCAATCCGCTGATCGGTACCCATATCCGCCTGGAATACCTGGGCGCGATTCATTGCAGCCATTGCGGGCGCAAGACCAAGACCAGCTTCAGCCAGGGCTACTGCTACCCCTGCATGACCAAGCTGGCCCAGTGTGACCTGTGCATCATGAGCCCCGAGCGTTGCCATTACGACGCCGGTACCTGCCGCGATCCGGGCTGGGGCGAGACATTCTGCATGACCGACCACGTGGTGTACCTGGCCAACTCGTCGGGCATCAAGGTCGGCATTACGCGTGCTACGCAGTTGCCCACCCGTTGGCTGGACCAGGGCGCCAGCCAGGCGCTGCCGATCATGCGCGTGGCGACACGTCAGCAATCGGGCTTCGTCGAAGACCTGTTCCGCAGCCAGGTGGCCGACAAGACCAACTGGCGCGCCTTGCTCAAGGGCGACGCGCAAGCGGTGGACCTCAAGCAGGTGCGTGATGAGCTGTTCGCCTCTTGCGCCGAGGGCTTGCTGGGTTTGCAGGAACGCTTTGGCCTGCAAGCCATCCAAACCATTGCCGACATCGAGCCGATTGAAATCCGCTACCCGGTCGAGCAGTATCCGACCAAGATCGTCAGCTTCAACCTGGACAAGAACCCGATTGCCGAAGGCACGCTGCTGGGGATCAAGGGCCAATACCTGATCTTCGACACCGGCGTCATCAACATTCGTAAATACACGGCCTATCAGCTCGCCGTGCATCAGTAGAAGGATCCCCAGCATGCGCACCGAACAACCGAAGATGATTTACCTTAAGGACTATCAGGCGCCGGACTACCTGATCGACGAGACGCACCTGACCTTCGAGTTGTTCGAGGACCACAGCCTGGTCCACGCGCAGCTGGTGATGCGCCGCAACCCCGAGCGCGGCGCCGGTTTGCCGCCATTGGTGCTCGATGGCCAGCAACTTGAGCTGTTGAGTGTCAACCTGGCCGACCAGCCGTTGACGGACGCTGACTACCAGCTGACCGACAGCCACCTGACCGTGCAGCCCAACAGTGAGACCTTCACCCTCGACACCACCGTCAAGATCCACCCAGAAACCAACACCGCCCTGGAAGGCTTGTACAAATCCAGCGGTATGTTCTGCACCCAGTGCGAGGCCGAAGGTTTCCGCAAGATCACCTATTACCTCGACCGCCCGGACGTGATGAGCGTGTTCACCACCACGGTGATCGCCGAGCAGCACAGCTATCCGGTGCTGTTGTCCAACGGCAACCCGATCGCCAGCGGCCCCGGTGAAGACGGCCGGCACTGGGCGACCTGGGAAGACCCGTTCAAGAAACCGGCCTACCTGTTTGCCTTGGTGGCCGGTGACCTGTGGTGCGTTGAAGACAGCTTCACCACCATGACCAACCGCGAAGTCGCGCTACGCATCTACGTCGAGCCGGAAAATATCGACAAGTGCCAGCACGCCATGACCAGCCTGAAAAAATCCATGCGCTGGGACGAAGAGACCTACGGCCGCGAGTACGACCTGGACATCTTCATGATCGTCGCGGTCAACGACTTCAACATGGGCGCCATGGAGAACAAGGGCCTTAACATCTTCAACTCCAGCGCCGTGCTGGCCCGCGCCGAAACCGCTACAGACGCCGCTCACCAGCGCGTCGAAGCCATCGTTGCCCACGAATACTTCCATAACTGGTCGGGCAACCGCGTGACCTGCCGCGACTGGTTCCAACTGTCGCTCAAGGAAGGCTTCACCGTGTTCCGTGACTCGGGCTTCTCTGCCGACATGAACTCGGCCACAGTCAAACGCATCCAGGACGTGGCGTACCTGCGTACCCACCAGTTCGCTGAAGATGCCGGCCCCATGGCCCACGCCGTGCGCCCGGACAGCTTTATCGAGATCTCCAACTTCTACACCCTGACCGTGTATGAAAAGGGCTCGGAAGTGGTCGGCATGATCCACACCTTGCTCGGTGCCGAGGGCTTTCGCAAAGGCAGCGACCTGTATTTCGAACGCCATGACGGCCAGGCCGTGACCTGCGATGACTTCATCAAGGCCATGGAAGACGCCAACGGCGCCGACCTCAGCCAGTTCAAGCGCTGGTACAGCCAGGCAGGTACCCCGCGCCTGGCGGTAAGCGAGGCCTACGATGCGGCGGCCAAGACCTACAGCCTGACCTTCCGCCAGAGCTGCCCACCCACTCCGGATAAGGTCGAGAAGTTGCCCTTCGTGATCCCGGTGGCGCTGGGCTTGCTGGACGGGCAGGGCGCCGGCATTGCCTTGCGCCTGGCCGGTGAAGCGACGGCGGGCGACACTTCGCGGGTAATTTCGGTAACCGAAGCGGAACAGACCTTTACCTTCGTCGACATCGCTGAAAAACCCTTGCCTTCGTTGCTGCGTGGTTTCTCGGCGCCGGTGAAGCTCAGCTTCCCCTACAGCCGCGATCAACTGATGTTCCTGATGCAGCACGACAGCGACGGTTTCAACCGCTGGGATGCCGGCCAGCAGTTGGCCGTGCAGGTGTTGCAGGAGCTGATCGGCCAGCATCAGGCGGGCCAGCCGCTGAAGCTTGATCAACGCTTGATCGACGCGCTGCGCACGGTGTTGAGTGATGAAAGCCTGGACCAGGCCATGGTCGCCGAAATGCTCTCGTTGCCGAGCGAAGCCTACCTCACGGAAATCAGCGAGGTGGCGGATGTGGACGCTATCCACGCTGCCCGCGAGTTTGCCCGCAAGCAACTGGCCGACAACCTGTTCGAAGGCTTGTGGCTGCGCTACCAGGCCAACCGCGAGCTGTCCAAGCAAACGCCTTACGTGGCAGAAGCCGAGCACTTCGCCCGGCGTGCGCTGCAGAACATCGCGCTGTCGTACCTGATGCTCAGCGGCAAGCCAGAAGTGTTGGCGGCCACCCTGGATCAGTTCGACACCAGCGATAACATGACCGAACGCCTGACGGCGTTGGCGGTGTTGGTGAACTCGCCGTTTGAAGCAGAGAAAGCCCAGGCCTTGGCGGTGTTTGCCGAAAACTTCAAGGACAACCCGCTGGTCATGGACCAATGGTTCAGCGTACAGGCCGGCAGCACCTTGCCGGGCGGGCTGGCGCGGGTCAAGGCGTTGATGGAGCACCCGGCGTTCACCATCAAGAACCCCAACAAGGTGCGCGCACTGGTGGGCGCATTTGCCGGGCAGAACCTGATCAACTTCCATGCGGCGGATGGCTCGGGCTACCGCTTCCTGGCCGACCTGGTAATCCAGCTCAATACCTTGAACCCGCAGATCGCCTCGCGCCAACTGGCGCCGCTGACACGCTGGCGTAAATACGACAGCGCACGGCAGGCGCTGATGAAAGCGGAGCTGGAGCGCATCCTGGGTGCGGGTGAACTGTCCAGCGATGTGTTTGAGGTGGTCAGCAAGAGCCTGGCGTAACCCTCACTGCCTTAACGCGATCCCCCTGTGGGAGCGGGCTTGCTCGCGAAGGCGGCGTGTCAGTCGACATCAATATGACTGACCCACCGCTTTCGCGAGCAAGCCCGCTCCCGCATTTAGGTCAGGAGGCGTCAGTTTGATAAGCGTCGTAGCTGCGGCGCGTGCGCTCTATCTCTTCGACCAACCGGTCAATGCCCGCCAATCGTGCCCGGTTGTCATGATCCCAGGGATGAAAGCCCGGCTTGAAGTAATGCAGCCACGGCCGGCACATCCGTGGAAACACACCCTTGGGCCCATACAAGAACTTCACCATGCGCCACAAGCCCTTCAGCGTGCCGCCCGAAGTGCGGTCGGCGATCAACAGGCGCACGTGAAAATCCAGCACCACCACCCAGAACAGCACGCTGGTGGTCAGCATGGTGCCGGTGCGCAGCAGGTAACGTGCAGGCCCTGGCTTGATCACCCTGTTCCACACATCGAACGCCACGGCTTTGTGTTCGGTTTCTTCCAGGGCGTGCCAGTACCACATCTGCTGGTAACCCTTGAGTGAGTCGCCAAAGCGCGAAGGGTCGCTCAGCAGGATTTCCGCGAGCATGGCGGTGTAGTGTTCCAGGGCGATGGTCACCGCCAGGTTGAACGACGCCGGCAGGTGTTTTTTCTGCAGGTCGAGGAAGAACTTCAAGCGTCGGTCAAGGGTGTGCGCCGGCAGGCCGGCCGCTTGCAGCAAGTCGTTATACGCCACGTGTTCACGGCTGTGCATGGCCTCCTGGCCGATAAACCCCTGGATCTCTTTTTTCAGTTCGGCATCGTCGATCTGCCCACGGTAGTGGCGCACGCTGTCCATGAAGAACAGCTCGCCCTGGGGAAACAGCAGCGACAGGGCATTGAAGAAATGGCTGACCACAGGCCCTTGTTCGTGCCAGTTCTTGATGCGCTCGGCAGGCAAGGCAAAACGGATATCGCGACGGATCGGCAGCATGGTGCGTGCTCCTGTTCAGAGTCGAGGCTCGTCGTTGGTTTCAAACACGGGCGTGCGCGGCTTGGGCGCCATGCGCTTGCTGGCAAACACCACCAGGGCCTGATAGGCCGCCGGCAGGCAACGGGCGAGCAGGTCGAAGAAATAGGCATCGCGGCCAATCAGCACGCGACGCTTGTTTTTGCGTACGCCTTGCAGGATCACTTTGGCGGCCTGGTCGGCGTCGGTGATGAAGAGTTTTTCGAAATCGGCGCGGGCTTGTTGCTCGCTGTGGATGAGAAAGCCGGTCATGTTCGCGTCGATGCGGCTGCTGCGGCAGATGTCGGTACGAATGCCACCGGGGTGCACACAGGTGGCCGACACGCCGCAGCGTTGCAGGTCGAGTTCCTGGCGCAAAGCTTCGGTGAAGCCGCGTACCGCGAACTTTGTAGCGTTGTAGCCGCTCATGCCGGGCTGGGCGAACAGGCCGAACACGCTGGACGTATTGATGATATGCCCGTCGCCGCTGGCCTTGAGGTACGGCAGGAATGCCTTGGTGCCATGCACCACTCCCCAGAAGTTGATGCCGACGATCCATTCCAGGTCGGCGTAATCCACGCCTTCGACGGTGCTCGACAGCGCCACCCCGGCATTATTGAAGACCAGGTTGACCTTGCCGTGCTCGGCCACGCAGCGTGCTGCCCAATCGTGCATGGCCTGGCGGTCGGACACGTCCAGCACTTGGGTGGTGACAGTGACGGGCGACAAGGTCGAGGTGCGGATCAGCGCCAGGGTCTGTTCCAGGCCCTGGCTGTTTTTGTCTGCCAGCGCCAAGTGACACCCTTCCCGCGCCAGGGCCAGGGCCAATGAGCGGCCCATGCCGGAAGCCGCGCCGGTGATCGCCGCAACGCGGCCGTTGAATGACTTCATGACAGGCTGCCTTCTGTGGTGGAGTGGGGCGTTGCAACCGCTCGCGGCAGGGCGGGCGCCGGCGCCTGGCTGACGCTGTAGTCTTTGAGGGCAAAATGCCGGGTGACCTGCTTGAAGTGCCAGGTCGAGCCGGGCCACAGCGTGGTGTTCTTGCCGGTGCGCGGGTCGAGGTACCAGCTCTGGCAGCCGCCGGTGTTCCAGATGGTGCGCTTGAGCTTGTCCTGCAACTGCTGGTTGTAGGCGTGCTCCACGGCGGGCTTGACCTCTACCGTGGTAAGGCGCTGGCGCTGCATGTGTTTCAGGGCGTCGAGAATGTACGCGACCTGAGCCTCGATCATCAGGATCATCGAGTTATGCCCCAGGCCGGTGTTGGGGCCCACGATCAGAAACAGGTTCGGGTAGCCCGGCACGGTGGTGCCTTTGTAGGCATGGGCGCCATCGCGCCAGGCATCCATCAGGTCGATGCCGTCACGGCCGATGATGCAGCCACGGGGCAACGGGTCGCTGGCCTGGAAACCCGTGCCGAAGATCAGGCAATCGGCGGGGTGCTTGATACCGTCGGCGGTGATCACGCCGTCGGCTTCGATGCGCAGCACGTTGTCGGTGACCACCTCGACATTGCTGCGCGAGAGTGCCGGGTAGTAATCGTTGGAAATCAGCACGCGCTTGCAGCCGATGGTGTAGTCCGGCGTCAGTGTTTTGCGCAGGGAAGGGCGGGCCACCTGTTTGCGCAGGTGACGCAGGGCGATTTTCTGCACCATTTTCATCAGGCGTGGATGCAGGGCAAAGCCCACCACGCGGCCTTCCAGTGCCCAGTAAAGCGCAGCACGCACCAGCTTCTGGGTGAGCGGTACATGCTTGAACAACCAGCGCTCGGCAGCGGAAATCGGCCGATCAGGCTTGGGCATGATCCACGGCGGTGTGCGCTGGAACAGGTCCAGGTGCGCCACCTGCGGGGCGATCTGCGGCACGAACTGGATGGCGCTGGCACCGGTGCCGATTACCGCCACGCGCTTGCCCTTCAAGGAGTACTCGTGATCCCACTGCTGGGAGTGGAAGCGCTTGCCCTTGAAACTGTCCAGCCCTGGGATATCTGGCATTGCCGGGCGCGACAAGCCCCCCATTCCCGACACCAGCACCCGTGCGCTGACGTGGCGGCCGTTAGTGAAGGTCAGTTGCCAGCGCTGCTGTTGTTCATCAAACAGCGCCCGTTGCAGGCCCATGCCAAAGCGCAGGTAGGGCGCCAGCTCGAAGTGCCTGGCGCAGTCTTCCAGATAGGCACGGATCTCGGGTTGCGCCGCGAACTGTCGCGTCCAGTTCGGGTTGGGCGCAAAGGAAAACGAATACACATGGGACTGCACGTCGCAGGCGCAACCTGGGTAGTGGTTGTCGCGCCATGTACCGCCGAGGGTCTGGGCCTGTTCGGCGATAAAGAAGTCGGTGAGCCCGGCTTCCTTGAGTTTGATCGCCATGCACAGGCCCGCGAACCCGGAGCCAATGATGGCGATGTCGATTGAGTCACTGGGGGCATTCATAGGGCTGCCTCGTCAATAAAGCGCTTGGGCATCGGATGTGCTCCTGTTTTTGTTTTGTCTTTTAGATAGAACACCATTGCAAAGGAAAATTGAATTAATTATTTTAAAAAAGATTTTAAATAATCTACCTGAAAAATTCGCCTACGCTAGGGCCTTGTTGCGCATGAGCGATTTGTCCGACGGACGAACGTGGTATGCATGAAGTCTAGGTCCAGGGTGTGGACGATGGCTGGGGCCAGATCAATTCCGGTCGGGTCGCCAGCAGCAGGGAAGCAGAGGACCGAGCTATGGCTGTCGAATGGGTTGTCGCTGCGGGTGTGCTGGCGGGCGCCAGTGCGGCGTTATGGGGCTTGAGTGCCTGGATGACGCGGCGCATTGAAGCGACCGTGCCGATCAACGGGCGTTTCGTCGAGGTGGATGGCGAGCGCTTTCATTATGTCGAAGAGGGCAAGGGCCCGCCGCTGGTGATGATTCACGGGCTGATGGGCAGCAGTCGCAACCTGACCTATGCCTTGTCCGGCCAGTTGCGTGAGCATTTTCGGGTCATCAGCCTCGACCGGCCGGGCTCAGGCTATTCCACCCGGCACAGCGGCACGCCGGCAGACTTGCCGGCCCAGGCGCGACAAATCGCGGCCTTCATCAAGGCGCTGGATCTGGGCAAACCGCTGATACTGGGGCACTCCCTGGGCGGAGCGATTGCCCTGGCGCTGGCCCTCGACCATCCTCATGCGGTGTCCGGGTTGGTGCTGGTTGCGCCCTTGACTCACCCCCAACGCATGCTGCCGCTGGTGTTTCTGTCTCTGGCCGTGCGCCCGGCCTGGCTGCGGCGCTGGGTGGCGCACACCTTGACCCTGCCCATCGGCCTGCTGACCAAAGACTCGGTGGTGAAGGGCGTATTTGCCCCCGATCCTGCGCCGCCGGACTTTGCCACCCGTGGCGGCGGTTTGCTGGGCATGCGCCCCGACAATTTCTACGCCGCGTCCACCGAGATCAACCGGGTCAACGACCACCTGCCGGAGATGGTCAAGCGCTACTCCCGATTGACCCTGCCCATCGGCCTGATCTACGGCGCGCAGGACAAGGTGCTCGACTTCCAGAAACACGGCCAGGCCCTGGCCAGCAAGGTGCCAGGGCTGAAAATGCAAGTGATCGAAGGCCGTGGGCATATGTTGCCGATCACCGCCACCGAGCGCGTGGCGGCGCTGGTGGAGCAGGTGGCCAAGCGGGCTCGACCCGGCGAGAGCGTCCGGCCGTTAAACCCACCTGTCGCCCTGGCGAGCCAGTAACAGTGCCACCTGACTGCGGCGCCTGGCGTTGACGCCTGCCCCTGAGCACCTGACCAGATGGCTGAAAAGAGACTGCTCGGTCACGGAAAAAAGGGCTGGAGAAACTAGTTGACGACCTAACGATTCCGCGCTATTTATTTAAAAAAATTATTTCAATGTGTAATTTGAAATTATTTTTGAAATGCCTAAGAGCGAATAAAATAATGAAAAAAACGCCTTTTATCGCATGCATGATTTCTCGCAGCAGTCAGCGCACCGCTGCCGCATTGCCTACCGAATGTGTGCGGAGGCTGCCATGAACCAGACTCTGGCAGCTGCGACCGTGTGGGCCGACGGCAAACGCCACCTGTGGTGGCTGGGCATTATGCCGCTGGCGACGCCCTTGCTCTCCGGCGCCCTTGCCATCACCACAGGCGTGCAACAACTGTGGTGGGTGGGCGTGCTGGTGATCTTCGGCTTGATCCCGCTGATTGACGGCCTGCTCGGCGAAGACGTCAGCAACCCGCCCGAATCTGCGGTCAGCCACCTTGAATCCCAACGCTACTACCGCTGGATCGTCTACACCGGCGTGCTGTTTGTGATTGCCTCGGTGGTGATCACCGGTTGGCTCGCTGCGGGCGGTATCGACTGGATCATCAACGGCGGCCTGTTGCGGGCCACGGCCACCCTGGAACCCTCGAACTGGCTGGCCAGGACCGCCGCGTTCATCACCGCACGCACTGAACTTCACGGTGCAGTCAGCTGGTTGACGTATGTGGGCATGGCCATGTCCACCGGGGCCGCCACCGGCATTGCCATCAACACCGCCCATGAGCTGGGGCACAAACCCAAGCCCTTGGAAGTGTTCCTGGCCAAGGTCACCCTGGCGCCGACCTTCTATGGCCACTTTTACACCGAACATAACCGTGGCCATCACGTGCGGGTCGCCACGCCGGAAGACCCGGCCAGCTCGCGCCTGGGTGAAAGTTTCTGGGCATTCCTGCCGCGTTCGGTGTGGTTCAGCGCTGTGTCGGCCTGGAACCTGGAGCGCGAACGCCTGCGCAAACTCGGCCTGCCGGCCCTGCACTGGAAGAACGCGGTGCTCAGCGCCTGGATGTATAGCGTGGTGTTGTGGGGCGCAATGATTGCCTGGCTGGGGGCGGCGGTAATTCCGTTCCTGATTATCCAGGGCATCTACGGGTTCTCGTTGCTGGAAGTGGTGAACTATGTCGAGCATTACGGCCTCAAGCGTCAGAAGTTGCCCAATGGTCGTTATGAACGCTGCTCGCCGCGTCACTCGTGGAACAGTAATCGGATTGTCACCAATATCTTTCTGTTCCAGTTGCAACGGCACTCCGATCACCATGCCAACCCCACGCGCAGTTATCAGTCGCTGCGTCATTTTGATGAGTCACCGCAACTTCCCTATGGCTACGCCAGCATGATTGTCTGGGCTTATGTGCCGTACTTGTGGCGGCGTCGCATGGACCATCGTGTACTGAATCACTATGCCGGCGATATCAACCTGACCAATCTTCAGCCGTCAAAGCGTTTGAAGTATCTGGAGAAGTACAGCGGTAGTGCCAAGCCGTTTTGAGATGAAGTAAGCCTTCAGGGTGTACTCGGGATCTGTGTATCGCGCAGGTCCTTGTCGCCCGGCGTTTTGAGTGCAAGAACCTGGTTTGACCCTACAACAATAATTTCAAGGGAAGGACGTACACCATGCAAAGTTCTGCCAAGTTCACCGCCCACATCCTGTTGGCGGCCATGGGTTTGATTGCTTACCACCAGGCTCAGGCTGCGCGTATCGAACCTGCTGGCAGTGCCTTCACTGCCCAAGGACCTATCAGCTTTTCCAAAGGCAAGCTCATCAGTGCCGACTGCACCATCAAGGTAGCCGGCAAGGTTGCAGCCGATGGTTCATCGGTGAATGTCGACAAAGTCGAGTTCGACGGTGGCCTCAAGTGCAGCCGTGTCGAAGCCATCAACTTGCCTTGGGTGTTAATCGCCAAAGATACAAAAAGCGGCTCCATGTCGAAGATCAGCGTAGACGTGCATGCCTTTGGCCTGGGTGGCAAGTGTGGGCCGTCGACGGCCGACGGTACTTGGGATAACGCCACCGGCAAGTTGGAAGCCGCCGATGTTGCGATTGGCGAAGACTGCAAGATCAAGACGGTGTCGATCAAGATGCCGCCCAACTTCAAAGTTGTCGAATAACACGTTCCGACAGTTGTAGCGGTAAATGCATTGAAATTTGGCTGGAAAGGGAAGTTCTGCAGTTTCACCGTGACCTCTCGATCATGGCCATTACCCCTGGCGAAATGAATCGCCATAACATGTGAGGAAAAACAATGAAAAGCTTGAAAACCCTCGTTTGTGCAACTTCGTTTGCTCTGTGCTTTGGTGCCGCCTCCATGGCGAGCGCGGCGTCCGTTTCTCCAGACGGTCCGTTCTCGACTAATGCCGGTACCATCGTGGTGAAGTCGCCCTCATCCTTCGGTGCGGCAGTGACTTGCGGCATTACCTTTACCGGCAACGTTAGCGGTGGCGTGGCTTCTATCAACGGTGCGTCCTTGACCGGCGGCGGCCTGTGCGCACTGCCCACGCTGACTAACCTGCCTTGGGTTCTTACCGCAGCGACGGGCACCACCGGCACCGTGACCAACGTAGGCTACAAAATCTCCTCGATTCCGGCCACTAACTGCGGCCCTACCACCATTGCCGTGGCGTGGACTCCTGGTACCAAAACACTTTCGGCCACCAATCAGTCGCTGACCGGCAACTGCACCGTCGTATCGCTGAATGTTGTTGCCCCGACGCTGACGGTTAACCCGTAAGCATGTGACTCCAGAGGGCTGATCACCCGTGAAAGGCCGATGCCTCATGCGAGGCATCGGTTGGGCAGGGTACTTACGGTGTGCCTGCGGCCACACGACCCACCGGCAGGGGCCGGGCGAAATAATAATAAGGAGCAGCGCATGAATAATAAGAAACAACACGCTCACACGTTACTGGGGTTGGCGCTGTTGGGAGGTTTGATGACCACGGGACATGTGCAGGCGGGCGGCTTCTCCACGCCAACCTACGGTGCGCCTGGCTGGGGCCGTGCGTTTGGCGGCGGTTCATTGTTCAAGAACGACCCCAGTGCCGCGTACAACAACCCGGCGGCCATGGCGTTCATCGATTCAACTATCGCGCAGCAGACTGTCGATTATGCCCGGGTCAAGATCAAATATTCGGGTCAGGCTTTTGACCACAACGGTAATCCTGTGACCAATACGCCGGTATTGGATGATCAGGGCAGCATGGGCGATCCGACGCTCAATAACAATAACGGGGGGCAAGGTGGCTTTACCGCGTGGCTGCCAACCGGTTTCCTGGTGATCCCAATCGGCGACCGCTTTGCGTTTGGCTTGAGCCAGGTGGTCCCCCAGGGCATGAGAACAACTTGGAACGAAGACTCCAAGCTGCGGGATTTTGCAGTCGACACCAAAATTGAGACCGTTGGCCTGACAGGCTCACTGTCGTTCAAGGTCAATGACCAGTTTTCGGTCGGCGGTGGCGCCATCGTCCAGCGCAGCCAGGGATTTGTCAGCCAGAACGTCGACTTGCTGGCAGCGGCGGACGTCTCTCCCGGACTCGGCGGGACCGGCTTTCCGACCGGTGTAGGGCATTCGTTGATGCGTGTGAAAGTCGATAATATCTCGGTCGGTTGGTTTGGCGGTGTGGTATGGAAGCCGACGGCGCAAGACACACTGGGCTTGAACTATCACGCCAAAATCAAAAACAAGATGACCGGCAAATACAATGTCTATACGGATGCTATCGGTCGCAACGCGATGACCAATCCTATTGGACCGAACGGCGAAACATTGGTTGAAATGGCGTATCCGGGGCTGAAGCTTTTCCCGGACGGGGCGCATGCCAGCACTCAGTTGGATATTCCGGCTACTGCGGCGATTGACTGGGTCCACCAGTTCAATGATCGCTGGACATTAGGTGTCAGCGCCCAGTGGACTGAATGGTCTTCGTTCAAAGACCTGACACTCAAGTCGCAAGGCTCGACTATTGTTGCCATCCCGTACAACTACAAGAACGCCTGGATGACCTCGATCGGTGGCGACTATAAAGCCACTGACGAACTTACCCTGCGTGCCGGTGTAGCTTACGACCAGACACCTACCCGTAACTCCACGCGTGACCCCCGGATCCCCGACGGCGACCGCTATTTCTTGGCGTTTGGTGCCGGTTATGACATCAAGGCTGTGCCTGGTCTGTCAGTGGATGCCGCGTATTCGCACCAATTCGTCCAGAAGGTCAATCTGAAGACCAAGAACGTTGATCGTCTCGGAGCCGCCCAACTGGACGGCAAAGCCGAATCGTCAGGTGATGTGGTCAGTCTGTCGGCTACCTACAAGTTCTAAAGGGCACGTGGAGCAGTTGTCGAGCAGGGTTCCCAGTGCACCTGGAGACCCTGCCGGGGCTGTTTAGGCTGTTCTGGTTTCTTATTCCACAAGGCTGAGTCGTTCAGCCTGATTTTTTTCGTCAACACACTAAATAAAAATTTCAAAACATTATTTGAATTTATGATTTGAAGTTTGTAGTGTGGTTTTACGCCCTGAATCAAGTAGAGGTATCCCCATGCTTATCTGGTTATTGGTGGGTCTCGCCGCCGCGATTGCCCTGGCGTATCGACAAGCCGCCGCCACCCTCTGGCTGGGCGCTGGCCTGGTCTGGTTAGCGGCGGGTTATCTGTTCAACGCGGTGGCCGTGCCGGGCATTACCCTGGCGGCGGTATTGGTGGTGGTGCCCGCCTTGGTGCTGGCAATCAAACCCCTGCGCCGCAAGTTGCTGACTACCAAGGCCTTGGGCCTGTTTCGTACGATCATGCCGGCAATGTCCGATACCGAGCGTGCGGCCATCGAGTCCGGCACGGTGTGGTGGGATGCCGAGCTGTTCAGCGGCAAACCCGACTGGCAGCGCCTGCTGCAAGCCGCGCCGGCCAGCCTGAGCGCCGAGGAGCAAGCTTTCCTCGACAACGAAGTCGAAACCCTGTGCGACATCGCCAACGACTGGGAAACCACGCAAGTCTGGCAGGACATGTCCCCCGAGGGCTGGCAGTACACCAAGGAGGCCGGGTTCCTCGGCATGATCATTCCCAAGCAGTACGGCGGCAAAGGCTTCTCCCACTACGCCCATTCTCAAGTGGTGATGAAGCTGTCGACACGTTGCTCGGCGGCAGCTATTTCGGTGATGGTGCCTAACTCCCTGGGGCCGGCCGAGCTGCTGCTGCATTACGGCACCGACGCTCAGCGCAACTACTACCTGCCGCGCCTGGCACGCGGTGACGATATTCCGTGTTTCGCCCTGACCAGCCCGTATGCCGGCTCCGATGCCGGCGCGATCCCTGACCTGGGCATCGTCTGCAAAGGCATGCATGAGGGCGAGGAAGTACTGGGTTTCAAAGTGACCTGGGACAAGCGCTACATCACCCTCGGCCCGATTGCCACGGTGCTGGGCCTGGCGTTCCGCGCCGAAGACCCGCAGGGCTTGCTTGGCGCGCCAGGTTCCCTGGGCATTACCTGTGCGTTGATCCCCACCTCCCATCCAGGGGTAAACAGCGGCCGGCGTCACTGGCCGTTGAATGCGGTTTTCCAGAACGGTCCTACTACCGGCAAGGATGTGTTCATTCCCTTGGAGTGGGTGATCGGTGGTCGCGAACAAATCGGCAACGGCTGGCGCATGTTGATGGAATGCCTGGCGGCAGGCCGGGCGATTTCCCTGCCATCGGCCAACGTCGGCCTGGGTAAAGTGGCGGTGCGCGGTACCACAGCCTATGCGGCGATGCGCAAGCAATTCGGCCTGCCCATCGGCAAGTTCGAAGGTGTACAGGCGCCGCTGGCGCGCATGGCCGGGCATCTGTATGCCTGTGATGCGGTGCGCAAGGTGTCGGTGGCATCCCTGGACGCCGGCGAGAAACCGTCGGTGATCTCGGCCATTGCCAAGTACCACGTCACCGAGCGGGCGCGCATCATCGTCAACGACGGCATGGACATCGTCGCCGGCAAAGGCATCTGCATGGGCCCCAATAACTTCCTCGCCCGTGCCTACCAGCAAAGCCCCATCGCCATTACGGTGGAAGGTGCGAACATCATGACCCGCTGCCTGATCATCTTTGGCCAGGGCTTGATTCGTTGCCATCCCTACGTGTTCCGCGAGATGGAAGCGGCGCACAACCCCGACCGGCGCAAGGCCCTGGAAGACTTCGACAGCGCAATGTTTGGCCATGTGAGTTTTGTCGTGGCCAACACTGTACGCGCAGCGGTGCATGCCCTGACCGGCGGACGCCTGATTGCGGCCCCGGCCAAGACCGACTCGGCGCTGGCTGCCTACTACCGCCAGGCCAATCGGCTGTCGGTGGTGCTGGCGCTGATCTCGGATATTTCCATGGGCGTGCTGGGCGGTGCCCTCAAGCGCAAGGAAAGTATCACCGGGCGCCTGGGGGATATTTTGTCGCAGTTGTACATCTTGTCTTGCGTGCTCAAGCGCTTCGAGGATGACGGCAGGCCCCAGGCGGACTTGCCGCTGGTGCACTGGGCGGCCCAGGACGCGTTGCTGCGCGCCCATGAAGCCTTGGCCGAAGTGCTCGACAACTACCCCTCAAAACCCGCTGCGGCGGTGGTGCGCACCTTGAGTTTTCCGTTTGGCATCCCGCTGCGCAAACCATCGGACCGTCTGTTGGCGCAGGTGGCGCAGGTGGTGCAGACCCCTGGCGAGACCCGCGACCGGTTGCTGGCCAATTCCTACATCCCGCGTCCGGAAATCGACAAGCTGGCGTATGGCGAACTGGGGTTCCGTTTGTTGCCCCAAGTGGAGTTGATCGAGGCGCGGCTCAAACCCGCCATCAAGCAAGGTTTGCTCGGCCCGCTGCCGATCTCTGCCACGGCCTTCACCGACTGGCGCGTCAAGGCGCGGGCGCTGGACTTGATCAGCGACGACGAAGACGCCTTGCTGGCGCGCTATGTGGAATACGCCGACCACGGTATCCAGGTGGACGACTTTCCCCAGGACTTTGGTTTGCTGGAGGCCCTGCAGCAGCGTAAGCAGGCGCTCGAGCCGGTGGCCAAACGGCGCAGCGCTCCGGTCAATTAAGAGAACCCCGGTCCACCTGTGGGAGCTGGCTTGCCTGCGATGGCATCACCTCGGTTTGACTGATACATCGAGTCGTCGGCATCGCAGGCAAGCCAGCTCCCCCATTCGATCGGGTTTACAAGACAGCCATTGTGTTGTGAGTGGAACCTCTATGAGTGACAGCTACCTTTCGTTCGTCAATTCCCCCTGGGGCCGGCGTCTGGCCCAGGCGGTCGGCTTGCCGCAACCCTTGCCCCTGCAACGGCATCGCAGCGGCCAGGCCGGCCTGGCTAATCCTGTGATCATCGCCGGGGCAGGGCGGCTGGTGGCCTCGGTGCAGCGCGTGTTCAGCGCCACCGACACCGTCGCCGCGAGCCCGGCGACGCTCAAGGCACCGTCCACGGTCAAGGTGCAAGGCGCGGTGTTCGACGCCAGCGGCGTGACCGACCTGCAGCAGCTGGATGAGCTCTACCTGTTCTTTCACAGCAACGCCAAGCGCCTCGGCCAGCATGGCCGGGTGGTGGTACTCGGCACGGCACCCGAGCATTGCAACGACTTGCCCCAGGCCATCGCCCAACGCGCTCTTGAAGGCTTGGTGCGTTCGCTGGCCAAGGAGCTGCGCCGGGCGATTACCGTGCAACTGCTGTACGTGGCGCCGGGCGAGGAAGACGCGCTGGACAGCAGCCTGGGGTTTTTCCTGTCGCGCCGCTCCGCCTATGTCTCGGGGCAAGTGGTGCGCCTGGAAAAACCGGTCGATGGCCACGCCGCCATCAACTGGGACAAACCCTTTGCCGGCAAACGTGCCCTGGTCACCGGCGCCTCCCGTGGCATCGGCCTGGCGATTGCCCAGGTGCTGGCGCGCGACGGTGCCCATGTGGTGTGTGTGGACGTGCCCCAGGCGCAGCAAGCCCTGCAGCAGGCGGCGACCAGCGTGAGCGGTTCGGCGTTGCCCCTGGATATCACCGCCGCCGACACCGCCTCACTGTTGCAAACCCACGTCAGCCAATACGGCGCCTTTGATGTGGTGGTGCACAACGCCGGGATCACCCGCGACAAGACCATCGCCAAAATGACCGAGGTCGCCTGGCGCAGTGTCCTGGCGGTCAATCTCGAAGCGCCGTGGCAGCTCAGTGAGGCTTTGCTCGACAGTCAGGGTTTGAACCCTGGTGGGCGCATTGTGTGCGTGTCGTCGATTTCCGGTATCGCCGGCAACCTGGGGCAGAGCAACTACGCCACGTCCAAGGCCGGGGTGATCGGCCTGGTACAGGGCCTGGCGCCGCGTGCGGCAGCCCGGCAGGTCACGGTGAACGCGGTGGCACCCGGCTTTATCGAGACCCAGATGACCGCGAAGATCCCGCTGATGATCCGCGAAGCGGGGCGGCGCATGAATTCGTTGTCCCAGGGCGGGCAACCCATCGACGTGGCCGAGACCATCGCCTGGCTGGCGCATCCGGCGTCGGGCGGCGTCACTGGCCAGGTGGTGCGGGTGTGCGGCCAAAGCCTGTTGGGAGCCTGACCGATGGACTACGTGACACAGATCATCGACCCACCGCCGTCGCGCACGCAGTTGTTGCTCGACGGCCTGCGCGCCTTGCGCAAACCCAAGCCCGACGGTGCGCCGCCATTGCCCACCGCACGCCTGGTGCGCAGCGCGGTGGAGCTTTCGTCGGCCGGTATCGCCGCTTACTCACGGGCGTGTGGTTTTCGTCGCGAGCAGGGCGTGCCATTGTCCTATCCCCATGTGCTGGCGTTCCCACTGCACCTCATGCTGCTGACTCGGCCAAGCTTTCCCTACCCGGCCAGTGGCATGGTGCACCTGGCCAATCGTATTCGTCAGCACCAGCGCTTGCACGAGGGCCAGGCGTTGCGCCTGGAGGTGTATTGCGAGCGCTGGGTGGCCCATCTCAAAGGGCAGGCGTTGAGCATTGCTACCCGTGCCTACAGCCAGGAAACCCTGGTGTGGGAAAGCGATAGCCTGTATTTGCGCCGTGACGTCAGCAATCCGGTGGGTGAACCCTGGAATGACCCTCTGCCACTACAGGAAGACGGCCTGTTACGCACCCAGCGCTGGGTACTGCCCGCCGACCTGGGGCGACGCTTTGCCAAGGTCTCGGGGGATTTCAATCCCATTCACACGTCGGTCATCGGTGCCAGGCTCTTCGGCTTTCGTCGCGCCATCGCCCATGGCATGTGGACCCTGGGCCGCGCATTGGCAGCGCAACAGCCGCCCGGTGGCCTGGACCAGGCCGAGGCACATTGCGACTTCAAATTGCCGATCTTCCTGCCCGGCCAGGTCGCCCTGTGGCGCCACCCGGCGAGCGGGCCACGGCGCGAGTTCGAAGTGCGCAATTTTGTCGGGGACAAGCCCCATATGCGCGGGCTATTCATTTGGAAAGAGAGCCAGCAATGAGTGACTACAGTTTTACCCCGGCCCCGACCCGCCGCGTGGCGATTATCGGCGGCAACCGTATTCCATTTGCGCGCTCCAACACGGTGTATGCCCACGACAGTAACCAGGACCTGCTGGTCGCCGCCCTGCAAGGATTGGTGGAGCGCTACAACCTGCACGGCCAACGCCTGGGTGAGTTTGCTGCCGGAGCGGTGATCAAGCACTCGCGGGATTTCAACCTGGCCCGCGAGGCGCTGTTGTCCACCACGTTGTCTGCGCAAACCCCTGCCTATGATGTGCAACAAGCCTGTGGCACAGGGCTTGAAGCTGCGCTGCTGGTGGCGAATAAAATCGCCCTCGGCCAGATCGAAGTGGGCGTTGCCGGTGGTGCCGACACCACCTCCGACGCGCCCATTGGCATCAACGAATCCTTGCGCCATACCTTGCTCGCGGCCAATCGCGCCAAAAGCCTGGGCGACAAGCTCAAGGCCTTGATGAAAGTGCGCCCATCGATGCTGTTCAAACCATTGCTGCCGCGCAATGGCGAGCCGCGCACCGGGCTGTCCATGGGCGAGCACTGCGAAGAAATGGCCAAGCGCTGGCAGATCAAGCGCCTGGCCCAGGACGAGCTGACCCTCACCAGCCACCAGCGCCTGGATGCGGCCTATCAACGCGGCTTCTTCGACGACCTGATCAGCCCCCACCGCGGCTTGGCCCGTGACAACAACCTGCGTGCCGATATCAGCCTGGAAAAGCTCGCCGGCTTGTCGCCGGCCTTCGACCGCCAGAACGGCACGCTCACCGCCGGCAACTCCACGCCCCTGACCGATGGCGCCTCGGTGGTGCTGCTGGCCAGTGAAGAATGGGCCGCCGCCCATGGCTGGCCGGTGTTGGCCTACTTGCGCACGGGCGAAACGGCTGCGGTGAATTTTGTCGACGGCACCGAGGGCCTGCTGATGGCGCCGGCTTACGCCGTGCCACGCATGCTTGCGCGGGAAGGCTTGAGGTTTGCCGACTTCGATTTCTTCGAGATCCACGAAGCGTTCGCCGCCCAGGTGCTGTGCACGCTCAAGGCCTGGGAAGACCCGCAGTATTGCCGCGAGCGACTCGGCCTTGACGCCCCCCTGGGCGCCATTGACCGGGCCAAGATGAACGTCAACGGCGGCTCACTGGGTTGCGGCCATCCCTTTGCGGCCACCGGTGGCCGGCAGCTGGCGGCGCTGGCCAAGGCTATCCATGAACGCGGTGGCGGTCGCGGCCTGATCTCGATCTGCGCGGCGGGTGGGTTGGGCATCACCGCCATCGTCGAGAAGTAGCGCTATCAAAAACAACAATAAGGACACTGCGATGAACGCGATCAGCCTGGAACACACCGAACGCATCTGGTTGAACACATACCTGCCTGGCGTGCCGGCGGATATAGAGGCCGGGATCGAGGACTACCCCTCGTTGCGCGAAGTGTTCCTTGAGCACCTGGAAAAATTCCGTGAGCGGGTGGCCTACGTCAGCATCGGTACTGAAATGACCTATGCCGATTGGCGCACCCAGGGCATTGCCTTTGCCGCCTGGCTGCAGGACCAGGGCGTGAAGAAGGGCGATCGCGTGGCCCTGATGATGCCCAACTGCTTGCAGTACCCGATCTGCCTGCTGGGCACGATCCTGGCCGGGGCGGTGGTGGTCAACGTCAACCCGTTGTATACCGCCCACGAGCTCAAGCACCTGCTCAAGGACAGTGGTGCCGAAACCGTGGTGATCTTCGAAAATTTCGCGCATACCCTGGAAAAAGCCATGGTCGGCAGCAGCGTCAAGCGTGTGGTGGTCGCGGCGATCGGTGACTTGCTGGGCACCTTCAAGGGCGCGGCAATGAACTTCATCCTGCGCAGCGTGCAGAAGCAGGTACCAGCCTTCAGGCTGCCCGGCTCGCTGCGTTTCAACCAAGTGCTCAAACAGGGCAGGGCCATGCACCATTTACCGGTCAGCCTGCACCGCGATGAACTGGCCTTCCTGCAATACACCGGCGGCACCACCGGTGATGCCAAGGGCGTGATGCTCAGCCACCGCAATATCATCGCCAACCTGCTGCAAGCCAAGGCCTGGGTCGGTGATCAGTTAAACCTGCACAAGCAGGAAACCAACGTGACCTTGCTGCCGCTGTACCACATCTTCTCGCTGACGGTGAACTGCCTGATGTTCATGTGCCTGGGCGGGCGCAATATCCTCATCGCCAACCCTCGGGACGTGAAGCGCGTGCAGATGATCCTGCGCAAGGAACGCTTCAATGGCATCGCCGGGGTGAACACGCTGTTCAATGGCTTGCTGGAAAACAAGGAGTTCTGTGCACGGGACTTTTCCGACCTGCGCCTGGTGATTGCTGGCGGCATGGCCACCCACACCGCGGTGGCCAAGCGCTGGAAGGAAGTAACCGGGCTGCCGATCATCGAAGGTTACGGGCTGACCGAGTGCTCGCCCGTGGTGAGCATCAGCCCCATCGATATTTCGCGCATGCGCGAGATGGAATTCACCGGCAGCATTGGCGTGCCGTTGCCCTCGACCTGGGTGCGCTTCTTACGCGAAGACGGCGAACTGGCGGATATCGGCGAGCAGGGCGAGTTGCAAGTACGTGGCCCGCAAGTGATGCAGGGCTACTGGCAACGACCGAAGGAAACCGCCGAGGTGCTGGATGCCGAGGGCTGGCTGTCTACCGGGGATATCGGCGTGATGGACGCACGCGGGTATATCCGCCTGGTGGACCGCAAGAAGGACATGATCCTGGTCTCGGGCTTCAACGTGTACCCCAATGAAATCGAGGACGTGGTGGCCATGCACCCTGGGGTCGCCGAAGTGGCCGCCATTGGTGTGGAAGATGCGGTGACCGGGGAGAAAGTCAAGATCATCGTCGTGCGCAAGGACCCGAGCCTGACACAGGAGCAGATTCTTGCGCACTGCCGAGAGTACCTGACGGGGTACAAGCTGCCTAAATATGTGGAGTTCCGCACCATGGAATTGCCCAAGACCACGGTGGGCAAAGTGCTGCGCCGGGCCTTGCGCTGATTGAATGGTTCAGATGACCAAATGTGGGAGCGGGCTTGCTCGCGAAAGCGGCGGTTCAGGCACTGAATGTGCCGACTGACACAGCGTATTCGCGAGCAAGCCCGCTCCCACATTTTAAACCGTGCCCACTTTCACCCAGCGCTCCTCAAGGGCGGCCACTCGAATCGCCGTCGCCAGCCGCTCCACCTCCCAGGCCGCCTCAAAGTCCGTCCCCAGCGCCCCTTGGCCGGCCAGCGCCATGATCAACTCGTACACTTCCAACGTCTTCAATTCGTTGTAACCCAACTGATGCCCCGCCGCCGGGCTGAATGCCGCATAGCCGGGCAGGGCAGGGCCAGCCAGCACGCGCTGGAAGCCGTCCTGGCCGATGCGGTACAGGCGCAGTTCATTCAAGCGTTACTGGTCAAACGCCAGCGTGCCTTGGGTGCCGCTGATCTCGAAACTCAGATGGTTTTTGTAGCCGTGCTTGAGCCAACTGCTGCTCACCGTGCCACGGGCGCCGTTGGCGAAGCGCAACAGGGCATGCACCTGGTCATCCACGGCAATGGCTTTTGAGGTTGGGCTGCCGGCGGTGGCGGGGCGCTGGCCGTGCACGGTCTGGGTGTCGGCACAGACATGAGTGACCTCGCCCACCAGATAGCGGGCCATCGACAGCAAATGGCTGCCCAGGTCAGCCAGGGCGCCGCCAGCATGCTCCACTTCGCAGCGCCACGACCAAGGGGAGGCCGGGTCGGCCATGAAGTCTTCGCTGAACTCACCCTGGAAGCTGATGAGTTGGCCCAGTTCGCCTTGGGCGATCATCTGCCGCGCCAACACGATCATCGGGTTGTGCTGGTAGTTGTAACCCACCCGCGTTACCACTCCGGCGGTATGGGCGGCGCGGCGCATAGCGTCGGCTTGTTCAAGGCTGACGGCCAGGGGTTTCTCGCAATACACCGCTTTACCCGCCGCAATCGCGGCCATGGCCATGGGGTAATGCAAGTGGTTGGGGGTGGTGATAGCCACGACATCGACCTTGGGGTCAGTGATCAACGCTTGCCAGTCGCCATGAGCCTGGGCAAACCCCCAGGCGCTGGCGCAACGCTGGGCGCGTTCGGTGTCGGCATCGGCCAGGGCGGCCAGCTTGAGCTGCACGGGCAGTTCAAATACCGCCCGAGCGTTGTTGAACGCCAGCGCGTGGGCGCGGCCCATGAAGCCTGTGCCGATCAAGCCGATTCCGAGTTCACGCATCGTCGTGGTCCTTTGGATTATTGTTTTCAGGAACGCCATTAATGGAATAAAAATTCACCAAATTCAATAGATGGAATAAAAATTCATTTCTCCTGATCGTTCCCACGCTCCGCGTGGGAATGCCGCCCGGGGCGCTCTGCGCCCCGCTGTTTGCGCGGTGATGACGCGGAGCGTCAGGGGATGCATTCCCACGCGGAGCGTGGGAACGATCACGTGGGGCCATCATTTCAGCTGATGTAGCTATATTCAGCACATGGCCAAAAGCCGCCAGTTAACAAAAGATAACGTAGCGCCGATTGTCAGACGATTCCAAAGCCCGATAGGATGGCCCCTGCTTCCTCCAGGCGCTCTAGATTGCAGGTTTCAAGGTCCTGGAACAGAAGACGACCTAACAATAATAAATGGGAGAAAGGTCTATGAGTGAGCCTGTCATGGGTTGGGTTGTTTGCCGCCCACGCGCCGCACGCAGGGTTGCGTTGCTGGCCACAGCGCTCTCGCTGCTTGCTGGCAGCGCATTGTCGCTGCCGGTTCTGGCTGCCAGCGATACCCCCGCCGCCGCAGTCTTTGCAATTGAATCCCCCAGGGCCGCCAAAGGCTTGATGATCGACGTGGTTCACGCAGGCAAGCGCCTGGTGGCGGTCGGTGATCGTGGACATATCCTCTATTCCGATGACCAGGGCAACACCTGGACCCAAGCCAAAGTGCCCACTCGGCAACTGCTCACGGCGGTGTTTTTCGTCGATGACCAGCACGGCTGGGCCGTCGGCCATGATGCGCAGATTCTTGCCAGTACCGATGGCGGCGCCACGTGGACCCAGCAATATCAAGACCTCAAGCGCGAAGCACCGTTGCTCGATGTGTGGTTCAACGACGCCAACCACGGCCTGGCCGTGGGCGCCTACGGTGCGCTGATCGAAACCACCGACGGCGGCAAAACCTGGAACGATGTCAGCGAGCGTCTCGACAACGAAGACCAGTACCACCTCAACGCCATCGCCCAGATCAAGGGCGCCGGCCTGTTTATTGTCGGTGAGCAAGGCAGCATGTTTCGCTCAAGCGACGACGGCCAGACCTGGGAAAAACTCGAAGGCCCCTACGAGGGTTCGCTGTTTGGCGTGATCAGCACCGCACAGCCGCAAACCCTGCTGGCGTATGGGTTGCGCGGCAACCTCTACCGCTCCACCGATTTCGGCAGCACCTGGGAGCAGGTCCAATTGAACGCGGCGCGTGGCGCGTTGGAGTTTGGCCTGTCGGGGGCGACCTTGCTGGAGGACGGTTCCATTGTTGTGGTCGGCAACGGCGGGAGCGTGGTGGTCAGCCATGACGACGGCCAGACCTTCAGTGTGTTCAATCGCCCGGACCGCATTTCACTCTCAGCGGTCACGGCAGCAGGCAATGGCAATTTGATCCTCGCGGGGCAGGGTGGCGTGCGGGTTGCCACATCGGCCGGCGCAGAGCTCTCAAAATAATAAGAAGGCGGGGATCCAATGAGCAGTCATCACAACGATAAAGCGACCTTTCTTGAGCGTCTGATCTTCAACAATCGCCCGGCGGTGATCGTCATCTGCCTGTTGGTGAGTATCTTCCTGTTCTGGCAGGCGACCTTGATTCGCCCGTCCACCAGCTTTGAAAAGATGATCCCGCTCAAGCACCCCTTCATCGAAAAAATGATGGAGCACCGCAACGATTTGGCCAACCTGGGCAACACCGTGCGTATTTCGGTGGAAGCCAAGGACGGCGACATCTTCACTAAGGAGTACATGGAGACCCTGCGCCAGATCCACGACGAGGTGTTCTACATCTCTGGTGTGGACCGCTCGGGCCTCAAGTCGCTGTGGAGCCCCAGCGTGCGCTGGACCGAGGTGACCGAAGAAGGGTTTGCCGGCGGGGAAGTGATCCCGCAGAGCTACAACGGTTCGCCGCAGAGCCTCGACCAGTTGCGCAATAACGTGCTCAAGTCCGGCCAGGTCGGGCGGCTGGTGGCCAATGACTTCAAGTCGAGCATCGTTGATATCCCGCTGTTGGAGTCCTACCCGGACCCGCAAGACCAGGGCAAGTTGCTGGCCCTGGACTACCGCAAGTTCTCCCATGAACTGGAAGACAAGATCCGCGACAAGTTCGAAACCCAGAACCCCAACGTCAAGATTCATATTGTCGGCTTTGCCAAAAAAGTCGGCGACCTGATCGATGGCCTGGTGATGGTGGTGCTGTTCTTCGGCGTTGCGTTCGTCATCACCCTGATTCTGCTGCTGTGGTTCACCAACTGCCTGCGCAGCACCATCGCGGTGTTGAGCACGACATTGGTGGCGGTGGTCTGGCAACTCGGGCTGATGCACTTCTTCGGTTTCGGACTGGACCCGTATTCAATGCTGGTGCCGTTCCTGATCTTCGCCATTGGCATTTCCCATGGCGTGCAAAAGATCAACGGCATTGCCCTGCAATCCAGCGAGGCAGACAACGCCCTGACCGCTGCGCGGCGCACCTTCCGGCAACTGTTCCTGCCGGGGATGATCGCCATTCTGGCGGATGCGGTGGGCTTCATCACGCTGCTGATCATCGACATCGGCGTGATCCGCGAACTGGCTATCGGCGCGTCCATCGGCGTGGCGGTGATCGTGTTCACTAACCTGATCCTGCTGCCGGTCGCGATTTCCTACGTGGGCATCAGCAAGCGTGCCATCGCCAAGAGCAAGAAAGACGCGAACCGCGAACACAGCTTCTGGCGCCTACTGTCCAAATTTGCCAGCCCGAAAGTCGCGCCGGTGTCGGTGTTCCTCGCCTTGATCGCCTTTGGTGGTGGCCTCTGGTACAGCCAGAACCTGAAGATCGGCGACCTGGACCAAGGCGCACCGGAATTGCGCCCGGATTCGCGCTACAACAAGGACAACAATTTCATCATCAACAATTACTCCACCAGCTCCGACGTATTGGTGGTAATGGTCAAGACCAAGGCCGAAGGCTGCTCACGCTATGAAGCCATGGCGCCCATCGACCAGTTGATGTGGAAGATGCAGAACACCGAGGGCGTGCAGTCGGCGATCTCGTTGGTGACCGTGTCCAAGCAAATGATCAAGGGCATGAACGAAGGCAACCTGAAATGGGAAACCCTGTCGCGCAACCCGGATGTGCTGAACAACTCCATCGCCCGTGCCGATGGCTTGTACAACAACAATTGCTCCCTGGCGCCAGTGTTGGTGTTCCTCAACGACCACAAGGCCGAAACCCTCGACCGTGCCGTGCATGCGGTGCAGGACTTCGCCAAGGAAAACAACAAGGACGGCCTGGAATTCATCCTCGCAGCGGGTAATGCCGGGATCGAAGCGGCCACCAACGAGGTGATCAAGGAGTCGGAGCTGATCATCCTGATCCTGGTGTACCTGTGCGTGGCGACCATGTGCATGATCACCTTCCGCTCCTGGGCGGCGACCCTGTGCATCGTGTTGCCGCTGGTGCTGACCTCGGTACTGGGCAACGCGCTGATGGCGTTCATGGGCATTGGTGTCAAGGTCGCGACCTTGCCGGTGGTGGCCTTGGGTGTGGGCATAGGCGTGGACTACGGCATCTACATCTACAGCCGCCTGGAAAGCTTCCTGCGCGCTGGCCTGCCGCTACAAGAGGCGTACTACCAGACGCTGAAATCCACCGGCAAGGCCGTGCTGTTCACCGGCCTGTGCCTGGCCATCGGCGTGTGCACCTGGATCTTCTCGGCCATCAAGTTCCAGGCCGACATGGGTTTGATGTTGACCTTCATGTTGCTGTGGAACATGTTCGGCGCGCTGTGGCTGTTGCCAGCGCTGGCGCGATTCCTGATCAAACCTGAGAAGCTGGCAGGGCAGAAGGGCAACTCGTTGTTCGCGCACTGATCCTGCTCCCAAATGGCGAGATCGGGCTTGTGTGGGAGCGGGCTTGCCTGCGATAGCATCGCCGCGGTGTCACTGATACACCTCGGCATCTGCATCGCGGGCAAGCCCGGCTCCCACACATCGCTCCCACATGGGTGCGGTGTTCAACCTCTAGGCTACAGCCTGGGCTATCATTGCGGCTTTCCCCAAAATGATTGACTGCCATGACTGCCGACACCCTGACTCGCGTCCTTGCTACCAGCGATATGCTGATCATCAATGGGCTGCACGCCTTTGACTTCGAGCTTGATCAGCAACTGCAGATCCAAAGCATGGATGGCCGGGAACTCAAGCGCTGGACCTTCAGTCCAGAACAGTTGGAGGCGGCTACCTTTGACGAGAGCTTGCAAAGCTGGTTGCTGATCAACGACGACGGTGAACACCGTCTGGTCTGCTTGAGCGCCATCCAGGGCGACAACAATAACGACGAGGACGAAGCAGATGATGCGTAAATTCTGGCCCCTGCTGATGGCAGGCAGTGTCGGTGCGATGTCGGTGCAGGCCGCACCGGCCGATATCCATGAACTGTTGGTCGGCAGCTATACGGCCGGCACCAGTGAAGGGATCTACCGCCTGCAATTCGACAGTAGCACCGGGCAGTTCAGCGGCAAGCCGGTGCTGGCGGCGAAAACCGCCAACCCTTCCTGGCTGACGATTTCCAAAGACCAGAAGCAGTTGTTTGTGGTCAATGAAAACGGCCCCGGCCAGGAAGACCCGGTGGGGCGTGTCAGCAGCTATAGCATCGACCCCCAGAACCACCAGTTGACCCTGATCAACCAGGTGCAGAGCCTGGGCAATGAGCCGACCCATTCCAGTGTGGCCGCCGATGGGCGCTACCTGTTCGTCGCCAACTACTCGGTGGTGGAAGACCCGGGTGGCAGCCTCGCGATCCTGCCGGTGGATGCCAGCGGCAAGCTGTCGGCACCGGTGCAGTTGAGCGGGCACCCGGCCAGCCGTGTGAACCCGGAGCGCCAGGCGTCCAATCATGTGCATTCGGTGGTGTCGTCGCCGGACGGCAAGTATGTATTTGTGCAGGACCTGGGGGCGGACAAGGTGTTTGCCTACCGCTACGACCCCAAGGCCAATCATGAGCTGCCACTGACGGCGGCCGACCCGGCGTCGGTGCAGTTGCCACCGGGCAGCGGCCCGCGTCACTTGCTGTTCAGCGCGGACGGCAAGCACGCCTGGCTGACCACTGAGATGAGCGCCCAGGTAGCCGTGTTCGATTACAACGACGGCAAGCTGACGCAAACCCAGTTGCTCGACTATGCCGCCGGCCAACCGGTGTCCGACAAAGCCGGTGCGGCGTTGCATGCGTCAAACGACGGCAAATTCCTGTACGTGAGCAACCGTGGCACGGCCAATCAGATGCTGGTGTTCAGCATCGACCCGGCCACCGCGCACCTCAAGGAAATCCAGCGGCGTTCTGTCGAAGGCGACCATCCGCGTGAGTTCAGCCTCGACCCTAGCGGCAAATTCCTGCTGATCGCCAACCAGAAAAGCAATGAAATTGTCGTCGTCGAGCGCGACCCCAAGACCGGCCTGCTGGGTAAAACCGTGCAGAAATTGCCGATTGATGCCCCCAGTGACCTCAAGTTCCTGGTGCGTCAATAAGCCACAGGCCCCGCACTGCGGGGCCTGAGCCTTTGTATTAATCGCAGTGATAACGGCTACTGTTTCAAAGCATTTCTAAGGTTCAACCCTCGGGCGTAAGTTGGGTTCCAAGGCCTTCCCAGGCCACCCAACCAAACGCACACAAGGGTTACCGCCATGAATTTCAATCTCTTCTCGATCATTGCTGCTTCTGCTGTTTCCGCCACCGTGGCATTGCCTGCCGCCGCCAGCGTGGAAGTCACCGGCAAAAAATCCAATGTCACGGCCTATACCCAGAAATACCTGCAACAGAGCGCCAATTTCTATGCGGCGCTGGATCACAAGACCCAGCACTGAGCCACGGTCCAATGTGGGAGCTGGCTTGCCTGCGATGCGGACCACTCGGTATAGCTGATGTACCGAGTCGATGCCATCGCAGGCAAGCCAGCTCCCACATTGGATTGGATTGGCCTCAGGGTTTTGCCATCACTGCTATAAACAACGGTGAATCCAGAAACCGCTGTAACCAGGCCTGCAAACGCCGATAGGGCGTGCCCGCAAACCACTCCCGATTCACATGGGCAAACTGGCGCACAAACGGCGCCAGCGCTGCATCTGCCAAGCTCAGGTGATCGGCGAGTAGATACTCACGGTCTGCCAGCAAATCTTCCAGCTTGCGCAAGAACACCTCGCCCTCGGCCCGATAGTGTTCCATCGGTTGCTCCGGGTAGCGCTCGGCGTACTTGTATCGATTCAAATGATGTTTGAACACCTGGTCATTTTCTTCAATCAGCGCATACACCGCCGGATCGCCCTGTAGCCGCCAGTTTTCGGGGTCGTGCTGGGCCAGCGCCCACTGCATGATCTCCAGGCTTTCCTCGATCACTCGCCCTTCGACGCTCAACACCGGCACCGTGCCCTTGGGCGACAGCGCGAGCATCTCGGCCGGCTTGGCTTTCAGGCTGACTTCGACGATGCTCACCGCAACGCCGGAATAACGCAGCGCCAGTCGCGCGCGCATTGCATAGGGGCAACGCCGGAACGAATAAAGCAGCGCTTCGCTCATTTGACCTCCAACGTGCTCAGGCCATTGCCCTGGCGCTTTACCTGGATCTGCACCGGGATGCGTTCATGCATTTCCTGTACGTGGGAGATCACCGCCACCTTGCGACCCTGGGCCTGCAAACCATCCAGAGCGTCCATCGCCAATTGCAAGGACTCCGGATCAAGGCTGCCAAAACCTTCGTCGATAAACAGCGACTCGATCTTCAAGGTGCTCGACGCCATCGAGGCCAGCCCCAACGCCAGTGCCAACGACACCAGGAAGGTTTCGCCACCGGACAGGGAATGCACCGAGCGCAGTTCATCGCCCATCTCTGTGTCCATCACCAGCAGCCCCAGCATGCTGCCGCCGCGTTTAAGCCGGTAGCGGCGCACCAGTTGGCGCAGTTGCACGTTGGCATGGTGCACCAGCAAGTCGAGGTTGTAGGCCTGGGCGATCTTGCGGAAGGTGTCGCCGGTGGCCGAGCCGATCAGCGCATTCAGGCGTGCCCAGCGCTGCCACTGCTCGTAAGCCTTGGCAATCTGTTCGGCCAGGGCCTGGTTGGCATTCTGGCGGCGCTGGTCTTCGGACTGGCGTGCGCGCAGTTCGGCGCAGTGTTTCTCACCCTCAAGCAATTGCTGCTCAAGCGTTGCCAGGGTGGCGGCCAACTGCTCGGCCTCCAGGTTGCCATTGTGCAGGGCCTGGTGTTCGGCCAGGCGCTGTTCGCGCTCGTGCAGCAGAACCTTGGCTTGCTCGACGGCCTTTTCGCTGCTGTGCAGGTGCTGGCGCAACTGCGCGACCTGGGCGTCATCAAGGGCCAACAGGCGTGCCAGGCCCTGATCATCCAGGTCTGGGTGCAGGGCGCGCCATTCGCCGATGCGTGTCGCAAGGGCTTGCTGCTCCGCCTCCAATGCCTGCTGGTGGTGCTGTTGGGCCTTGAGGTCGGCGGCCAGCTGTACCTGGGCCGTGTGCACGGCGTGCAGTTCCTGGTTGGCGTCCGTCTCGCTTTGGCGCGACTGCGTGACCGCTTGCTCCAGCTGCTGTTGCCACTGCTCGGCGCTGGGGTGGTCCCCTAGCAAGGCGCGGAGTTTTTCCTGGACGGCGTGTTGCTGGTCGGCCAGCTCGGCGACTTGCAGATTCAAGGCGTCGAGTTGCTGCTGACGATGCTGTTGGTGAGTGTGTTGTTTCTCGATGGCCTGTTGGCGCTCCTGCTGCTCGGCCTGCTCATCGCGTTGATGGCCCAACTGCTCAAGGCGCTGGCTGACCTGCTGGTCGAGCTGCATGAAGGTCGCCGCAGGCGCGCTGCGCAAGCCTTCCAGCGTTTCGCTGGGCAACAGGCTGGCGAAGGCGCTGATTTCCGCCTCCAGGCGTTCGCGGTCGCCGGCCAGTTGCCGTTGTTGGTCCACCAGCAATTGCCGGGCTTGCTGGCTGGCGTCCTGGGCCGCTTGCAATTGTTGCTGCAAGCGCCCGGCGTTCTGTTGCAGGTTGAGCAGGGCGCCTTGGCGTTGTTCGTCCTGGCTGATGCTTTGGGTCAATTGGGCCAATTGCTGGGCCAGCCAAGGGCTGCGCTTGGCGGCGTCCTGGGCGAGCAGCGAGGCCGACAGTGGGTGGGCTTGCAGGCTCGGTGCCAAACCCTGCTGCTGCGTGGCCAACTGTTCCTGCTGTTGCAGGAACTCTTTTTGCTGAGCGATCAGGCCGCCCACTTCACCGCGCAGTTCGGTAAGTTTTTCCTTGAGGCTGTCGACGGCTTTCTGCGCAGCCGCCTCTTCACTTTCATCATGGCGACCCAGGCTCTGTAGCAGAGCCTCGGGCTGGTGATAGGGGTGTTCGTGGCTACCGCACACCGGGCAGGGTTGGTCATCCTGCAACTGCTCGCGTAATTCCTCGACGCTGGCACTGCGGGCCAGGCGTTGGCGCTCAAGCAGTTGCTTGGTCACCGTCAGGGTTTGTTCGGCAACGGTGAGTTCGGCCTTGGTTTGCAGGCCGGTCTGGTTCAGTTGTTCGCGTTTTTGCGCGGCCTCGGCGAGCCTTTGCGTGAGCGCAGAGGCCTGTTGATCCAACTGTTGCTGGCTGTCCCACAAGCGGGCCAGGTCTTCGAAGGCGCGCTGTTGCTTGCGATTGTCTTGCAGCAGGCTGGCCAGTAACTGGATTTGTTCGGCCACCGCGTGCGGTTCGGCACCGGCCTCGTGGTAGAGCAAATCCAGGGCTTCGCGCTGTTGGGTGAACTGTTCAATGGCGGCGCTGGCGCGCTGTTCGAGCTGCCCCAGCTCGGCCTGGCCTTGGTTGAGGCGATTGCCGATCAACACCAACTGTTGCAGGCGGTCACGGTAGGCGTTCCAGGCATCGCTCAGCGGCGCGAGGGCGGCGCTGTGCTCAAGCTCGGTGGCTAGGCGTTGCAGGCGCTCGGTGCCTTGGGCCTGCGTGTGTTGCAAACCGTCGAGCAGGGCCTGGCCTTCGGTGCAGGCGCTTTCGTGCTGGTGTTTTTCCTCGTTGCGCTTGGCCAGTTCGCGGCTCACGTGGGCGAGGGTGTTTTGCTCTTCGATGGCCTGGCGCAGCAGGGGCGCGGCGTCGGCCTGGTGTTTCAGGGCCGCGGCCAGTGCTGCCTGGGCGGCCACTTGCTGGTGTTGCGCCTGTTCCTGGCGGGAATGCAGGGCGGTTTGTTGCTCGAGGTGCTGGGCAATCTGCGCCGCCAGGGGCGTCAGCAAGGTGGCGAGTTCTGCCTGGCGCAGGAAGTGATGGCGTTGCGGTGCCAACTGCTCCAGAAGGCTCAGGTCCTGGCGTTGCTGACCTTGGTCGGCCCAGGTCTGCTCGTCGCGTTGCAGTTGCTCCACAGCATGCTGATGGCGCTCCTGCCATTCACGCAGTTCCTTGAGCCAGGTGTGCTGCAACTCCAGCTGCTTGAGCTGGGCTTGCTGGGTTTTGAGTTGCTGCTGGGCTTGGGCCAACTGTTGATCCAGCTCGGCGCGGGCTTCGGGTGCCAGGGGTACCACGCCGGTGGCTTGGTCCTGCAGCTGTTTGTGGGCGTCCTTGGCCTCTTTGGCCTTATCGAACGCACGGCGGCCGAGCTGGGTGTAGAGCGCGGTGTCGGTGAGTTTTTCCAGCAGTTCGCTGCGCTCATTGTCATTGGCCTTGAGGAAGGCGCTGAACTCGCTTTGCGCCAGCAGCACCGCACGGGTGAACTGTTCGAAGTTCAGGCCCAGGGCCAATTCCAGCTGGGTCTTGTATTCGGTTTTCTGGCTGGCCAGCAGTTGGTCGCTGTCCAGGTCGATCAGGCTTTGCCGGCTGTTCTGTAACTTGCCGCTGGCCTTGTCGCGGGCGCGGTTGGCTTCCCAGCGGGCGCGGTAGCGACGGCCACTGACACCGACAAAATCCACCTCGGCATAGCCGCCGCCAGTGCCGCGGCGAATCAGGGTGCGCGGGTCGCCGATGGAAATGTCCGTGTCGGCATCCGGCATTTTGGCCTGGCCGGTATCACCCAGGCGCGGTACCGCGCCAAACAGCGCCAGGCACAACGCATCGAGCAGGGTGCTTTTCCCCGCGCCAGTCGGCCCGGTGATGGCGAACAGGCCAGCACTGGCCAGGGGCTCGGCGGTAAAGTCGATTTCGAACGGGCCCGCCAGGGAGGCGAGGTTTTTCAAGCGGATGGCGAGGATCTTCATGGCTGTTCGCCCTCCTGTTGCACTTCCTGGAGCAGCACGGCGAAGTCCTTCAAGGTCTGTTCATCCACGTCACTGCCGTAGCTGTCCTGCCAGGCGCGGCTGAACAACTCCTGGGGCGTGAGCTGGTCGAGTTCGATCAGTTGCGCATCGTCTGCCTCTGCGCTGCCGCGTGTGCCGGCATAGTCGGCGGCGATCCGCACCAGGCGCACGGCCTTGCCTTGCAACGCGGTTTCGATCTGCTGGCGCAGGTCCGGTTGCGGCTCGTCGAGGCGCACGCGCACTTCCAGCCAAGGGTGGCGCTGGGTTTCGGCGAGCAGGTCGATGTCGGGCAGTTCACCCAGTTGCTTGAGAATATCGGCCAGGGGCGCAGCTTCCAGGCGTTGCAGGTTGACGGAGCGGGGAATCAGGATCGGTTCACAGCCCACCAGCCGTTCGCCCTGGAACGTCACGTCGAGAATCTGGTGCTTGTAGCCGATTTCGGAGAACGACAGGGGGATTGGCGAGCCGCTGTAGCGAATGCGCTCCTCGCCATTGACCTTTTGCGGCTTGTGCAAATGGCCGAGGGCCACATATGCCACGCTTCGGTCGAACAGTGTGGCGGGCAGCGCCTCGGCATTGCCGATGATCAGGCTGCGTTCGGAGTCTTCGGATACCGACCCACCGGCCATGTGCGCATGGCTGATGGCTATCAATGCCTGGCCTTTGTTGCGCTTGGCATTGGCGGCCGCGATCAGCCATTCATGCACTTGGCCGATGCCGCGCAGGTAATCATCGCCCAGCTGTGCGCCGGTGACTTCCGCCGGGCGCAGGAAGGGCAGCGCCAGGCACCAGGCGGCGATCTTGCCTTTGGCATTGGGCAGCGGGATCAGCAGGCGGTCGGCATCCAGTTGCCCGTCATCCAGCCACAGCACTCGGCCCAGGGCATGGGTGCGCAAGCGGCGCATCAGAGGCGCAGGCAGCTCAATGCGCGAACCGGAGTCATGGTTGCCGGCAATCATCACAATGGTCAGTGTCGGCTGTTGTTCGTGGGCGCTGATGATGAAGTCATACAAGCGCTCCTGGGCCTTGAGCGGCGGGTTGACCGTGTCGAAGATATCGCCGGCGATCAACAGCACGTCCGGGCGCTGTGCCTTGAGTTGGCCCAGCAGCCACTCAAGGAAACAGGCGTGTTCGAAGTCGCGTTCCTGGCCGTGGAGGTTTTGGCCCAAGTGCCAGTCGGAGGTATGAAACAGACGCAAGGCGAACTCCGTGGAGAAGATGAAAAGGAGGGGAGTTTACCTGTTCTGCGTACCTGCTGCTCCAGGCGACGCAGGTCAAATGTGGGAGAGGACTTGCCCTCGATGGCGCTGGGTCAGCCAGCATCCCTGGCACTGAACCACCGCCATCGGGGGCAAGCCCCCTCCCACAGGGGTTATGGGGTGTTAGTGGGGTTGGGTTGCAGGCAATCCAGCGCACGGTCGGCGAGGGTGCGGGCCATGTCGATCAGGTGAGCGGTGGAACAGGCCACGTCGCGCCGGGTGCCTTTGAGGCCCTCGGCGGTTTCGGTGGCGGTGGTGGCGGCGCAACGCAGTAGCGAGGAGATGCTGGCGATAGCGTCTTCGAAACTCAGGTCTTCGTGGGCGCCGAAAATCGGAAAGGGTGGGTCGGGGATAAGTTTGTTCATGGATAAAGCTCCTGCTTGGATTGGGAGCCATTCTTTTGCCGATCTCACACGTCAAAAGGTGGCAGCTATGTGCGGGGTGAGATACCGGAAAACAGGACCCGGCCAGACCGAAGTCTGCCCGCACACAGCCGCCATTGACGGTTGTAGCGCAGTGCGCCTGCTAATAACGGGATCTCACACCCGATCGCTGATTTGCAGCGACGAAGCGAAGGCTAGCCAGCGAAATGAGCAGGCGCAAGGCCAAAGGATTGTCTAGGAAACGTCCTGCAAATTAAAGGGATATGGATTGCTGGCCTTTAACAATGCATGTCGAGCGGGCGTGACGAACGAAGTGGAACCACAGGGCGAGTGGCGACCACGCACAACGTGGATTTCTCAATCAACCCCTGAATGAATCAGAGGCCCACCATGTCTTTTTCAGTAAACCCACCTTCCACTAGCGCTTTCACCGCTCTACCAGAGCAACTGGATGCTGAAAGTCGCTCAACCCAAGCTAACCATCGTCAGGCACGAAGCACTCAAACCCAGGCCAGCGCCCCGGACCTGCGCCCGTACGCAAGCGTGAGTGACCGGCAACTAATAGGGTTGATCCGCGATCACTTTCGTGAATTCGCCGCAGGGGCGACAGACAGCTATGTGAACTTCAATGAATTGAAAGAGGCCGCCGGCCTGATCGCCACCGACAGGACGTTCTCACCCGAGGCCCACCACGCGGCCAAGGAGCTACTCTCACGCCCTAAACTGCTGCGCAAGCTGGATATCGGCATCAGCTTCTTCGGTGGCCCCGGCAAGGAGGATGGCCGGTTCGATATGGATAACCTGAACTATCTGTACAAGTTCCCCCATCGGGAATGGAAGGTGCCGCGTCGTAATCACTGAGTGCAAGCAGGCGTCCGAGCAGGCGATGCAGATCAACTGTGGGAGCTGGCTTGCCTGCGATGGCGGAGTATCAGCCAGCACATCTGCCGCCTGTTACACCGCCATCGCAGGCAAGCTAGCTCCCACAGGGGTTTTGTGGTGTTGGTTGAGGCTGGGTTACTTGGGGTAGAGCGGCAGCAAGCTGGTGGTGTCGGTGGCCAGGTCTTGCTCGCGTTCGGCCACGGGGATGGCCTTGATCGCTCGCCATTGATCGTTCCCACGCTCTGCGTGGTAATGCATCCCGTGACGCTCTGCGTCACCGTTGCACAGGGCGTAAAACC